>CAIODU010000281.1 GCA_903857165.1 uncultured Methylococcaceae bacterium | reverse complement strand
GGAAGTCGATAAATAGATTATAGTATTTTTTTAAATGATTGGTTGGCTTACATATTTTAAAGCATACGCATTAAGAATAAATGAACCGTTATATATACTTAAAAATGTAATTAGTTGATATTAAAATTGCTGTAAGTGTACTGTAGTTAAAGCCAATATCGCCTAACGCCCCCGTTCAGCCGCCCGCGCGGAAGGAGCCAGAATGAAAACGGCAAACGTCCACGCGGGTCGGCTGGAACGGCGGGTTAGGCGGGTCGGAAGTGAGACAAAGCCGGGGGTTCTTGGCTTTTCTCTTTTTCCTATCCATACGGCGCAATACGCGGAGTAACGCTATTGCGCCTTACCGCGTTGCAACCACTGTGCAAAACTTGCAAGCAAAAAAATAATGCACCTCGCAACTGCAATTCAAAATCAGGGGTAGAAATGCACAAAGGGCCGAACGGCGAAGCGATAATAGATCAATGCAGGGGATATGTTCATGAAGCCTAACGACCCCGTTCAGCCGCCCGCGCAGAAGGAGGTAGAGAAATGAGCCAAACGTCCACGCGGGTCGGCTGGAACGGCGGGTTAGGCGGGTGGGTAAGGAGACAATGCTGGGGATACATGGATTTTGCTCCTTTTATCCATTCGCCGCAATACGCGGCGGAGCCGCTATTGCGCCCTACGGCCCTCAGAGTTTTAGACCAAGTAATTCCCTCGCGATGCTCTCCAACTCAGGTCGCAGAAGCTGCTCAAGATGTCGTGCCGACTGGTAGAAAAGAATTCTGTGTTCTCTCGGATAAAACGATGGATCTGTGCCTTCAGCAGCTGTAATTAGGCATCGCTTACCATTTGCCTGGATGAAACCCAGTTCGTAATAGACATTGGTCTTGTTCTCGGTGAGGTCGACAATCACCAATCCGGAACGCGACGTGAGGCGACGAAACTGCTCGGCAATCTTCGGTGAACCTGGCGCTTTGTCGACACGCTCTACGCGATACCGCTTAGAAACATGCCCCAGAGTTCTTTCTATTGCATCGTACGTATCGTCGAGTCGCTTATTGCCTGGGCTGAAGGACATCATTACCGACACCAAAAAGGGATCAATCGAAGGCGACGAAGCGTACTTTGAGATAACTCTTTCCACTGTGTTGTGAAAAACCTCAAGCCGTGCATTATTAATTATTACCTCTCTATAGAACTCAGGCTTACTAAAGTAGTCTCGAAGAGCATGCCTTGATCTCTCTTGACGAAACTTTATAGCAGATTCATCGGCTCCAGAGGCCCTTAGTCGAACTTCCAACTCCGTTCGGTCTGTATAGATGAAAAGTGGAATCACGCTTACAAGACGATAGTCATGCTCAATGCGGCTTATCAAATCCGTACTGCGGACGATGACAAACACATTATCCTTGGCAATCAAAGCTTCAGTTAGTTCGTGCGCGTGAAATCCGTAGTCGTAGCCGCCATATTTGTAGGTGTAGTGAAAGCGTTCTGCATCAAAGGCCTCCTTCGATTTGAATTCAAGATCGAGCACCGTAAGGGGGTCAATACGTTCGGCGTCCCGCTGGGGCCTTGTCGTCGCCTTCCTTACTATTGCGAGATCTCCCGCATTGTTCTCGTCCAGCCATTGAACGAGATCGGACTTTCCTGTGCCCGAAGCGCCATCTACTAGAAAAAGGTTCTTCATTTCTTGCTGAGGGGGTCAGTAGTAGTTTGGTTGTGCGGTCTAACGACCCCGTTCAGCCGCCCGCGCGGAAGGAGCCAGAAAAATGAAGCCAAACGTCCACGCGGGTCGGCTGGAACGGCGGGTTAGGCGGGTGGTCAGTGTAACAATACCGGGTGTTCATGGATTTTGCTCTTTTTATCCATTCGGCGCAATACGCGGCAAGCCGCTATTGCGCCCTACGGCCCTTTTCATCGGGGAACAAACGGCAGATTGTCGCTTACGCTCCGAATCCGCCTTAAGGGTTACGGGTTACGGGTTTTTAGTACGCCAAGAAATCACTCTGGGCGAACTTGTGTAGCCTGCATACCCTTTTGACCTCTATCAGCCACGAAGGAAACGGTCTGGCCTTCTTTCAGAACTTTGAAACCGTCGCTTTCGATGGCTTTAAAATGCACGAACAGATCGTCACCACCACCTTGAGGAGTGATATAACCGAATCCTTTTTCATCGTTGAACCACTTAACGGTACCAGTTTGACGAATCGACATGATATGTCTCCCTAAACAAATTAAATTGCAATGCGGCAAGGCGTAATCGTAATGCACAATGGGCTTTATAATGGCTGTGGTGCACCGCTTGCGCCTAACCCTGTATTAGACATCAAGATGATGTCTTTGCCCCTGTTAGGCATCATCGTAACTGACGCTTAACCTCTAAAACGCGATTTCTAACACGGTTGCAAGTATGATACACTTACGCCGTATCATGTCAACCAGTTTTTCAGGTTTAGCCTTTCATCCGTGGAAATTCCAATCAGATCATAGGAATATAGGCTGTGTTCGGGCTTTTGCCTGAAGTTTTAAGTCTCAATGAGGGTGTCCCATGCCTACTAATATTTCCGTCCCCCCAGTTATCCCGTCAAACGTGCTGGATTATCCGTCAGAGCAATCCCATCATCCCGGCTTGCTGGAAAAAGTGAGGGAAAAGCTCAGATTGGGGCATTACAGCCTTAGCACCGAAGAGGCGTACTTGGGCTGGATCAGGCGGTTTGTGCGGTTTCACGGCAAACGCCATCCGAGGGAAATGGGCGCGGCAGAGGTGGAGGCGTTCCTGACCGATTTGGCGGTCAATCGGCAGGTGTCGGCCTCCACGCAAAACCAAGCCTTGGCGGCTTTGCTTTACCTGTATAAAGAGGTATTGGGCATCCAACTGCCTTGGCTGGATGAAATGGTGCGGGCCAAGCGGCCCAAGCATTTGCCGACAGTGTTGACGGTGCGGGAAGTGGGGGAGGTGCTGACGGGCATGGAGGGGACTTTGGATTTGGTGGCGCGGCTTTTATACGGGACCGGGATGCGTTTGTTGGAAGGTTTGCGCTTGCGGGTGAAAGATGTGGATTTTGACATTCGGCAGGTCACGGTGCGCGACGGCAAGGGTTCCAAGGATCGGGTGACGATGTTGCCGGCGGCGTTGCTGGAGCCGTTACAGGCTCACCTGGCACGGGTAAAGACCTTGCACCAAGAGGATTTGACCAAGGGTTTCGGCGAGGTGTGGCTGCCGGACGCACTAATGGTGAAGTATCCGAATGCGCCGAAAGAGTGGGGCTGGCAGTATGTGTTTCCGGCGGGTGCGTTTTCGGTGGACCCGGTTTCGGGGGTGCGGCGGCGGCATCATCTGCAGGAACAGGCGTTGCAACGGGCGATGCGCAAGGCGGCACTGGCGGCGGGGATTGCCAAGCAAGTTTCCCCGCATACTTTACGCCATTCTTTTGCGACCCATTTGTTGGAATCCGGCTATGACATCCGCACGGTGCAGGAGTTATTGGGCCACAAGAACTTGGAGTCAACGATGATTTACACGTATGTGCTGAACCGGGGAGGGAAAGGGGTGACGAGTCCGTTGGACCGGCTTTAGGGCCGGCAGGATTTTATATCATCCCCTCGCTCCGCGCTCGCCGTTATACACAAGTGTAAGATGCACGTCATTCCGGCATCCCTGCCGGAATGAAGGCAATGGAAACCTAATGAGAATTGCTTGTTTGCAAGCGATGCCGCGTAACATCAGTTACAATGGGATATTGCTGTCAACCGACTGGTTTTATTGCTATGCGCTGGGTAATTCTCGACCGCGACGGGGTCATCAATCACGACTCCGACGCTTACATCAAATCCCCGGAAGAATGGGTTCCCATTCCCGGTAGCCTGGAAGCGATTGCCCAACTGAACCGCAGCGGTTTCCGGGTGGTCGTGGTGACCAACCAGGCCGGCGTTGGGCGCGGCTTATACGATCTGGCGACGCTGGATCGCATCCATGCCAAGATGCGCAAACAGGTCGAAGAGGCCGGCGGCCATATCGAGGCGATTTATTTCTGCCCCCACGGGCCGGAGGAAGGTTGCCATTGCCGCAAGCCACGGACCGGCCTGTATGAGCAGTTCGCCAGTCAATTCAATGTGGATTTGGACGGCATCCCGGCGGTCGGGGATTCCCTGAAGGATATGCAGGCTGCGCAAAGCGTGGGCGCGGAAGCCATCTTGGTGGAAACCGGCAACGGCAGACAAACCTTAAAACGCAATCCCAAACTTGATGTGCCAACCTTCGTCAATCTCCATGAAGCTGTCCAATACATACTCTTCACCCAAGGCTAATTTTAGCATTGTCGTCCGCTCCGGCATTTTTTATCTGTGCCAATTTCTATCGGTCATCTCGTTTGCACCCATCATCTTCGCGTTGCGTCGGAGTTCATTCGAAGCACGCTACCATTGGGTGATGATTTGGGTGCGCTTGAATATGTGGATGCTGGAAAACATTTGCGGTTTGAGCTATGCATTGCAGGGGGCTGAAAACATTCCGCCCATTAACGGGATAATTCTCTCCAAGCACCAATCGGCATGGGAAACCCTCGCCATCCAGGCCATCTTCCCGCCCTTGGTGTTCCTGCTGAAAAAGGAGCTGTTGAGTGTGCCGATTTGGGGCTGGGCATTGAGTTTGACGGAACCTATCGCCATCGACCGTGGGGCCAAGACGGCCGCGCTGAAAAAGTTATTGCGTGATGGCGAGGAACGTTTAAAGAAGGGGCGCTGGGTGGTGATTTTCCCGGAAGGAACCCGTGTGCCGCCCGGACAGAAAGGGCAATACAACGCCAGCGGTGCCATGCTTGCCCGGCGCGCCGGTTGCCCGGTGGTGCCGATAGCCCACAATGCCGGCGAGTTTTGGGCTAGGCAGGCTTTTTTAAAGTTTCCCGGCGTGATCCAAGTGCGCATAGGGCCGGTCATTGAGGGCAGTCAATTCAGCGTCGCAGAAATCAACCAAAAGGCGGAGGATTGGATTGAAGGGCAGATGGAAGAAATCACCCGCCTTATGAAGCCGTGAAATATTTCCGCCTGAAATCCATGGAAATCAGGATCGGGCTACTTTGACGGCTTAAGTTGGCGCGTATGGGTTGCACCCCAATACTGTTGAATTAAGGTTATGCAACAGAATCCGTAGGGCGGCAACCCTTTGCCGCCGAGGGAAGAACAAGTTCATTGTCGGCATGGGGATGCCGACCTACTCCTTAATTCAACAGTATTGGGGTTGCAACCCCCCCCCGTCACGCCTCGGCGAAGTCGAAGGCCCGGCACGAACGGCTTGAATCAACGGGCACTGACCCTATCACTACGGCTCACCCAAAATATCCAGGCATTCCTCCGGCAATTGCGGCTTGGGGGCGGGGTGCGGCTTGGGCGGGGTGACCGTCGGGTGCTGGAACCACCAGTCCAGTCTGGCATCGCAACCTTCGCCCACGGGAACCGGGTCTTGCTCGCGGCAGCTTGGGCTGTCGGCAGGGCATGACAAGCGCATATGGAAATGGTCATCGTGGTTGTACCAAGGCCGTATCACCCGCAGCCAGCTTCGTCTGCCCTCGACGCTGTCGCAGAGTTCTTTCTTTATGTAAGGGTTGACAAAAATCCGGTCAACCCCCGGCAGGTTTGCCGCCAGTTCCAGCAAAGTCACATGGTCGGCAGTCCACCGGTCCTGGTCTAGCCCGGTTTTCGAGCCGTTGAGCATGGAAGGGGCGTTGATGTCGCTTCGCGTCGCGTTGGCTCCGATGAGGATTCTCGGGTTCAGGTTGAACCACACATCCACGTCCAAGCCGCTTTGATGGCTGCGGTGGCCGAAGGGCAACGGCCCTCCACGGGCTTGGCCAAGGTCGCCGATTTGCACTAGCCCCAAGTTGCGCTGGTTCGCTTTCTGCCCCAACAGCTTGAGTGCCTTGACCAAGTCCGGGTGGCCATAGTAGCGGTTGCGTTCGATGTGCATGACTTGATAACCCTTACCCTCCAGCGGCAGGGCAAGGGCACCGGCGATGCAACCGCTGTTGGTCTCGCCCACTGACCGGGGCGAACCCGATGACGGGCCGTCGACACGCGACCAGTCGGATGCTTGCAGCGCCGGGCTGGGCAGACCCAGGCTTAGGCCCAAGTAGATTGACGCCGCCCATACGCTTGGCCGGGTTGGATGGGGTGAAGGCTTGATTTTTCTATACATGGGATATTTAGGGTTGCCGTGTTGATTTTGTTGGAGTGTGATTAAAAGTGACCTGATTGGCAGGACTGCCCCGCGTGACACTAACCCGACCTAAGCACTGAAGAATCCTGCTCATCAACTGGTGTTACGCATGGGCCTAGGGCTGGAGCGTCAAAGCTTGCTTTGACTGGCAAGGCTTGCCTTGCCCCTGCCCGCCTGCGACAGGCGGTCAAAGCAAGCTTTGACGCTCCATGCGTAACTTCAGTCATCCGGTAATGTTTTTGCCGTTTGCCGCATAGATGGGATAATTGTAAAACATTTCCTTAAGCTTTGCGGATCGGCAATGAAATTTATAACTAGGATATTGCGTCATCTCTCCCTGAAAAGGCTGGTTTTGCTAGGCGTTGGCTTTACCTTGCTGCCTATGTTGGCAGGTTTGGTTTCCGCGCTTTTTGCCGTCGGGCAACTTTCTTCGCAGTCCCAACATGCCATCCATCATGTGGCGGCTGAGTCGAAAAGCGGCCAAGCGTTGCTTGATCGACTGAACGACTTGGAACGCAGGGGCATACACTATCTGAGCTTGCGGGATACTGGCGCATTCACTGAATTTAAACTCATCCACGAGCAATTCGGCGAAGACTTGCAAGGGCTTGTCGAATCGTCCAAGTCCGCTGACAGCCCATTGGCGGTTGGCCTGGAAGCTTTGGCTAAGGAGGAGAAAATCACCTTCGATGCGATGGTTTTGCGTTTCCCAGTGCGCCAAAACCCCCCGTTAGCCACAAAAAATTCTCACCCGCCACTTGATCGGACGCCTTCCCTGCGCGATCCTTCACCCGAGTCCGACCTTTTTCAATCGGTCAAGGCCACGGCCCGTGACTTGTCTTACGGGTATGCCGCACACATTGAGGAGGAGTCCAAAAAACTTGCCAGCCTGTCGCAAACAGCCGCGCAAAGCCTAGTCCTTCACATCGTGTTGCTATTGTCCACATCATTTATTGTGCTAGTGGTTTTTGTTTATTTGCTGCACAACCCGATCCGCCAGATTGATTTCTTCATACGGACGCTCGGTGCGGGAAATTTCACCCAGCCGATCCGGGTTGTCGGCACGGCCGATGTGGAATTCCTCGGCGAGCGATTGGAATGGCTGCGCACCCATCTTAACGACTTGGAAATGGCCAAACAGCGGTTTGTGCGCAATGTCTCGCATGAAATTAAAACCCCTCTGGCCACCATCCATGAAGGCGCGGATTTGCTATCGGACGAAGTGGTGGGGGTGTTGAATCGGGAACAGAAGGATATAGCCAGGATAATAGTTGGCAACGCTGATAAAATGGACAAAATGATAGCGGAACTCATCAATTACAGCCAGGTGAGCGCACGCATGACGTATCAGAAACTTAGCCTAGTCGACATGCGCCAATTGACATTGGATCTACTTGAAGACTATCGCTTGCAGTTGCGGGGCAGGTCAGTCAGCGTGGTCGAATCGGTGGAACCAATGGAGATAATGGGGGATAAGGAACAGTTGCGGACTATATTCGACAATCTCCTGTCCAATGCGGTCAAATATTCTCCAGAAGGAGGCGAAATCCGCTTATCGCTAACCAGTGAGGGCGGACACATGGTGCTGGAAATAGAGGATGACGGTCCGGGGATCGACCCGGACGATCGTGTAAAGGTGTTTGAGCCTTTTTTCCAAGGGCGGTCATCCCGCGCACTGGGTGTCAAGGGTACCGGTTTTGGCCTAGCCATCGTTGCCGAATGCGTCGCCAGCCACCATGGCAAGGTCGAGGTGTTGGCATCGCATGAGGACCGTGCCGGTGCGCGCATCCGCGTCCAGATTCCGATGCAATCCTCTAACTACCGAAAATCTAACGAAAATATCCAAGGGTAACGTAACAGATGAGCGAATTGAGCAAACGCATTTTATTGGTGGATGACGACCCGGACCTGCTCAGGTTATTGGGTTTGCGTCTAACTTCAGCAGGTTATGACCTTACCACTGCCAGCAGCGGGATGGAGGCGTTGTCCAAGCTGGCAAATTGCCGTCCGCATGTCGTGATCACCGACCTGCGCATGGAAGGCATGGACGGCATGGCCTTGTTCGAAGCCCTGCATACGCAATATTCGACCCTGCCGGTCATCATCTTGACTGCCCATGGCACCATCAGCGATGCCGTCAACGCCACCCGGCGCGGTGTGTTCGGCTTCCTCACCAAACCGGTGGACAAAAACGATTTGATCAAGCAGGTGGAAGATGCCATGCGGATAGGCGTCGCCAACATCGAATGCCAGTCCACCGGCGTCTGGCGTGAAAAAATAATCACCCAAAGCCCGTTGATGGAGGAGTTGCTGAATCAGGCCCAGCGGGTCGCGCAAAACAAGGCCAGCGTGTTCATTGGTGGCGACAGTGGCACCGGCAAAGAGTTGCTGGCCCGGGCCATACATGAGGCCAGCAGTCGCAGTGAAGGGGCGTTCGTCGCGGTGAATTGTAGCGCGATACCCGAAAGCTTGTTTGAATCTGAACTATTCGGCCATAAGAAAGGCTCTTTCACGGGTGCAATCCGTGACCATAACGGCTTGTTTCGCGAGGCAAACGGAGGAACCCTTTTCTTGGACGAAATCGGCGACTTGCCAAAGTCGATACAGGTCAAGTTGTTGCGGGTCTTGCAGGAAATGAAGGTACGCTCGGTCGGCGGCACCAAAGACGACCCTATTGATGTGAGGATGATTTCCGCCACCCATGCCGATTTGGAAAATGCCATGCGCGAAGGCACTTTCCGCGAGGATTTGTATTATCGGTTGAACGTGGTGACGTTCAAACTCCCTTCACTGTCCGAACGCCCGGAGGACATTCCCCTGCTGGCGAACCATTTTTTACGCCATCTTGCGGAATCCTATGGCGACAGGGTCAAGGGTTTTTCACCCGAAGCGATGGAGTCCATGGTGAATTCCGAGTGGCCGGGCAATGTCCGCCAGTTGCGCAATGTCGTCGAGCAATGCATTGCCCTGTCCCACACGCCGCTGATTCCCCTAAGCTTGGTGCAACGGGCGGTGAAGGATGAGCCTACCCAGTTCATGTCACTGCAAGACGCAAGGAATAAGTTCGAGCGGGATTATCTGATCCGCCTGTTGCAAATGACCTCAGGCAGCGTGACCCAGGCGGCCAAGCTCGCCAAGCGCAACCGCACCGAGTTTTATCGCCTGTTAAGCCGCCATGGCATGAAGCCGGAAGATTTTAAAACGGATGAAGGAGATCAGCATTCATGAACAAACCCGTACAACTCATCACCGGGCCATTCACTGGCGCGGCCTGTTTGCTGCGCGGCCTTAATCTGTTGCGCAGCCCGGATTTGCGACTTTTCCTGTGGGTTCCATTGCTGATAAACCTGACCCTGTATTCCTTCGGCTTTTGGCTAGGCATGCACTATTTTTCGTCGGTGCTGAACTGGCTCATACCGGCTTGGCTGGACTGGCTACGCTGGCTGTTGTGGCCTCTGTTCGCGCTGCTGCTGACCGTCTTCGCCTTTTTTACGTTTACCTTGGTTGCCAATCTCATCGCCTCGCCGTTTTACGGGCCATTGGCCGCGAAAGTGCTGGAAAAGATGGGGGTTGAATTCAACGGGGAAAAGGAAGGGCGCATCGGAAGTGCCATGCTGGCGGACCTTGCATCTGAGTTGCGACGGCTTCGCTATTTCGCCTTTCGCGCATTGCCCTTATTGGTTGCGTCCGCAATCCCTGGTGTCAATTTCATCGCGGGCTTGTTATGGCTGGTGTTTGGCGCTTGGAGCTTGTCGTTGCAGTTCATGGCCTACCCGCTGGAAACCCAAGGCATGAGATTCCCCCAACAGCGGGAAATGGCCAAGGCTTACCGTATGGAGACATTGGGCTTCGGCATCGCTGTCTTGCTAGGGTTGAGCATTCCGGTGCTGAACATTCTGATCCCACCCGCAGCCGTGATTGGCGCTTCGCTTTATATCGCCGAGCGGAGTAAACCGAGTCGGTTTGATGGAGGAGTAGGATGATGCGTGACATTTGATCTTTTCTACACCATCTCCGCGCACAAACAATCCCCGCTTGCGGTCATGCCAATCAACCGCGCACTGGCTATGCCCCGGCATAATTCGATCCCCGGCCCGACGCATGTTTCAACGCGCAGATAATTCGGCGTATAACCCGGAAACGTCCTCTTGCCATCCGCCTGTGGCTCACTACCGCCCTCCCACAACACGCGAAATTCCCGTCCCAGATACCGAGCCAAGTTTGACCGCTTATGTTCGCTGGCGAGTTCGTGCAACTGTTTGGCACGCGATTTGATGACTGGTGCGGAAACTTGATCCGGCAAATTAGCTGCCTTGGTTCCTTCGCGGGCCGAATAGCCAAAACTATGAATGTGGCCGAAACCCATTTCCCCGATGAAATTCAGGCTTTCCTCCCATTCCGATTCGGTTTCGCCGGGAAATCCCACGATGATGTCGGTGGTGATGTTGATATCCGGGCAGGCTAGCCGGGCAAGTGTTGCCAAGTGTGCGAATTCGGCAGTCTTGCAGCGGCGGGCCATCCTACGCAACACCGTATCCGACCCGCTTTGCAGCGGCAGGTGCAGATGCGGCATGAGTCTTGGGTTTTGCAGTAAAACGAAGAACTTATCGGACAACTCCCAAGGTTCCAGCGAACCTAGGCGCAGACGGGGAATGTCCGTATTGTCCAGCACGGCACTGATCAAATTTTCCAGCCGCAGCCCCAAGTCGCTCCCCCAACCGCCCAAGTGAACGCCGGTCAGAATGGCCTCCTGTATGCCTTCTCGGTGTAGTGCGTTGATTTCATCGACTATCTCCACGATGCCACGGCTGTTTTCCCCCCCCCGCGCCAGTGTGACGATGCAGAAGGTGCAGCGGTAACGGCAGCCGTCCTGTACCTTCACAAAGGCGCGCTGGCGGCCTAGGGCAAACAAGGATGCCTCACCCGGCACGCTGGCAAGTTCGGGCATTGTCGGCATGTCCAAAATTTCCTTGGCTATTTCAACCAGCCGGCCCTTGTCCTGATTGGTCACCACGAGGTCCACGCCCAACGCAGCTTTTGCTTCTTCTGGGTTTAGGCTGGCGTAGCAGCCTGACACTAGCAATTTGGCATTAGGGCTTTGCCGGTGAGTGCGGCGGATTAGCTGTTTGGATTTACGCACGGCATCATGGGTCACCGCACAGGAGTTCAGCACGATCAAGTCGGCATCGGCGGCGTTATTAATAATTTGGTGGCCTTCGGCTTGGAATTGTCTCGCCCAGGTTTCCAACTCGGCTTCGTTCAGGCGGCAGCCTAGGGTTTTCAGATGGATGCGCATGAATATGCCTGTTGTTGGGCGGTCATAGGGCCAATGTTGTTGAAGCACAACGGCGGCAGGACGGAATAAGCCCGCAGGAAATCCCCCTAAGCCCCCATTACTAAATTCTTATTGTCATCGCTTGACGGAAAAACGATACAGGTGCATTATGCGCCGGTATCGGACGGTCGTGTGTCTTTCACCACCTATCATCAATAATAACATTTGGGCACTTATAAAATGACTGGCTTTGACAAAAAATATCCTGACTTGCAAGAACACCTCATGCGATTACATAAATTTGGGTTGTTGCATACTATCGATATTGATGTCACCGCGAAGAAAATCGACAAGCAAAAACTCCGTGAACTGATTGCCGGGAAATGGTTCGGCTACAGTTTGGGCGATTGGTGAGATGAATGGGACACCGGATAAATAAGCCCCCATGCAAAAACTAATCGTCGGCTTGTCTGGGGCCAGCGGCGTCATTTACGGCATCCGCCTTCTAGAAGTTCTGCGCGACATTCCCGAGGTCGAGACCCATCTAATCCTGAGCAAAGGGGCCGAGGTGACTTTGCGGCTGGAAACACAATACAATGCCGATGATGTCAAAGCTTTGGCTAATGTGGTGTATGACCCCGAAAACCTGGCCGCTGCGGTCTCCAGTGGATCGTTCCGGGTCATGGGGATGGTGGTGATACCCTGCTCCATGAAAAGCCTGGCCCAGATCGCGCTGTCGCTGAATGACAATCTGCTCACCCGCGCTGCCGACGTGACCCTGAAGGAGCGTCGAAAATTGGTGCTGGTCCCACGGGAAACCCCGCTCCATCTCGGCCACTTGCGCCACATGGTTTCGTTGGCAGAGATGGGGGCCGTCATCTTGCCGCCCGCACCCTCGTTCTACCATGCCCCCAAGACTATCATGGATTTGATCGATCAGACGGTGGGGAAAGTGTTGGATCAGTTCGGCATCGGACACGGCCTGTTTCGGCGTTGGGGCGGCGATGACGCCTGAGGAATTCGAACAGGCGACCAAGCAGATCACAGGCCAGGTCTCGACGATGACCTTAGCCACCTGTGATGGGGGTATCCCATGGGCGGCCGATGTCTACTTTGCCGCAGACGGTTTCAATTTCATCTTTTTTTCCTCCCCTAGTTCCAGGCATTGCCGCAATTTGGCAGCCAATCCGGTCTGCGCGGTGACGATCCACCCCAACGTCACCTCTTGGCGAGAGATCAAGGGAATACAAATGGAAGGCACAGCCGGACCGGTCGCGACAGTGTTGGACAAGGCACGGGGGCTTGCCGCCTACCTTCAGAAGTTCCCTTTCGCCGGCGAACTGCTCGGCAATACAACCGCCACGGTTCGTGCTTTCAGCAAGGCGGCATTGTATGTTTTCCGGCCCTCGCGAATAGTTTATTTGGACAACTCGCAGGGTTTCGGTACGCGCCATTGCGTCAGCATGATGGATGGAAGCATGGACGGATTGCCGGAACGGGAGAAAGGCGCCTGACCGATATTATCGATCCATCGAATCAGGCTCGGCACTGGTGCGCAGCTCCAGTTCAGGCAAGCCGGATGCCTCGGCAATCTCCGCCAAGGAAATCGTAGACTGCCCATGCAACCAGAGGGTTTCAGAAAGTTCTGCGGGCATGGCTTAATTCCGCTGGAAATGCCCGCGTGGATTGAAGGTCGAGGCATCTGCGAGAGACTGGAACAACTCACGTTCATGTTCGCCCATAACGGTTGGCACGGCAATCTGCACTATCGCAAATAGATTACCCGCGCCCCGGTGAGGCTTGGGCAACCCACGGTCGGCTATGCGCAATTGCTGCCCGGCATGGGTTCCAGGAGGGACTTTGAGGCGGACATCGCCCCCTAGTGTAGGCACTTGCACGGTGGCGCCCAATACCGCCTCCCAAGGTGCCAAAGGTAGGTCTAGGTACAAATCGTGCCCACTGACGCGGAAAAATGGATGCGGATGCAGGTTGATGTTGAGGTACAAGTCACCGTCGCGACCGCCATTCTGGCCTTTGCCCCCCCTGCCAGTCAGGCGCATCCGTTGCCCATCCGTCGCTCCCTTGGGAATTCGCACCTTAAGGTTTCTGGGTATCTTGCGGACATGGCCCTTCCCGTCGGCTTCGCTAGATGTCAGGCTAAGCTCCAACTCGGTGCCAACATAGGCTTCCTCCAAGGTGATATGGGCATCGACTTCATAATCCTGGCCGGACACGGGGATTTTTGCGCCCCTACCCGCCCCGCGCCCCTTTCCGGTAAAAGCTGCAAACAGATCCGACAGGTCGATACCCTCCGTGGAAAATTGATCGCCCCCGAAATTTTGCTCCCAACCGGGGGGCGGGCGGAAATCCTGCCCTGGCTGATAACTGCCCAACTGGTCGTAAGCGGCACGTTTTTCCGGGTCATGGAGGGTCTCGTAAGCCTCGGAGACTTCCTTGAATTTTTCCTCCGCGCCGGGTTCCTTGGACACGTCAGGATGGTACTTCCGCGCCAACTTGCGGTAAACCTTCTTGATTTCATCGGGGCTGGCCTTTCTGTCCACCCCCATGGTCTTGTAATAATCTTTGTATTTCATTGGTCTTTTATAAAAGATCGCAGGGCGACATAGGCTGCTTGAATGAACGTGTGCGGCAAGAAGGCAAGATGCCTTCAACCGCACCATTCTACACTGCCATTGTCACATAGTCAGCGACTAGGCGAGCGGGCAGCAATTCTCATTATGAGCCAAAGTGCTGATAGACAACTCGTCATTCCGGCATGGATGCCGGAATCCAGTCACAAGGATGTGAATCCAGGGGTCGCTATCAAGCCTTTTTCAAACACTTACGCAACCGACATGTCACCGTCCGTGGCACTGGATTCCGGCATCCATGCCGGAATGACGGCGTTGGAGCCATAATGAGAATTGCTGGCGAGCGGGCGTCAGAAGTCATCGATCCCCATTTGCCGCAATGCCTGTCGCACCTTTGAGGGTGTGTCAACCAGCACTGCTTTTATTCCCAGTTGTTCAGCGCCTTTTATGTTTGCCTCAAAGTCATCAAAGAAGACGCACTCATAAGCCGCAACGCCACGCTGCTTCAATACATGCTGGAATCCCTCCGGTTCGGGTTTTCTGAGTCCGATTTTCGATGAAATGAATATCTCATCAAAGTGTTGCAAAATATCAGCATAACGTTCCGACCATACGGCAGCATGAATTTCGTTGGTGTTAGTGTAAGCCACCAACTGCATCCTATTTTTCAAGCCAGGAAGAAGACTGCAAACCTCTTCATTCGCTTCCATGAAAATCGCATTCCACCCATTGCAAAACTCATCATGGCTCAACTCAATCCCCAGCATAGTGTTGATATGGCGCAGGAAGTCCTCACTGCTAATGTCATTGCGCTCGAATTGTTCAATTTTTTCATCAGACTTGCCCTTTTCCTTCAGCATCTTGGCTGGAACTCCAGAATACAAGCTCCATGCCTCAAACATCGGCTCCCAGTCTATATTGAATATCACATTGCCCAAGTCAAAAATGGCTAACTTTGGTTTATCATCATTTTTTGGCATAACGCATTCTTCTCAGTCAGTAGTTTACGTTCGTTAACAGTGTACAGCTACAATGGGAGTTGAAAAAATAAATCGTGGACAATGTTTTAAATGCTGGATTTTTTTAGTTATACTAGGGTATAGTATACAGCATTACCCACAACCACTGTTCAGGAGAAGACATGAACGATAAACTACACGAACTCTCGGAGTCCGAGCTTGCCCAATTGATTGATAGCGCACAGAAAACACTACGCGACAGGCAACATGGAAAACGCAAGGAAGTAATCGCCCAGATCAAGGATATGGCATCAAAGATTGGCTACAGCGTGGAATTAACCGAAATATCCACTGACAGGATCGTTGGAAGTTCCAGAAAAGGTTCCAAGGTGGCCGTGAAATACCGTAACCCGGAAAACCCCAAGCATGAGTGGACGGGGCGCGGCATGCAGCCGAAGTGGTTGCGGGAATTGATTGAGCAAGGAAGGACCCTTGAAGAATTCGGCGTTTAATACTCCCCATTCGGTCATAGCCCAAGCAATTTTCTTCCAGCAATTAAACGGACAAGCTGCTTGCATGAATTCTCGCGGCATCAAACTCTGACTGGACGGATTTCTACTATAACCACTCGATGGTTCCGCCTGATTAGTGTGGAGCCATCGAGTCGGCATCCGGGCATCTTCACGCCGACATGCTATTCGTTGTTCGGCAAGGAAGTTTTTCTTATATGAGGTTACAATCCCCACTTAAGTAAGTGCCAACACGTTTCTGCGTCCTCCTTTTAAGCCCTTTTCGTTGCTTAATGCTAAATAGCTTATCAACCAATGACGTTGATTTGGCAGCAAATGGTTTGACCGCACGATCCTGTCCTTTCCACCACATCCCTCTGTTTTGGGGGTCGGGCACCATGAAAAAGCTCCGCATCTGGCAAGCGAGATAAAAGCCTAGGTCTTCCAGTTTTTCCTGCTGATGTTGCAGCAGTTCTTGTTAATAGCTCATCCATTAACGATTCCACCGATACCGCCTGACAACGATTCTGGGAAAATTCCAATCGTGATTCTTCAATGTCAGCCGCTAAACGCTGACGGGCGCGTTCGGTCAAACGTTTTTGAACAATATCCACCAGAGTTTCTTGTTCATCGGGGGATCATGTCTCCACAGCCTCTAACGCTTCTCGGAAAGAAATGGCTTGTTCCATGGTTGTCTCCGTAAAGAGGTTTATAAAGGAAGGTCATAATATAGTGGCTTCGCCCAACAAAGCCGCCTCGAATTGCGCCTTGGCAGTTTGCCAGAGCTGTTCGGCCTTAGGCTTTGTCATCGAAAACAGTCCAATGTTCCATCCTATCCATTTCGGTGATTACAGAAACATAAAAGTCCGCTTTTGGCAAAGGTTCGGCTAAGCGACCAGCAAGAAAATACAATACTGCGTTTGTATCCAAGACAATGTTCACGACCATTCATCCCGTATCCCTTCTTGGAAAGCCAAAGGGTCTTGAGACAGGGTAATTTTGCCAGCATGTCGATTAATGTTTTTATTTGTTGGCGCGTCAAGGCTAACAGGGTTTTCGTCTGCTAAAACAATCACTTTGACCTGCTGGCCTTCTTGCCAGTGTTGATAGGACAAAGGCAGTTGAATAACGCCGTCTTTTAGTTGAGTTTCAAATTCTATGGCTTGCATGGGATCAACCTCGATGATTGCTTAAGAGTTAGGTGCTGGCTTCGCCCAACAACGCCGCCTCGAATTGCGCCTTGGCGGCTTGCCAAAGGTGTTCCGCCCCGGTGCGGAGTTTGCGAAAGTCGATCTAACCATTCATCAAAATATGAACTTTGGAAGAATACAGTTCAAAATTTCTGTCTGCGGATATTATAGGCATATTTTCACTCAATGCCGTTGATAATAATATTCTGTCAAATGGATCTCTATGATCGGCGAACAATGGAATATCTGAATAAGATTCGATGTGACATGTTTTTAATGGAAGCAAAATAAAACCGTCTTGCTCGATCTGATTCGCCAGCATATAAATTGGTATATCCAATTCAAGAAGCTTGCCAATTTTTTGCTTGATGGCAATTTCAAATAAGGTAATCTGGCTAATAAAAATCTCATGATTTTGCATCAGACTTTTTGTTTGCAATGAAAGCTTCTCCGGGCTTATCAAGGCCCAGATGAAAATTTGGGTGTCTAGCAAGTGAGGCATGTCAACGATAGTCCTTCAAATCTTCCAAAGGCTCATTGAAATCATCAGGGATAGCATAACCTTTTCCTGCGAGGCTGCCCAGCTTAACTCCTTTGCCAGTATTTTGGCGTATTACATTTTCGTCCGTGATAAACATCACAACAACTTTGCTTGTTTGTAGCGTTGGCGGGGATTCTTGTAAAATCACCTGACCGTTTTCATAAATACCTTTGATTGCGGCGTACATGGCTATTATTCTCCATAGGGCAATGAAATGAAAGTTTGTTATAGTAAGTGAGAATGTTCACATTATATGCTCTGTCTAATATCACTGGCTTCGCCTAACAAAGCCGCCTCGAATTGGGCTTTGGCTTTTTGCCAAAGCTGTTCCGCCTCGGCGCGGAGTTGGCGGGCTTGGTCGCGGCAGCGGGTTTGACTGCGGTGTCGATTCCTTGGACACTCGGTTGCATCGAACGGGCTACCAGCTTAAGGCGGGGCAGGTTAAGCCGTTCGTGGTGAGCCTGTCGAACCATGAACGGCTTAAACACCAATGAGTTGGATTTTTCCGCTCACCCCCTTCGGCAGGCTCAGGACAGGCTTCGACAAGCTCAGGGCGAACGGAAAAATCCTTAACTTAATGGCAGTGCCGCCTTAAGTGGGTAGCCCATCGAACGGCCTTGCAATACCAAGGCAAAGGCACTTCGCTCACATCTGTCGCCGTTCCCGAAGAGGATGCCAGCACCTTGAATTTCTGGCATGACGGTTATGCGGATTATCCATACGGCCTTTTCTGCTGCATTTTTTAGGTTCTTTGGGAACTTGAATGGTAAAAAATTAGCCCAATATAAACAAATGGTTGCCAAGTCCAGCAACGCGATTTTAAAGCGAGGTGTGCCATGTCCGAGTATGTCACAATTCCTCTTGATATTGAAGGGGTCAAAGTC
>CAIODU010000280.1 GCA_903857165.1 uncultured Methylococcaceae bacterium | reverse complement strand
TCCAGTCACAAGGATGTGAATCTAGGGGTCGCCACCAAGCCTTTTTCAAACACTTACGCAACCGACAAGTTACCGTCCGTGGCACTGGATTCCGGCATCCATGCCGGAATGACGGCATTGGAGCCATAATGAGAATTGCTGCGCGAATGCGCTGGAATTTGTGCGGATCGTGAAATGGGTTAAAATCGTCAGTTGAATTGCGCACCGCGTCAATATGGATTTGCTGAAAACAGGGCTATCAACTTAGGTGATTTCCAATAATGAATCCACCAAAAGAATCGTCCACTAAAAACACGAAAGGCACGAACAAGACATGCTTTTGTTCGTGCTTTTCGTGCCTTTCGTGGACTCTGTTTTTTGCCTACGGATCAGATTCTTGGTGGGATGTTCTTTCTCAGAAATCACCTAAGCTGGTAGCCACATTTTGATCTGGAATTTGAGTCATGCAGAGTTGGGTTATGCTATTCCGCCCTATTGCGCCATGGGCATAAGGCAAGCTATATTGTACCCGAAAAAATGCCGAGGAACCCCATTGTGAATCTCGAACAACCCGTCGTACTTGATCTTGGCGCATTAAGTGACGCACTTTCCTCATTGCAGGAAGGCTTGGAAGTGGTCAGCGACCCCAATTGGTTTAATCAACAATCCACCAAAGTGCAAAACACCTTAATCGCGGGGGTGATCAAAAACTTTGAGTTTGTTTATGAAATCAGTGTCAAGATGATTCGGCGGCGGCTTCAGATTGGGGCGGATAGTCCCGCAGACGTGGATCAAATGGAGTTTCGGAATTTGCTTCGGTCAGCGGCGGAAAGAGGGTTGATAGACGACGTTGATGCATGGTTCAAATACCGCAAGATGCGGAACATCACAGCCCACACCTACGACCACGAAAAAGCACGGCAGGTCTATCATGAAACGCTGGGGTTCATCGGCGATGCCCGTTTACTGCTGGATAAATTGGAAGCGTTGAATGGCTAAACCGCCGATAGACATACCCGTCAAGCACTGGGAAATCGTCCGGGACATCCTACAAAAGCAGGTTCCCGGGTATGCGGTCTGGGCGTTTGGTTCTCGCGCCAAAGGGACTGCCAAGCCCTATTCCGACTTGGATTTGGCCGTCATCACCAACCAAGCTTTAAGCCTTGCGGTCAGCGCCGCGCTTGATGACGACTTCTCCGCATCTGACTTGCCTTGGAAAGTGGACGTGGTGGATTGGGCGACGACGGGCGCATCATTCAGAAAAATTATCGAGCGGGAGAAGGTGGTGGTGCAGAAACCTACAAAAGCCGTGGATGTAGTCTGATAGGTTGCCGCCAGGGGTTTCAAGAAAAATTGGAAGCAGTCTATGATCGACCCGACGAGCCTGGGAGAATGCACCATTTCAAAAGTCTAACAAGGCATGGCGTTGAAGAAAAAGTGTTTTTTAGCGTGAAATGGATTGACTGCGCTTCCTTAGTCTGGCGGAAGCTGGAATTATCTGTTCTAATAACCTGTAAGTCTGGTCAGATTGATGTGCCAGGCAAACAATAAAAATAAGGAGCATGATGATGTCGAAAGGGCAAAACCTGCAAGATCCTTTTTTAAATGCATTAAGAAAAGAACATGTGGCGGTGTCCATTTATCTGGTCAACGGCATCAAATTGCAAGGCAAGATCGATTCTTTCGATCAGTATGTGATAATGCTGAAAAACACTGTGAGCCAGATGGTTTACAAGCACGCCATATCCACCATCGTACCTGCGAGGCAGGTGAGCGTACCCAACATGCTTGAATTTTCTGAAGACGGGGAATAGCTTGGACATCTGCGCCTTGCCAAGTTTTAGCCGCCCCGGATTTTTCCCATGTTGATGGGGTGCGTCTTTGTTTGAACGTCCGGGTTCCGGGGAACGTGCTGTCCTCGTCCATCTGCAAACCCAGGGTGACACAGAAGAACTTTCAGAACTTCGGGAGCTTGCGATATCAGCGGGAGCCTTGCCTTTGGCTGTGGTCACGGGCAAGCGACAAACCCCGGATTCCCGTTATTACATCGGCACCGGCAAGCTGGAAGAACTCTCCCTGGCCGTCGCCGAACACCAAGCGGAACTTGTCCTGTTCAACAACATGTTGTCGCCCAGCCAGGAACGCAACTTGGAAAAGGCCCTTTCGGTGCGGGTAGTCGATCGGACAGGGCTGATACTTGACATTTTCGCACAGCGCGCCCGCACTTTCGAGGGCAAACTTCAAGTGGAACTGGCCCAGCTTCGCCACATGTCGACACGCCTAGTGCGGGGTTGGACTCACTTGGAGCGGCAGAAGGGCGGCATAGGTCTGCGCGGCGGGCCGGGTGAGACTCAACTCGAAACCGACAGGCGTCTATTGGAGAACCGCATAAGGGCGATCCAGAAGCGCTTGGAAAAGGTCGGGCAACAACGGGAGCAAGGGCGGAATGCCAGAAAGCGCGCCGATGTGCCTGTGGTTGGCTTGGTGGGGTACACCAATGCGGGAAAGTCCACGCTGTTCAACACCCTGACCCTTTCGGATGTGTACGCAGCCGATCAACTATTCGCGACGCTTGATCCCACCCTGAGACGCTATCAGGCCGGGGGTCAATTGTCTGTGGTCATGGCCGATACCGTGGGATTTATCCGCCATTTGCCCCATGAGTTGGTGGCTGCTTTTCGTTCCACGTTGAGCGAAGCCAGCGATGCCGACTTGTTGTTGCACATGATTGATGCCAGCGATGAACGGATAGACGATACTATTGCCCAAGTCGAGATAGTCCTCGCAGAGATTGGCGCGGATCGGATACCCAGGATTCAAATATACAACAAGTTGGATTTGTTGGAAAACGCGAACCCAAGGCTGGAGCGGGACGAACAGGGGCGAATCTCAAAAGTTTGGCTGTCGGCGCGGACAGGGGAGGGCATCGAACTGCTTGATGAAGCCATAATCGGACGATTGAGCGGGGAGATCAGGCGGCATGTGGTTCGTCTGGCCCCGACTGATGCAGCCCTGCGAGCCCGTCTCTATGAAATCGCCAAGGTTTTAAAGGATGAAGCCGACGAAACCGGTGGTTGGACGATGGAAGTGGAAGTGGCCACCAAGGATGAACGGCGGTTAAGGGAATTTGGCAGGGCTTGGATGGCCGATAAAACAGGGGAAAAGGAAGGAGGAGAATCTCAAGTGAACTTTTCTGGATAATTTCATTCTATCGGCTGTATTCATAAACTGTGTTTGTCGGAATAAATCATCGTGTTTGAACAACAACAGGAGTCATTCAATGTCCTGGAATGAACCGGGCGGTAACAAAAAAGACCCTTGGAGCGGGCGGGATCAGCAGGAAACCCCTCCTGATCTGGAAGAAGTGATGCGTTCCTTGCGGGAAAAGCTGGGGGGTATGTTTGGCGGCGGCGGCGGCAGTGACCTTGGCGGCAATTCAAAAAACACCCTGATTTTGCTGATTGCGGTTCCTCTAGTCATTTGGGGCTTGACGGGTATCTATATCGTCGATGAAGGCAGCCGCGGCGTGGTGACACGTTTCGGCAAGTACATGGAAACGACTCAGCCGGGGCCGCATTGGCGACTGCCCGCGCCCATTGAGAGCCACACCATCGTCAATGTGGAGCAGCAACGTTTCATTGAGGTGGGCTATCGTTCCAACAATCGCCAGCAAGCTTCGCAATCCTTTTCCAAGGAAGCCTTGATGCTGACCCAAGACGAAAACATAGTCGATGTCAGGCTGTCAGTCCAATATCAAATCAAGGATGCGAAAAACTATCTCTTTAACTTGAGCGATCCTGACACTACCTTAAGGCAAGTGACCGAAAGTGCGGAGCGCGGTGTCATAGGCAAGAACACCATGGATTTCGTGCTGACCGAGGGAAGGAGTAGTTTCGCCGACGAAATGAAGGTCGAGATTCAGAAAATCTTGGATGATTACAATGCCGGCATTCGCGTCATGGCGGTCAGTGTCAAGGATGCGCAACCCCCCGAGGAGGTGCAAAGTGCTTTTGAAGATGCCATCAAGGCTCGCGAGGACGAGCAGCGCCTGAAAAACGAAGCCGAAGCCTATGCCAATGAAGTCATCCCCAAAGCCCGTGGTGCTGCGGCCCGGTTGACCGAAGAGTCCGAAGGTTACAAACTCAAGTTGATTGCCAAGGCCAAGGGCGAAGCCGGACGTTTCGAGCAATTGTTGACCGAGTATCTGAAAGCGCCGGAAATCACACGCGAAAGGCTATACCTGGACACGATGGAAGCCATCTTCGACAAGACCAATACCGTCCTGCTGGACGTGAAAGGCGGAAACAATATGATTTATCTGCCCATCGACAAATTCCAGCGGCCTGGGTTGGCGGCGGAACCGGCGAAAGATGGCGACACCGCGCAAACTTACCAGGACTCAACCGATAGCGCGGTCAAGACTGTCAGGGGTGCTGTGGGGCGTGGCCGTGAAGGGAGGACGCAATGATGGGTAAAAATTCGCTGATTGTGGTTGCGTCCTTGCTTTTGCTGATCATTCTGGTCAGTTCGTCGGTCTATACCGTCGGCCAAGCCGAAAAGGCCATCAAATTCCAACTGGGGGAAATCCTCGAAACCAGTTCAACGCCCGGCCTGCATTTTAAGATTCCATTCATTAACAAAGTCAAGACTTACGATGCCAGATTGCTGACGTTGGAATCCAAGCCCGAGCGTTTTCTGACCTCCGAGAAAAAGAATGTCATCGTCGATTATTTCGCCAAATGGAAGATCAAAGATGTGGCGAAGTTCTACACATCCGTACAGGGCGATGTCGTCCAAGCCAATATACGGCTGGAACAGATTGTCCAGTCCGCGATGAAGGATGAATTCAGCAAACGGACCATCCGCGAGGTGGTGTCGTCGGAACGGGGTCAGATTCGCGATGTATTGGTGGCGGCTGCAAGCCCGTCCGCCGACGAGTTGGGGATTGAAATAGCCGATATTCGCATCATGCGGGTCGTGTTGCCCAGCGAAGTCAGCAGTTCGGTGTTCCGCCGCATGGAATCCGAACGGGCGCGCGTGGCCCGCGACTTCCGTTCACGCGGTGCGGAAATGGCCGAGCGCATCCGTGCCGATGCCGACCGCCAACGCGAGGTCATACTTGGCAACGCTTATCGCGATGCCGAACTGAAACGGGGCGAGGGCGATGCGACTGCTGCCGACATTTATGCCCAAGCCTACGGCAAGGACAAGAATTTCTTCTCGTTTTATCGAAGCCTCACCGCTTACAAGCAGGCCTTCAAGAACGAGGGCGACACCCTGGTGCTGGAACCGGATTCCGAGTTCTTCCAGTATTTCAAAAAGTCGAAGTAAAGCCTTATGTTGCCGGATGATCGTTGGTTGCTGCCCGAGGGGATAGAAGAGGTTCTGCCTGCCGATGCCAGGCGCTTGGAGATGCTTCGTAGAGCCGTGCTGGACCTGTTCGAGTCTTGGGGTTACTGCCAAGTCATGACGCCGATGATCGAATACATCGAATCATTGTTGGTTGGCACGGGCCATGACTTGGACTTGCAGACGTTCAAGCTCATCGACCAAATCTCAGGTCGGATGATGGGGGTGCGCGCCGACATGACGCCGCAGGTGGCACGGATTGATGCGCGCAACAGCCACCCCGACGTGCCCGCGCGGCTGTGTTATCTCGGCACGGTGTTGCATACCCAGGCCGACCACTTGGAAAAGACCCGCAGTCCTTTTCAGGTCGGGGCTGAGTTGTATGGCCACGCCGGGTGTGACAGCGACTTGGAAGTGATCCGCCTGATGCTGGAGGTGTTGACACTGGCTGGCTTGGAAAATGTCCACCTGGACTTGGGCCATGTAGGCATTTATCGTGGTTTGGTCGGGCAGGCGGGGTTGAATGCCGCCCAAGAGGCCCAACTGTTCGATATTTTGCAACGGAAGGCTGCACCTGATTTGCGTGAGTTCTTCGAGTCCAACCCCGTCGATGCGGCTTGTGTGAAAATGCTGTCCGCCTTGATTGAATTGCACGGCGATGCCAGCGTCATCGGTGCAGCCTACGGACAATTGGCCGGGGCTAACGGACAGATCCGGGAAGCTTTGGCTGATTTGGAAACGATAGCCAAGTCACTGTCAGGCAGTTTCCCCAACTTGCCGATTCATTTCGATTTGGCTGAATTGCGTGGCTACCACTACCATCGCGGGGTTGTGTTTGCCGCACTGGTGCAAGGCTACGGGCGCGAACTTGCCAGGGGCGGGCGCTATGATGGCATTGGCAAGCCCTTCGGCCAGGCCAGGCCGGCGACCGGGTTCAGCGCCGATTTGAAAGTCTTGGCGAGGCTGGCGGGTGACGGGTTTGACACATTCCCTGAGCGGTTGGTTTTTGCCCCCTGCGTGGACGACGCGGACTTGCATGCCAAGGTCGTTGCCCTGCGAGCCGAAAGCTGGTGCGTGGTTTTCGAATTGGCCGGTCAAACCGCAAACGCAGGCGACATGGGATGCCGGTTTGAGTTGCTGAAGCGAACGGGCGGGTGGGAGCTTTTCCCCGCGGCGGAAAAAAATGAACATCAATAGTGCTGATTTGGAATAAACAAAATGGGTAAAAACATAGTCGTCATCGGCTCTCAATGGGGAGACGAGGGCAAAGGCAAACTGGTCGATTTGCTCACCGAACAAGCCGACGCGGTGGTTCGCTTCCAAGGCGGGCACAACGCCGGACACACCTTGGTCATCAACGGCGGGAAAACCGTCTTGCATCTGATTCCCTCGGGAATTCTCCATGAGGGCAAACTCTGCGCCATCGCCAACGGCGTCGTGCTATCCCCCCAAGCCTTGCTGGAAGAAATCGCGTTGTTGGAGCAAGCCGGTGTCCCGGTGCGGGACCGCTTGCTCATCAGCGAAGCGTGCGCGCTGATTTTGCCGGTGCATATCTCCTTGGACGTGGCGCGGGAAAAGTACCGTGGCAGCAAGGCGATAGGCACGACCGGTCGCGGCATAGGCCCGGCTTACGAAGACAAAGTCGCCCGGCGGGGTCTGCGGGCCGGTGACTTGTCAAATCCAGCCTTCTTCGCCGAGCGACTCAAAGAATTGCTGGAATACCAAAATTACATCCTCACCCATTATTACAAGGCGCAAGCACTGGATTATCAGAAGACATTAGCCGAAACCCTGGCGCTTGGGGAGCAGATCAAACCCATGCTGGGCGATGTGTCCGAGTTGCTCTACGCCTACCGCGACGCGGGCAAGAATGTCCTGTTTGAGGGTGCGCAAGGGGCGATGCTCGACATTGACCATGGCACCTACCCTTACGTGACCTCGTCCAACACCACCTCCGGCGGGGCGGCATGCGGGACCGGCATGGGGCTTTTGGATTTCGATTATGTGTTGGGCATCACCAAAGCCTATTCGACCCGTGTCGGCAACGGGCCGTTTCCCACCGAACTGGCCGACGAGATTGGCGGGCACTTATCCAGCCGTGGCGCGGAATTCGGTGCGACGACCGGCAGGGCGCGGCGTTGCGGCTGGTTCGACGCGGTGTTGATGAAAAAGTCTGCCCGCCTGAACAGCCTGAGCGGCATGTGCCTGACCAAGCTGGATGTCCTGGACGGGCTGGAGCAACTCGGCATTTGCACCGGCTATATGGTCGATGGCAAGCGCGTCAACACAATCCCGGTGGGGGCGGAAAAATATTCCCATTGCCAACCCATCATTGAAGACTTGCCCGGTTGGTCGGAAAATACCTTGGGCATCACGGATTTCGAAAAGCTACCCGCCAATGCCAAGGCTTACATCAAGCGCATAGAAGAATTCGTGGGCGTTCCGGTGGACATACTTTCGACCGGCCCGGATCGCAACGAAACCATTATGTTGCGCAACCCTTTCGACTGAGGTTTCGATGAAACTCGCTTTGGAATTATCGGTTTTATTGGTGGCAGTGGTGTTCTCCTGGCGAAGGACTGCCGCGTGGCACATGCAGCAAGGCCGGGGGAAACTCGCCGCGCGAATTGGCGCTTTGGGCGCGGCAATCACGGCTTTTGTCATCGTGGCCGGTTTGATATTCGTATTGGATCCGCCGCCCAGACCTGCCGGCATCGCCCTGTCCGCCCCCGTCGCCGCCACGCCAAGCCCGAACGCGGAACTGCCTAAAAGTCCGCCTGATTAGGAAGATGTTTCAGCCAGCGATAAAAACACCGTCATTCCGGCATGGATGCCGGAATCCAGTCACAGGGATGTGAATCTGCGCCTGACTCAAGCACTGGTGCAAGCGGCATGTTACCGTCCTTAGGCACTGGATACCGGCATCCTAGCCGGCATTCCCACGCGTCATAACCCGCCAACAACGGACTCACCAAGCCAACCGCCTTCAACCCCGTCATGAGCGACATTTTCCTCAGTTATGCCAGAAAAGACCTGGAACAGGCAAAACGGCTAGCCGACTTGTTGCAGCAGCAAGGCTGGTCGGTGTTCTGGGATATGACTATTCCGCCGGGGAAGACATGGCATCAAGTATTAGGCAGCGAATTGGATCAAGCACGGTGCGTGGTTGTATGCTGGTCGAACGCATCTATTCAATCAGACTGGGTTCGTGAAGAAGCCGAAGAAGGAAGGCAACGCAGAATTCTAATACCGGTCTTGTTTGAATCTGTTCGCCCACCATTTGGGTTTCGACATATACAAACCGCCGATTTCGTCGATTGGGATGGCAAAGGCGATGTTCCGGTTTTCCAAGGTTTAATCCAAGCCATCGCCGATCTGATTGGCGCTCCTGGCATCCTACCGCCGCAGACTGGCCAGTTCTTGAAAACCTATCCCCCGAGAGAAAGTCGGGTGAGGGTAAAAAAGCCCGTTATAGTTCCAAAACCACCGCCATTAACGGAGCCTTTGGTCATCATCCCAACCCGCAAACCCTTGGGGATTTACCGCGACCCATTAAAGGATGGAACCCTAGGCCCGGAGATGGTGATCGTACCCGCTGGCACTTTCCGCATGGGGGATATTGGCGGCAAAAGCAGTGATGACGAACGTCCAGTGCACACGGTCAGCTTTGCACAAGCCCTCGCGATAGGCCGGTACACCGTGACCTTTGATGAATATGACGATTACGCCAAAGCCAACCAGATCGAACCGCCCTCCGATAGCGGTTGGGGCCGGGGGCGAAGGCCGGTGATTAACGTGTCATGGAAGGATGCTGTGGCTTATGCGCACTGGCTGGCGGGACAGACCGGCAAGGCTTACCGCTTGCCCAGTGAAGCCGAATGGGAATATGCCGCCAAAGCCGGCACCGAAACGGCTTACTGGTGGGGAGACGGGATTGGCAGCAACCGCGCCAACTGCGACGGTTCCGGCAGCGAATGGTCAGGCCAGCAAACTGCACCAGTGGGTTCGTTTCAGCCCAATCCTTGGGGCTTGCAAGACACCGTCGGCAATGTCTGGGAATGGGCACATGACCTTTGGCACGACACCTACAAGGGCTCACCGGCCGACGGGTCGGTTTGGGAGCAAGGGGGAAGCGACTCGCGGGTGCTGCGGGGCGGTTCTTGGTTCAGTCCTCAAGACGACGCCCGTGCCTCCTGTCGCTGCATCTACGATCCCGACCTCCGTGGCACCGATTTCGGTTTTCGTTTGGCTTGTGTGCTCCCCCATCTTTGATCTCTGTCCTCTGGTTCCCACGCTTCAACGCTCATCGTTATACACAGGCCCACGGGACGGGTAAACACCGTCATTCCGGCTTAGGATGCCGGAATCCAGTCACAGGGATGTGAATCTGCGCCTGACTCAAGCACTGGTGCAAGCGGCATGTTACCGTCCTTAGTCACTGGATACCGGCATCCTAAGCCGCTTTCGCCTGCCCAGCACCGAAACACAACCGGAACTCCACGGTTCCCCATGGAACAAAATACTGATTATGTTCATTTTTTGCAACGAGATCGTGTTGCATCAACGCATTGATGTCTGTTGTTATCTCTTTCTCCGCCCTAGCTAAACGCAGCGTCAAGTTTTGGCTAGTCTGCCCGCCCGTTTCAATTAAGGTTTCCACGATGCGTAACCTCTCAGGCGTTAACTCGTTAAACAATTGTTGAAGACTGCCGAAATTCAAAAAGTAATCCGATTCAGGCAAGGTTTCGCCATGGTCAGCACGTCGCGCCAATTCGTATGCCCTACCAAATACCGTTTCCCGCGATTCCAAGCCAATAATCACGCTTCTCATCATTCACCTCCGACCAATCGTTGAACATCCGCCTCGAAATCCGCAATCAACTGTGTCAATGTCAGAAATGTATATGAAATCTCCCCGACGCTGTAATGCACATGGTCACCCTTGCCACGTTCGTTATCATACCGCACCAGACATCGCCCGGCACGTCCGCAATAAAGCCGATACTTATATTTATGGTGGCTAGACGGCAACGGAGCCGGCAATTGCCATATAGCCATCTCAATGATGAGATCACCTGTGACATTTTTTTGCCGGAGAATTTCGACGGCTTTCAAATCAATCCCCCCAAATCTCCTCCAAACATTTCGCATCCAGCACCCGCTCACCCCACACGCGCAAAGTTTCCGCATCGGCGGCGGCGATGCGCTGATGGGCTGCCTCTGGAAGTGGATGGAATTTCCGGTTCAACAGACGCAACTGCATAGCCGCCTCGCCCGCCCTACAACCTCACTCCTGAATCCCGCCTTCCGTCAGCTTGGCCGGGTCGAGCAGGCGTTCCAATTCTTCCCTTGCCATGCCGGTCAGTTCCATCGCCACATCAACGACGGGGCGCTTGGTTTTGTAAGCGTTCTTGGCGATTTCCGCCGCCTTGGCATAGCCGATGATGGGGTTCAACGCGGTGACTAGGATCGGGTTCAGCGCCAGTGCGCGGTTCAAATTATCCTCGCAGACGGTAAAACCGGCGATGGCCTTGTCGGCCAACAAGCGGGTGACATTCGCCAACAGTTCGATGCTTTGCAGCAGGGTGTAGGCAATCAACGGCAGCATCACATTAAGTTGGAAGTTGCCGGACTGTCCGGCCACGGTGATGGTGGCATCGTTGCCGATGACCTGGGCGGCGACCATGCAGGTGGCTTCCGGGATTACGGGATTGACCTTGCCCGGCATGATGCTGGAACCGGGTTGCAGGGCGGGCAGCGCGATTTCGCCCAAGCCGGCCAGCGGGCCGGAGTTCATCCACCGCAGATCGTTGGCGATCTTCATCAGGCTGACGGCGATGGTTTTCAACTGGCCGGACAACTCCACCGCCGCGTCTTGGCTGCTCAGGCTCTCGAAAAATGACGCATTGGGTTGAAACGGCATGCCAGTCTCTTCGGCCAAGATTTCGCCAATCCGGGCGGCGAATGCCGGGTGCGCGTTAATGCCGGTACCCACCGCCGTGCCGCCTTGGGCCAGCCGGTAAATGCGCGGCAGGCTGGCGCGTAGCCGTTCCACGCCATTGCCAATCTGCTGCGCCCAGCCATCCAGTTCTTGGCTCAGGCGGATCGGCATGGCATCCATCAAATGAGTGCGCCCGGTTTTGACCACATCCTCCAGCGCACGGGCCTTGTAGGCTATCGTGGCTTGCAGGTGTTCCATTGCCGGGATGAGGTCTTCGTTGACGGCGAGGGCGGCACTGACATGGATCGCGGTGGGAATGGTGTCGTTGCTGCTCTGGCTCATGTTGACATGATCGTTGGCGCTGACCGGCTGGCCGTGGCGTCGCGTAGCCAGGGTGGCAATGACCTCGTTGGCGTTCATGTTGGTGCTGGTGCCGGAACCAGTCTGAAACACGTCAATCGGGAAATGTTCAAGATGGGCGCCGTCGATGATTTCTTGGGCGGCATCGACGATGGCCTCGCCCATGGCCTCATTCAACAAACCCAATTCCATGTTGACTTTGGCCGCGCTTTGTTTGACCAACGCGACGGCGCGGATGAAGGCACCGGGCAAGGGAATGCCTGACACTGGGAAGTTTTCGACGGCGCGTTGGGTTTGTGCGGCATAAAGGGCGTTGGCGGGCACTTGCAGTTCGCCCATGCTGTCTTTTTCGATACGGTAGTTGGATGCGGTCATGATTCGTGTCAAGGGGTTGATAAGGTAAATGCAAGGAACCATAGCGCATGTCCGGCCCAATCTCCAACTAGGATTCGGTGAAAAGTGAATTGTGTAATTTACGCAGCACCGCTGGCTGGCTGTTGTAGGGCGGCCTTCAGGCTGCCGACTCATTCAAGTAGAGTCTTGGGCGGGTCGCAGCGGCCTGAAGCCCACACTAAAGGTATTCGCCGCTTAGTGGATATGGCCGAAAATAACTTCCTTGCGCCGTAGGCCGGAATAAGCCCGTCCACGGGCGTTTCCGGCATACCTCCGACAAGTCGCGGATGACTTTGCCGGAAACGCCCGCCAAGGCGGGCTTATTCCGGCCTACATTTGGCTTCTTTAGGGAGGTTATTTTTAACCAAATCCTTAACAGCGGATATCAATGGGCATGTTGCCTCAACCCTTCCAAACCTCCATGTAGAACGGAAACTTTGTAGCCCCTTTGGGTCAGCAAGAATGCCGCCGCACCACTGCGGCTGCCGGTCTGGCAAAAGGCAATGTAGTGCCGATTAGTGTCCAATTCCGGCACTTTTTTTCTCAGTAGATGGAGCGGGAAATTGACGCTGCCTTTGATCGTGGCATGAAGAAATTCATCTTCAAGCCTGACATCAAGCAAGACAGCGCCGGTTTTCACCAAAGAGCGGATTTCATCCAATTCCAGCCAATCAACCAACGGTTCACGCAACAATTCGTTAAAATCCTCGCGTTTTAGCCGCATTAGCACACCGTCGGCCGCCATCACCACCGTGGCATTGCGTGGCGCACCCGTCAACAGCGCATCTTCGCCGAAACCTTCCCCCGCTTGGATTTGGGCGATGACCGAGACTTTGTGCCCCTTTTCGATTTTGCGCAACACATCGGCCCTGCCGGTCTTGATCAAGTAGTAATAGTCGCCTTGGTCCCCTTGGCGGACGATGATTTGACCCGCCTTGACACGGATCGGCTGGAAACGCCGAAATAGCTCATTGGTGTTGACGGCGGGCAATTTCTGGAAGGTTTCGCTGCGTAATAGGCGCATCATCCATTCCATATCCTCGCTGGATTCGAATTCGTTGATTTCGTAGGTGGCAACTTGGTCCCAACTCAACATACGGTCAATCAGCCTGCTATCAATGCTCAGGATGCTTACCGGCGTGACAGCAATCCCTGAAAATTGGCGCGGTTTAAGTTGGGCCAGTGGGTAGCTGGCCGAAGGGGTTCCCCCGACCAGTTGCCTTGGGCGGATTCGGTCCGAAGCGGTGAGCATGACCTCGCCAGAAAGCAGGTAGATGGACAGCTTGTCCTCGTCCCCTTCGGCAAACAAGTGGGTTCCCGCCGGGAGCGATTGAATCTTGGCTTCTTCCGCCAATAGTTTAAGGTTATGGCGGGTCAATGCATTAAACGGAATCAAGGTTTTGAGAATATCATGATCCATTAGAACCGCTCCAGATCAGGATGGGGAAGCGCGCCTTGGTGGATATGCATCGCACCAAACTCGGCACAGCGGTGCAGGCTTGGCACGGCCTTGCCGGGGTTCAACAGCCCCTTAGGGTCGAACGCCGCCTTGACTGCATGGAATTGGGCCAGTTCTGCGGGCGAAAATTGGATGCACATCTGGTTGATCTTTTCCATGCCCACACCATGCTCGCCGGTCACCGTGCCGCCCACCGCCACGCACAGTTCCAGAATCTTGCCGCCCAATTCCTCGGCCCGCTCCAGTTGGCCGGGTTGGTTGGCGTCATAAAGAATCAACGGGTGTAAATTGCCGTCGCCGGCATGGAAAACATTCGCCACGCCAATGCCATAGGACGCTGACAGCTCGGCAATCCGCTGCAATGCCCCGGCGAGGTGGCGGCGGGGAATGGTGCCGTCCATGCAATAATAATCCGGGCTGATTCTTCCTGCGGCAGTGAAAGCCGACTTGCGCCCGGCCCAGAATTTTTTCCGCTCGGCCTCGCTTTGCGCCAGACGGATTTCACTCGCGCCCATGCGTTCCAAGATTTCCTTGGCCCTCGTCAAATCGGCCTCCACCTGTTCCGTCAAGCCGTCCATTTCGCAGAGGATGATGGCTTGGGCATCCACCGGATAACCGGCATGAATGAAAGCCTCGACTGCACGGATGATTAGGTTGTCCATCATTTCCAAACCCGCCGGCACCAGCCCCGCACCGATGATTTCGGCCACTGCGTCGCCGGCTTGCTGGATGCTGTCAAAAGCGGCCAGCAATACGCGGGCCGTTTCTGGCAAAGGCAGGAGTTTGAGGGTGGCCTCGACGATCACGCCAAGCAGACCTTCCGAACCCGTGACAAGGGCAGGCAGGTCATAACCCGGACCGTCCAGCCCGCCCGAACCCAGATCAATCAACTCGCCTTCCACGGTGAGTAACTTGATGCCAAAAAGATTGTGGACGGTCAACCCATACTTCAAGCAGTGGACTCCGCCGGCATTTTCGGCAATGTTCCCACCCAGGGTGCAGGCGATTTGCGAGGACGGATCGGGGGCGTAGTACAAACCGAATGGCGCGGCAGCCTCGGATACGGCGGTATTGCGGACTCCAGGTTGAACCCGTGCCATGCGGTTGACGGGGTCAATCTGCAAAATGCGGTTGAACTTGGCCATGCTCAACAACACGCCGTTGTCGACCGGCAAGGCACCGCCGGAAAGCCCGGTCCCCGCGCCACGGGCAACCACCGGTATGCCGTGTTGGTGGCACAAGCGCAATACCGCCTGGGCTTGTTCCATGGTTTCCGGCAGTGCGACAATCCAAGGCAGGGTCTTATAGGCGGAAAGCCCGTCGCAATCATAGGGCCTTAAATCCTCGGGATCGGACAACAGCGAATCCGGTTTGAGATATTCGCCGAGCATCCGTACAAAAGCCGCTTTGTCCACAGAATGCCCGACGCGCTCGGAAGGGTGAATCCGGTAACTCATTGTGGATGGAGTTGGCTGGCGTCGAAACCGGGCGGGCTGCCCCGTCCGGGTAACAGAAACAGTCGATAAAACAGCATACCCGCAATAAACCCCCCCAAATGCCCCCACCAAGCCACATCGGCCACCCCGCCCCCACCGCCTAAGCCATTGGTCGCCTTGTAAAGCTGGATAATCACCCACACCCCTAAAAAGGCAATGGCCGGAACCTCGAAAAACAAAGGTAGGAAGAATACCCAAATGACAATGCGTGCATAAGGGTACATGAAGTAATAAGCACCCATGATGCCCGCCAACGCACCGGAGGCACCCACCACGGGCGCGGTGGCTTCGGGGTTGGCCAACATTTGCAAACCTCCCGCCACCAGTCCGCAGAACAGGTAAAAGGCGATGAAGCGCAATGCACCCATGCGGTCTTCGACATTGTCGCCGAAAATCCACAGCATCCACATGTTGAATATCACATGCAGCCAACTGCCGTGGAGGAACATATGGGTGACGAAGGGAGCGTAGTCGTTGGGGGGGAGTCCCGCCCATGCGGCCCATTCGGCGGAAGCGAAGCGGGCGGGAACCAGCCCGTAAAAATAGAAAAGTTGCATCATCGCCTTTTCCGGCAGAATCCAAGTCAACAGGAAAATGCCGAAATTGAGGACAATCAGCGACCAAGTCACCCAGGGGGTGTTCAAGCAGGGAATGGTGTCACGGTAAGGAATCATGGCTCAATCTTTAAGTTACTTGGGCAAAGAGAACAGCCAGGCGATTCAGGAAATTCTCAAATAGCTTCGGCGCGTAAAATTTCTGCTCCAACTGCGGATTGCCTTCAACTGTTGATGGCAAAGCCAATATTAAGGGGATAATCGCCGGCTTGGCGTATCCAGCACCATCGGAGAAAGAAAATAGGATACTCGAAAACTTGGCCGAGTGGCGCAACATATTGATGCTTTCACCATTCAAGCTGGCGCAATGGAGTGGCGGCGAGGTGACCAAGTATTCCCGGCAGGCGGAGGGCCGGACGGAATGGATGGAGCAGCTTTCCCCCTCCAGAAAAGGACAAGGAATCTTTAAGGCAAAATAATCGAAGCCAATTTGGCGTTTAACATCCAAGCTCAATTCCGTTAGCTTTCCCAAACTCGACTTTGGCCTTTTTAAGCCACCGCCGCGAGTTGATCCAGCAAGGCATCCCAGTCACGGCAAGATAATTCCAACCGGTCGCTGCCGGTTTTGGAGTTGACGAAATACTTGCCAGCCCAGATGGCGCGGCGGAC
>CAIODU010000279.1 GCA_903857165.1 uncultured Methylococcaceae bacterium | reverse complement strand
TCGCCTTGCTGGCCAGTGTCATCGACACCTGCCGCCGGCGCGGCCATTCCCCCTGGGAATACTTGCAAACCGCCATAACCCGTCGGCGCCAAGGATTGGCCCTCTTGCCATTGCCGGTGTAGGGGGGTGAACGCTTACGGCAGTGGAGGCAAGGCCCATCCCGGCCAGCAGGACGAGGGGAGTCAATGGTTTTAGTAGTGCTTTCATCGGTCTATTCCTATCATTGAGTGGTTAGTGCGTAGGCATGACAAAACATCTTGCCCTGCCCACAGTACAGAATTTTTTCCAACTACCTTTAATAAACCTAAACCCAAGCATTTTCAAACCACGAAATCCCACGAATTAACACGAAATAACACAAAATCAGGCTATGTTATTGAATTAAATGATGTTGGCTTGGAGCGCCAAAGCTTGCTTTGGCCAATCCCACCGGAGCGCCAACGCTTGGGAGCGTCAAAGCTTGCTTTGACAGCCAAAGCAAGCTTTGGCGCTCCAATGTCAAAGCAAGCTTTGGCGCTCCGGCTTGGCGCTCCGGCTTAACGCTCCGGCTTGACACTGCAATCATCAAACCCCATGATTTCACCTTTTAAACAAGGGGTAAAATCCATGTTCCATCGACGTTCCCACACTCCCGCCCACCTACTATTGGACGACACGCCGTATTTCATTACCGGGGCGATTAAACACCGCCGCCGATTGTTGCAAGACGATGCGCTAAAACAGGAATTTCTGCTCTGCCTAAGGCAGACATTTTTGAACCACTCTTGGGAATTGCGGCATTGGGTGATACTCGACAATCATTACCACCTGATGGCGAATAGCCGTCTCGGTCATTTTTTGCCGCGTCTGGTTAAGGAATTGCATAGCCGCTCGGCGCATTTCATCCGACATGCAACCGACTGTGAACTTCCGGTCTGGTGGAATTATTGGGACTACTGCCCACGCGACGAGCAGGATTATTACCGACATTTGAATTATCTGCTTTATAACCCCATCAAACATGGTTACGTGACGGATTTAAAGGATTATGCTTTTTCCAGTTTCCATGCCTTGTTGGGTAGTCTCGGTAGGGATAGGTTGATAGAGCAATTTCGATGTCATGCGGATTATCGAATGTTAGATATCGTAGATGATTTTTAGTAAACGATTGGAGTGCCGAAGCTTGGGAGCGTCAAAGCTTGGGAGCGTCAAAGCTTGGGAGCGTCAAAGCTTGGGAGCGTCAAAGCTTGGGAGCGTCAAAGCTTGCTTTGACAGCCAAAGCAAGCTTTGACAGCCAAAGCAAGCTTTGGCGCTCCAATGCCAAAGCAAGCTTTGGCGCTCCGGCTTGGCGCTCCGGCTTGACGCTCCGGTAGGACAATGCTATTCGATGATGGCGATACTGCCGGTAAAGCAATAGCCTATGCTGCGGAAGGTATGGAGGGGACATTCCAAGCCGGTTTGGTGGCTAATTTTCTTCCTAAGCCTGCGTGATAATTCAGTCAATGCGCGACCCTCGCAATCACCGTCAGGATAATGCAGGGAAGTCATCAAATGTTTGCGTTCTACGGGCGTTCCCTCCGCCAAGGCGAGTATGCGGAGAAAATCGAACTCCCGACCGGTCAGCATGATATTGACACCCGTCGGCGAGACCAACTGCCAAAGTGACTTTTTTAAGTGCCACACACATCCCAATCCCGATCTGTGCTGGCTGCGCTCCTGCCGGCGCTTCGCCATGCTGTGGATGGCTGCCAACAGTTCGCGTATGTTGACCGGCTTGACTAGGTAAAGATCGGCCCCGACGGCATAGCCTTGCACCCGTTCTTCAATGCCGCCCCGCGCAGTCAGGATGATGATGCCCATATCCGTGTTGCGCCGCAGCTTTTCCGCCAATACATAGCCGGACTCGTCTGGCAGTCCAATGTCAATCACCGCGACATCAAAAGAACTTTGTTCCAAACAGCTATAAAACTCCTTGGCACTCCCGGCCTCGGTTACAACAAAGCCCTCGTCTTCGATGTAGAGTCCAATGCTTTCGCGTAGGTCGGTGTCGTCTTCGACAATTAGAATATTGAGTTGGTTATTATGCATTGGAACATATAATCGATTGCCTGATTTTGCTTAGCGCCCCATTATATTCTATAGGGACGGAATGGCCCGGAGCGTCAAAGCTTGCTTTGACAGTCAAGCCGAAGGAGCGTCAAAGCTTGCTTTGACCAAAGATTGGCAAGGCAAAGCTCGCTTTGCCTGTCAAAGCAAGCTTTGACGCTCCGAAATTTAACACTACGAGGCCGTTATAACAGGCAAGCGAACCGTCACTGTTGTACCGGAACCATTATTTTGAATGGCGACTGTGCCATAATGTTCCCCAACAATTATTTTTACCAAATATAGCCCCATTCCAGAGCCTAGCACAGACTCATTGCCGGGTATCCGATAATATTTTTCAAACACCCGCTCGCGTTCTTCGGGCGGGATGCCAACCCCTTGATCGATCACATCTATGACGGCTTCAGTTCCTTGGCGGCAGACATTCACTTCCACTGCACTCCCCTCGGGTGAGTATTTGATCGCATTATCCAGCAGGTTCAGTAAAGCGGTTTTTAATAAACGCCGGTCGCCTGAAACGATCAGGTCAGCATCAAGCCTTGTGGATAAATCCAACTGACTCCAAGGCCAAAACTCGCCAGCCTGACCGATGACCTCTTCAACTAGGTTCAACACGCCGAGATTCCCGACACTGAGTTGAAAATCATCCTTGGCAAACTTTGCCTTGTCCAAATTGACTTCCAGCAGTTCCATCAACCGGGCAGTGGCCCGTTGCATTTTATTGACGGCAAAGTTCAATATTCTAGGTTCGTGTTTCTTCTTGGACAACAAATCAAGATTGATGCGGATGACCGCCAGCGGGGTGCGGTATTCGTGGGTCACCATGGACACAAAGCGCACTTGCCGTTCCAAGGTATCTTCCAACATTTGCTGCTTTTGACGCAGTTCCACAGTCATTTCGGTGGCCATTTCCTGAGCATTTTGTTTGGCGTTGCGCTCGGCCAACAAAGCATTTTTATGGTCAATTCGCAGCTTGTCGGCCAAGCCTAGCGTAAGCAGCATGATATTGCCAAACGTCACAAATTGGACTAAGTTGCCCATAACCATGGTGGTCGGAAGTTTGCCAGTCAGACGCAGTAATTCCATGGCAGGCCCGACTAATATCAGTGAAAACGCCACGCAATAATAAAAACTGCCATATATATTTTTTTTCAAGGATTTAAAGCTGAGCCAAATCATAAGGCTAAACAAACAAATCCCGATTACGAAAATGGTGCAGAAAATGATGGCAATAGGTAAAAAAGGTGTCGATATGAACGTCAGAGAGGCGATCACCAACAGTAAGCGAAAAAATTGCCGTTGCCGCAGACTCAATACAGGTTCAAATAAAGTAGAACCAAAAAGGACAAGAAATATACAAGCACCACAAGCATTTTGATATACCATAATATCGTTGATATGATGGGCAAAGGATGGAAAGACTAAAGGTAATATGCCTGTCGCTGAAATACGGTTATTAAACAAGAATAACAAAAACATTCCATAAAACCCAAATAGACTCTGTCTAAGGCGAATATAAAGCAGTAAGCTAATCAAGGCAGTAAACAAATAAACCGATAGCATAGCCACTTGCAATATCAGGATAATATTATTGCTTTGTGCCAGTATGTCACCGGGTTTTATCGAACCTAATAAAGCAAGATTGCTAGAGGTTTGTAACCGAATGTAAACCCAACTTATCACACCATCCGTTAAGTTTAATGGAACGACAAAATCCGGCTGATATCGTTGACTTTCGCTAACTGGAATGTGGTCACCCAAGCGGAATTCACGATAGGCATCAGGATCGTTTGAATTACCCCCAATCTGCACATACACGGTGACATAATCCAGCACTGGCGGACCAAGTGCTAGGTACGCCCCGCCACTAAACGGGACAGTTTGCCGCACTTGAAAACGCAACCATATTACTTGACTGCCAAAGCCTTCGTTAAAATATCCGGGAATGGCTTTGAAATCATGGCTAATGGGGTAAGATAAAATATGACCAAAATCAAGCTGCGCCGTCGGGTCTTTAAATACCTCCAGATGACCCGCAAGGGGATAGGTACGGTGTTCTTCTAGCATCAACGGTTCAGCATTTGCCATTGCCCCGCCAAATTGCCAAATCCATAATAGACATAAGAAACTGCGGAGTATTTGCATGACGATAATGAAAACTGCTTGGGTCAACTTCCTATGTCGCTGACAATCGCTCGCTCACATGCGCCCCGACGCTTTCCCCCAAGGCTGTCAGGTTGTAGCCACCTTCCAAGGCCGATTGCTGCTGGCTCACCAGGTTCTTCGCCCGCACATCCCGAATGCGCTTGAAGCTCTCCTCCTCCAGATTCAGCGCGGCTTGGCTCTGCGCATAAAACGCATAAAACCAAAACGCCCAATAATTTTTTCATCATGCAGTGTAAAATAATTTTAAAATGGATTGATTGGTGGCAAGGGGGAAGGAGGACGATTGCCCCGGTTGATCCGCCCCTACGATTGTGGAAAATATAAAAAACTTATGGACACCCACTTATGAGCCGTATTAGTCATATTATCACCCCTCAGTCCGACTGGCACCCCGAAGGCAAGGTGCTTTGTTTGTAAAAGGGTCTAATGCCTGGCACTAATGCCATTGAAACTATCGACGCGACTGATTTAGGAGACGGCAATGCTTAGAATTCAATCGCTTTCCAAATCCTACCGGCTGGGTTCAAACGAAGTCCAGGTGCTGCGTGGCTTGTCTCTGGAAGTCGGCGCGGGCGAGATGGTAGTGATCATGGGCCCCAGTGGTTCCGGCAAGACCACGTTGCTGAATTGCATTTCAGGGATAGACCTGCCCGATGACGGGACAGTGTCCCTGCAAGGGCAAGTGGTCGATTACCAGTCGGAGACTGAACGAACCCGCTTGCGCCGGCATCAAATCGGCATGGTTTTCCAGTTTTTCAATCTGATTCCGACCTTGACCGTCCGGGAAAATGTCGCACTGCCTTTTCTCATCTGCGGGATTCGGGGTAAACAGCCTATGCGGCGGGTGCAGGCCCTATTGGAAGAGGTCGGCATGGGCCATCGCAGCGAGCATCTGCCTTTCCAGCTTTCCGGCGGGGAGATGCAGTTGGTTTCCATCGCCCGTGCGCTGGCACAGCGCCCGGCCTTGTTGTTGGCCGATGAGCCGACGGGCAATGTCAACCCCCATATTGGTCGCTCGATCATGGAAATCCTTCGTTCCACCGCGCGGCGGGAAAACTCGGGTTTGCTGATGGTGACTCACAGCCCGGAACATGCCGCTTGGGCCGACCGCATCTGCTTTCTGAAAGACGGGCGCATCGCCTGCGAGTTGCTTCAACATGGCCAACGCGATGCCTTGGCCCCAATCCATGAAAAGCTCCTGACTTTGGAGATATGACCGAAATGAATGCCCGGCTTGCCGTCCATATGGCGTGGCGCAGCCTGCGCCATCATCGAACCGTGGCGATGGCCACCGTCCTCGGCGTGGCGCTCGGCATGGCCGTGGTCGCGGCGATACTCATCGTCGACTATCACAGTACGCAAGCGCGTATACAGACCCGTTTGACAGAAAACCCATTGCCGATGATCGACCCGTTGTTCCCCAGTGAAAGCAAAGCCCCGCTGCATATCCTCCATGTTTCTTTCGAGCGGGCAGGGCAGGTGCTGCCAGGGCCACAGGGAGGGTTTCCAAGCCAAGAAGGGCAGGTGAATCGTGATTTGTCCGCCGAGTCGCCACCAACCCGTCGTGGCGAAGAGGATTACCAAGCCATGCGACTGGCAGTGAGATTGGCCTCTTTGCTGGCATTTTCGGTGGGCGCAGTGATTGTCTTCTATACGATGCGATTCTCCGTCACCTCCCGCAGCCGGGAGTTTTGCTTGCTATTGTGTCTGGGGGAAAGACGGGCCAATGTCGTATTGTCCCTGTTATTGGAGACCTTGGCGCTGGGTCTTCTGGGAACCTTGTTGGGATTGCTGGCGGCTTTCCCCGCCGCGTTGGCATTGATAGGATCAGGCATTTCCACGACCGGGCGGGTCCCTGTCGGCGGATTTGCCGCGCCTTGGGCCGAGTTGTTGGTGATGGCTGGTTTGAGTGTGCTGATTGCATTGCTGGCGGTGGCCGGCCCTGCACGAGCCATCGTTAAGATGAATATTGTCGATGTGCTACAGCCCCGGTTTTTGACGGGCGATGTTAACGAGGGCAGTTTAAAAATCAGGGGTTTCAGCCTACTGTTCCCTCCGCTATTGGCGGCAGCTTATCTGGCCTTGCGGCCATTTTTGCTCTCATGGCTCTCCGTGGTGCAGTTTTTTCTGTTTGAGTCGGTGTATGTACTGGTGCTCACGCTGGCGGGTTTATGGTGGATGACTCCCTTGTTGCGGGGACTTATCGGCTTGTTTGAAACCGTCCTGAAACCACTGCTCCCGCTGGAAGCCTTATTGGCGGGCCGGCGCATGCGGTTGACCAGCCAAAAACTGGTATTCACCCTGGCCGGGGTCGCTCTGGTATTCAGCCTGTTGACCGCTCTGCACGACATTACCCGTTCGCTGAAACATGAAATCCAACGCTGGTCCGAGGATGCGCTGTCACCCTATACATTTTTTAAAAAAAATGAGTGGTCAGCCATTAATCCGGATTTGTTCAGTAAGATAGTGGCGGCAAATAACATCTATTTTTTCAGGCTTTCGGACAAAGTCCGAGGCGAGTTTCCCATTCGCCTGATCGCCTCGGCGGATGTCAACCCATTTCTGCAAGCACAGGGCAAGCCGCCCTTGCTGCCCGGGACTGTCATGGTCTCCCATACGATGGCAGCGCGATTCGGCTTGAAATTGGGCGACTCTGTGATAGTGGAAAATGATCGCGCCAAATACCGTTTTCCTGTGATTGACGTAACCGACAAGGTGGGTTTTTTTGCAGAGGATGACCAGTATGTTGACCTGAAATCCTATCTATTATTTAGTGACGGCAACCCGTTGTTTGTAGACAACTTGGAAAAAACCCTAGGCCGTTTTGGCGTAATTAGACCGAAACAGGATGGGGAATCTCCAAGTCGGCAAGCAGTCGCAGAATTAAAACCTTTTTATACGATGACAAAAGAGGGGCATGCTTTAAAGCGCTGGCAACAAGCCGAAATCGACCGGGATTTTTTGATCTTTGATTTCATTCTGGCGATGACTATCGTGTTGGCGGCAGTGGGTGTCACTAATAGTATCCTAATCCAAGTGCATACCAGGGGGCGTGAGTTTTCAGTGTTGCGGACTTTGGGGGTGTCCCGGCTCCAGACTATGCGTTTGTTATTGGTGGAAGGTGGCATCAACGGCTTGGTGGCGGCCTTGCTCGCCCTCTTCTTGGGTAATGCCATGGGTGCAATCAGCGTTTCCTTCCTCGACCGGTTTACCTTGTTTGAATATGAATTCGTCTTTTCGGTTCGTGACAGCCTCTGGATTTCGCTGCTGGCGGTGGCGACCTGTTCCGTCGCCGCACTTTATCCGGCTTTTGTCGCCAACCGAATCTCGTCGGCGGAGTCGCTGCATTACGAGTAGTCATGCAGGTCGGAGGAGTCTCCCTTTGTCTCACCTACGCAGCACGTCAAGCTCTAAGGTTGAAGGCCGGCATCCCGGCAGCAATTCTCATTATGGCTCCATTGCCGTCATTCCGGCATGGATGCCGGAATCCAGTGCCACGGACGGTGACATGTCGTGCGTTAAGTGTTTGAAAAAGGCTTGATGGCGACCCCTAGATTCACATCCTTGTGACTGG
>CAIODU010000278.1 GCA_903857165.1 uncultured Methylococcaceae bacterium | reverse complement strand
TTACGCAACGGCCTAGGATTGGAGCGTCAAAGCTTGCTTTGACAGGCGAAGCAAGCTTCGCATTTCCCGCTCTCTTGTCAAAGCAAGCTTTGACGCTCCCGTCATCCCTCTTTCGCGTCCATGCGTAACATCAGTTATTGACTCGACATCCATTGCGTAAACTATGCAGATCATTCTACCTGAACTCGCGCTAGTGCTGTTGATGGGCCCCTCCGGGGCCGGAAAGTCCACCTTTGCCCGACGCCATTTCTTGCCAACTGAAGTCATTTCCTCCGATCAATGCCGGGCCATGGTCTGTGACGACGAGAACGAGCAGTCTGTCAATGCGGATGCCTTTGAAATATTACACCTGCTCGCGGCCAAACGCCTGAAGGCGGGCCGGTTTACCGTGATTGACGCCACCAACGTCCAGCCTGAAGCGAGAAAGTCCCTGCTCAAACTGGCCCGTCACTATCATTCGCCGACGATTGCCATTGTGCTGGACATGCCGCTGTGGCTTTGCTTGGAACGTAACGCCGTCCGCCAGGATCGCACTTTGAGCGACTCCGTCATCCGCAACCATCGCGCCCAGTTACAGGGTTCACTGCAAGGACTGGCTAAGGAGGGCTTCCGTCAAATCCATATTTTCGACCGTCCCGAGGATTTGGAAAACGTAAGCCTCCTGCGCAAACCCAACCGGACCAACAAAAAATCAGAAACTGGCCCCTTCGATCTGATCGGAGACGTGCACGGTTGCTTCGACGAACTGTGCATCTTGCTCCAGTCACTGGGCTACCGGATCAGCCAAGGCAGCCAACAATTTGAGGTTTACCACCCGGAAGGCAGAAAGTTGGTTTTTCTAGGCGACTTGGTGGACCGTGGCCCGAAAACGCCACAGGCACTTCGCCTGACCATGGATGCGGTGCAATCCGGTGATGCCTTTTGTGTATCGGGAAATCACGATGCAAAACTTGTTAAAGCCCTGCAAGGCAACCCAGTTTCAATAACCCATGGGCTTGCCGAATCGCTGCAACAACTGGAAGCCGAAAACCAAGCATTTAGGGAGAAAGTCGCGGAATTTCTCCGCACCCGTCCCAGTCATTATGTGTTCGATGGCGGTGCGCTCGTGGCGGCCCATGCCGGACTTCGTGAAGAAATGCATGGGCGTGACTCCGGCAAAGTGCGCATGTTTTGCCTGTACGGCGAAACGACTGGCGAAGCCGACGAGTTCGGCCTGCCTGTCCGCCATCCCTGGGCAGACGATTATCAGGGGCGGGCCATGGTCATCTACGGCCACACGCCAGCCGTTGATCCGCAGTGGCAAAATAATACCCTATGCATAGACACGGGCTGCGTTTTCGGCGGCAGGCTCACCGCATTGCGTTACCCGGAAAAAGAAATAGTCTCCGTGCCGGCTTTGGCCCAATACTATATACCTACCCGTCCGATCTAAAGCGTTTCTGCTCGTTCCCAAGCTCCTGCTCTCATCGTTATACACAAGTCGTTGCGGGAGCCTAAGGAACCCCGAAGGGGTTCAAGCCATTAGCCGGGGGTTGAGCGAAGCGACACCCCCGGAAGGCAAACCGAATAAAATATCGACCCCGAAGGGGTCGTAGTCT
>CAIODU010000277.1 GCA_903857165.1 uncultured Methylococcaceae bacterium | reverse complement strand
TCCAGTCACAAGGATGTGAATCTAGGGGTCGCCATCAAGCCTTTTTCAAACACTTACGCAACCGACAAGTTACCGTCCGTGGCACTGGATTCCGGCATCCATGCCGGAATGACGGCAATGGAGCCATAATGAGAATTGCTGGCGTTCGATGGATTGCGTGGATAATCACCTCAAGCCGTGCTTCTGCATTCGGTACAACAGCGTGTCGCGGGATATGCCCAGCAGGCGGGCGGAACGGCTGCGGTTGCCTTTGGTGCGATCCAAGGCTTGTAGTATCAGATCAATTTCGAGCTTTTCCAACTCAATGCCCCCTTCGGGAAGTGAGAAACCATTCCGTAGAGGATTCTTTTGGCTCTCCAGGCGACTCATGATTTCATGTGGCAGGTTGCCTTCCTCGATGACGCGGCCAGCCAAAAGGATGCAAAGCCGTTCACAGACATTGCGCAATTCCCTCACGTTGCCCGGCCACGGATAGTCCAGCAGACGGTTAAGCGCTGCTTTGGTCAAAGTCGAACCCGGCAGCTTGTGGGAAATGGCAAAATACCCCATGAAATGACTCAGCAGCACAGGTATGTCGCCCTTGCGCTCGCGCAACGGAGGAATTTTCAGCGGGACGACGTTGAGGCGATAGTACAAGTCCTTGCGGAATTCGCCTTGGCTGATCTTTTCATCCAAGTGGGTGTTGGTCGCGGCGATGACGCGCACATCCACATGAATGGGCTGGGTGTCCCCGACTGGCTGAATCTCGCCAGTTTCCAAAAAACGCAGCAGTTTGGCTTGGATGGGCAGTGGTAGCGAATCGACCTCATCCATAAATAGGGTGCCGCCGTCCGCCGCCATCAAGCGACCCGTCTGGTTTGCCACTGCGCCAGTGAAAGAACCCCGGCGATGGCCAAATAACTCCGACTCGACCAGTGCCTCGGGCAGGGCTGCGCAATTCAGGGTAATGTAAGGCTGCTTGGTGCGCGGGCTGTGGCTTTGCAGGGCGTTGGCGAGCAATTCCTTGCCTGTCCCCGTTTCCCCTGTAATCAATACGGTCACATCAGTCCCCGCAACCATCTTCGCGCTTCTAAGCATCGCTTCGAAATTAGGCGATTGCCCAATCAATGCTTTAAACATAGGCTACCCTCCAAAAAAAAACGGCATTTCTGCCGTGAAGACTGCCCGGATTGAATCGCGGGAACCACTTAGCCAGTCCGTTCAAACCTACCCCTTTTCGCCACTGGGAGGGCATTGACAAAATTCCATAAACCGGACTGCAACACTAGGATTATACACTGAGTTTAATGACCGGGGAAAACTTTTTACCGAATTGCTCCGCTATTTTTCCACGGAAGGGCGTTCATTTTCCTCCCCAAGGACGGACTCCACGTTGCCCAGTGACTGGAATTCGCCTTTCAACATACCCATTCCGCAACTCCACAAAATGACACCGGCATGGTTGGGTGTGAATTCGACAGTCTGCTTGCCTAGGTGGAGGTCGAACTGAAGGCCAAGCTTGGGTATGACAATGGATCGGTTGCATTCGGTCAATTCTTTGACATTAATGACCCATCTTACGGGCATTCCCTTTCTAATCAGAAAGCTGGAAGGCTCGAAGCCCTCTCGTGTCACGTCCATTTGCAGGGTCAAATTACTTTCGGAAAGCAGTCCGTTGGACTGATTGCTTTCGTCCAAGTTCTCACCTGCTTTGCCAAGCCACGTTGAGACCGACTCAAAGTCGTAACCCGTGCCGGTCAGGACCATGCCACGGTTGAACATGATGAGTCCTAGTGTCACCACCAGTAAGCCAGAAGTTTTCAGAATTCTATCACTGACGTGATGGGAAACCAGCGTGGTTAGAAAACCGAAGCCTAGCAGTAAAGGCAGGGTGCCCATGCCGAAGACAAGCAATATCCTAGCACCTTCCCATGGGCTGCCGGTGCCTGCGGCCATCACATACATGGCTTGCAGAGGGCCGCAAGCGATCATCAGCCCGTTGAGCATCCCAATGATCAATGGATTACGGTGTCTGCGAAATTCGGCATGGACAAAACGGCTTAACCAGCGAGGCATGGGAAGCCCAAAAAAGCGAAGGTGGGGTAGCAAGTGCAGCATATTGAGACCGAACACCACCAGAAATAGGCCGGCGGCGATGCTGGCACCGCTTTTCATGGCGGGTGTGAAACTGACTAACGACCCGGCAAATCCGAAAATCGCGCCTATGGCTGTGTAGGAAATTGTTTTGCCCAAGCCATAGGCGATATGGGCCAAAGCATACGAATATTTCCCGACGGTGGCATCGCGGGAGGTGTAACCGACAATAAACCCCCCGCACATGCCGACGCAATGGAAACTGGTCAGCAACCCTACAAGGAAAAGCAGGCCGACGCTCGCCTGCTGATCCAAACCGGGGAAGGTTTCGGTGGATGGAATTTTTGAGCCTGCATAAAAAATCACAAGGATGCCCAACAGGCCCAAAATTATCCGCAAGAGTTTGCGAATGCCGTCCCGCCAGGGACGCGGCTTTGGCAACATCGAACATGGGTAGCCCTTAAGTCTCAGAGCCTCGGAAATCTGGAACACGTTGCAGCGTACTTCGTCATAGATTACGACCACGGTTTCGCTGCCAAAGTCGGCCTTGGCCTTGCGAACGCCGCGCAAGTGCTTGAGTGTGCGCTCTACGTTGTTCTCACAAGTCCCGCAATGCATTCCTGTGACGCGCAGAGTCTGGGTGATTATGCCCATGGTTTAATTTGTGGGGAGGGTAAAGCCCGAAAAAAGTCAACGTTTAGCGACGCGAGTTTTTTCAACGGGCTTTTTCCCCACCTCACGAACCGGAGTGGGTTTTTGTTGCGCATCCTGCTTGAGTTTGGCTGTCGTCGGCTGGAAGGGTTTTGCGGTTGCCGAGGTAGCTTTGGCGAAGTGTTTCGAGTCAATCGGCGTAGCGCCCTTGGCCACTGTCTTGGAGTCGGTTGTCAAAGCGAGTTTTGCGGATTTCTTGGGATCGGTTGACGCCACGGACTTAGTGGCCTTGTTGGGATAAATGGGCGAAAAGGTCAAAGCGGCTTTCTTGGGATTGGCGGCCGCCAAGGCCAATGGTTTTTTTTTCGGTTCAGTTGGCAGGGCAAGCTTTTCAGTTTTCTTAGGGGCAGTGACGGCAGCCTTGGAGGCTTTCGGTGGATAGGTCGCCCTGGGCTCAGCCTCTTCTGCTTCAATAAATTCTGCATCGGCGGATTCCGCTGTTTCAACTCCAGCGGGTTCGGCTTCGACGGACTGGGCTTGTACAGGTTCTGCTTGATAAATGGGTTCGGGGACAGGTTCGGGCGGGGTGTGTTTAGCCCGGCTTAATTCAGCCTGGTAAACCGGTTCGGCTGGTGCGGAATCAGCTTGGACAGGTTCAGCTTGATCAATGGACACGGTTGGAGTCGGTTCAGGTTCTGCCACTACAGCCGCAGTTGCTTCGAGCGGTGATGAATCGACGGACACTTCTTGCGGTTCGGGAATCGGTGCGGCATGTTGGTCATATCTGCCCACCTCGGCTGAAGACAAAGCAGTATAGTGATCGTTGTCATCTCCCTCGGAAAAATAACGCTCCGGGTTGGTGGCAATATCCCTGGCGGCCAAAAACTCGGCATAGTAGTTGCGGGAGGCGAATCCAAATTGCGGGCCATTGTAAAATTTGACGATGTGCATGAAGTCATGACCATGGGCATTCCGCGCCCGCTGCATTCCGCCAATGCCGTGATTGTAGGATGTCACGGCTAAAGGCCAACTGCCAAGTTTTTCATAGGCATAGGCTAGATAGCGGGCCGCACCCCGGGTCGAGTTAATCGGGTCAAGGCGCGCCCCGGCGCTGGAGTCGCCGTTCATGAACATTTTGGCCGCGCCGGAAGTGAATTGCCAAATCCCCAAGGCACCGGCCGAAGAATGGGCATTATATTGGAATGAAGATTCCACATGGGGCAGATAGGCCAAGTCCTCAGGCAAACCGGCGTTACGGAAAATCTGCCTGAACTGGCCGTCGTAGCGACGTCCGATTTCCAATCCCTTCCTGAATCGTTCCTTAAGGCCGCGCTGGTACCTCAACCGTTCGCTGGCGCCTTGAATGGCGTTTCTGTGACCAGTTTTCTGCGCAATATGCTGGACTAGCCCCCTTTCATCTTCATCCAGCGCCATGCCAGCGGACACTTTGTCCTCCAAAGCGGCAAGCCTGGCCTTCCAGTCGTGGAAGCGCTCTTGGATGTAGTCTTTTTGGCCGGCAGTCAAGATGTCTGCGGTCTCGCCCGGCAGATCAAAGACATCGTAAATGATGTCCATGTGCACCTTGTCATGTATGGCAACCTGAGAACGGCCCCATTTTGAGTACACCTTGCTCCAAAAAGCCACTTGCGGCTCGATCTCCGCTGGCCTTGGGAAAGTGTTTGACGAAGACCCGCCGTGATGGCTTGGCTCCAAGTCGTTGTCGCTATACAGCGGAAAATGCCGGTGCTGGTTAGTGCCCTGCGAATTCTTCCACGCATTAGCGGGAGTGTCGTGGCGCGGCGGCTTTGTGGAGCATGCGACCAGCAGGAATAGCATGCACAAGAAAATAAAACCTTGGATGATTCGATTAGTCATGATGGTGCCTCACTTACTGCATGTCTTTAAAGCTTCATCGGCATGACAATAAACTTGTAGTTCTGATTTTTCGGATCCTCGATCAGACAACTGTTACCGACATCGGTGAAGGACAGGATTGCCTGTTCCGAGTCCACATTATTCAGGGCATCCAGCAGGTAGGTCGTGTTAAAACCAACCGCCAAACCCTCCCCTTCCAGGCAAACCTCAAATTCTTCCTCGGCCTCTTCGTGTTCCGGGTTTTGCGACTGCAAAACCATCAGCCCGTCTTTGACCTCCAAGCTGATACCCTTGATTTTCTCGGCGGTCAGGACTGACACACGAGTCAGGGCGGCTTTGAAGGTTTCCTTGTCAAGGGTGATGACTTTGGTAATATCCCTAGGCATGACACGCCGGAAATCGGGAAAGCGACCTTCGATAAGCTTGGCGGAGAAGCTAAGATCGCCCATCTTGACACTGATGTTATTTGCGGCGAATTGCAAGGTAACCGGCTCGTCTTGGTCGCTGAGCAAACGGTACAGCTCCATTATTCCCTTGCGCGGCACGATGACTTGGCGCGGCTCGAATTCCTCGCCTTCCAACATTTCCTCATAAAGTGCCAGCCGGTGGCCGTCGGAAGCCACCGCCCGCAGCAAGCGTCCGTCGAGATCCAGCAGCAAGCCGTTAAGATAGTAACGGACATCTTGCAATGCCATGGCAAAGAGGGTCTTTTCCATGGCCTTTTTCAGCAGCTTGCTGCTTAGGGTAAGCTCGGCTTCCGGGGCACTGACATCGAAAGCCGGATAATTGTCGGCGGGCAGTGTGCCGAGGCTAAATCGGCTGCGCCCGCTGTGGATGGATACCTTGTCTTGGCGACACTCCACGTTGACAGCACTGCCATCGGGCAAAAGGCGGCAGATGTCCAGGAGTTTGCGGGCTGGCACGGTGATTTCACCGTCTTCGCTTGATTCTGTCACGGAATGGGTCACCAACTGCACTTCCAAATCGGTTCCGGTAAATTCCAGACGGTTATCCGCAAGCCGGATCAGCACGTTTGACAGGATGGGCAGGGTCTGCCGTTTTTCTATCACCCCCACGACTTGTTGTAGGGGTACCAGTAGGTTTTCTCGGGAGGTCTTGAATTTCATAAGGGCCGTTTGCTTAATGGTTTGAGTCTATGCGTCCTTGCCGGAATGCCTCGTCAATTGGAAAGTATGCGCATAAGATTGGAATAATCTTCCAAGAATTTGCTGTCGCTTTCTTTCAATTCTACGACTTTGCGGGTGGCGTGCAACACCGTTGTGTGATCCCTGCCACCGAACATCTGGCCAATTTCGGGCAAGCTGTGGTTGGTCAAGTCTTTAGTCAGGGCCATGGCAATCTGCCGTGGCCGGGTAACCGTGCGCGTGCGCTTGTCGGAAAGCAAGTCAGCGACGCGGATTTTAAAGTATTCGGCCACCGTCTTCTGGATGTTGTCCACGTTGACCATGCGATCTTGCATGGCAATCAGGTCGCGCAATGCCTCCTTGGCGAACTCCAGTGTGATGGGCCTGCCAGTAAAATGGGCGTTGGCAGTGACACGTCGCAAAGCCCCCTCCAACTCGCGGATATTGGAGCGAATGCGCTTGCCGATGAAGAATGCCACTTCCGGGGACAGATCGACCCCGGCATGTTGGGCTTTGCTCATCAGGATGGCGACACGGGTTTCCAAATCCGGCGGTTCCACCGCAACCGGCAGCCCCCAACCGAAGCGGGATTTCAAGCGGTCTTCCAAGCCTTTGATTTCTTTTGGATAGCGATCACAAGTCATGACCACTTGGTGCTTGTTTTCCAGCAGAGTATTGAATGTATGGAAAAATTCTTCTTGAGAGCGCTCCTTGCCGGCAAAAAACTGGATGTCGTCAATCAGCAGCGCATCGACGGTGCGGTAAAATTCCTTGAACGCATTGATGGCATTATGTTGCAGTGCCTTGACCATATCCGAGACAAAACGCTCGGAATGCAAGTAGATGATATTGGCAGAGGGATTGCCCGCCAATATTTCGTTGCCAATGGCATGCATCAGATGGGTCTTGCCCAAGCCGGTACTGCCATAAATGAACAAGGGATTGTAGGCCCGACCTATATTCTGCGTCACTTGCAGGGAGGCTGCCTTGGCCAGTTGATTGGATTTCCCTTCCACAAAATTGTCGAAAGTGAAGGCGGTGTTCAAATTGTTGGGCTGGCTTTTGCGGCCCGGTGCCGGTTTTTTCGTTGAGTTAGGCCTTCCGTCCGTGCGTGCGGAATTTTCGGTTGGCCGACTGCCAATCTCCAACACGATATTGGGCCTGGGTTCAATGTTTTGGTTGGCCACCACTTCTTCGATCTTGTCGAAAAAATGCTGCTTGACCCAATCCAACACAAATCGGTTGGGCGCGAGCAGTTTAAGTTCGCCACTGCTTTCCATGGCCTGCAAGGGCCTGATCCAAGTGTTGAACTGTTGTGGGGGCAACTCGCCTTCAAGTTTGCTGATGCACAGGCTCCAGAGTTTGCTCATGGGGCGGCTTGCCGAATGCGTTCGAAATCAAAATAATGCAGATGCAACACGGGCGGTCTAACTCACGGTTCTAATCGGTAACGCATTATTCTAACCGATTGGCGAGTTATCCACAGCAAGTGTTTTACAGTCTGTGCAACAAAGCGCCGTGTAAACCGAACATGGCTTGGTGTATGATTGGAATCATTTAAAGTGTCCCAATTTATCCTTCAGGGGAAAAAAATGTACGAACATCTCGAAACCGCAGCCAATCCCGAAAACCTAAAGCGCGTCGTCATCGACCCCGTCACCCGGGTTGAAGGCCATGGCAAGGTGACTTTGTTACTGGACGAAGACAACCATGTCAAGCAGGCCCGTCTGCACATTGTTGAATTCCGTGGTTTCGAGCGCTTCATCCAAGGCCGGCCCTACTGGGAATTGCCGGTGCTGGTGCAGCGCTTGTGCGGCATCTGCCCGGTCAGCCATCATTTGGCGGCGGCCAAGGCGGTGGATCAACTGGTGGGCGTGGACCAACTCACCCCGGCGGCTGACAAGCTGCGGCGTTTGATGCACTTGGGCCAAACCTTGCAATCCCATGCGCTGCATTTCTTTCATCTGTCCACCCCGGACTTGCTGTTCGGTTTTGATGATGACGCCGCCCATCGCAATGTCGTCAGCGTGTTGACGGACCCACGGTTTGCCGAAACCGGCCTGAAGGGCGTCAAGCTGCGCAAATTCGGCCAAGAAGTAATCCGCGTCATCAGCGGCAAGCGCGTACACGGCACGGCAGCCATCCCCGGCGGCATGAACAAGGCACTTAGCAAGGAAGACCGCGATTATTTGTTGAAAGACATCGACGAAATGATTTCCTGGTCCCAGGAAGTCGTCGGCTTGATCAAGGGCATTTACTTATCGAACGAAGAATATCATCGGCATTTTGGTGCCTTCCCGTCCAATTTCCTCAGCATCATCCGGGGCGATGGCGCTTTGGATATGTACCATGGCGGCTTGCGGGCCAGGGACGAAAAGGGAGCGACCATTTTCGACCATGTGGATTATCGCAATTACACCCAGTATTTGCGCGAGGAAGTGCGTTCTTGGTCTTACATGAAGTTCCCCTATATCGTCGATCTTGGCCGCGAGAACGGCTGGTATCGCGTAGGCCCGTTGGCGCGGATCAACAATTGCGACTTTATCACCACCCCGTTGGCGGAAGCCGCACGGGCTGAATTCATGGCCCAAAACCAAGGCTTGCCGGTGCATGAATCCTTGGCTTACCATTGGGCGCGGATGATCGAGATGCTCTACAGTGCCGAAGGCATCAAGGAATTGCTTAACGATCCTGATGTGTTGAGCAACGACTTGGTGGCCACGGGCGAGAAACGCATGGAAGGCGTGGGTGTCATCGAAGCCCCGCGTGGCACCCTGTTCCATCATTATCAGATTGACGAGAACGACATCGTCACCCGTGCCAATCTGATTGTCTCCACCACCAACAACAATCAAGCCATGAATGAGGCGGTACGCGCCGTCGCCGCTAGGTATTTGGATGGCAAGGAACTGACCGAAGGGTTGCTCAACCATTTGGAAGTTGCCATCCGTGCTTATGACCCTTGCCTGTCCTGCGCGACCCATGCTTTAGGTAAGATGCCCCTGGAGTTGGAATTGCTGGATGCGGAAGGGGCGCAGATAGACAAGATGACTAGGGGGAGTGATGGGAAGATTGACCACTAAGTTAGCCGTAGGTTAGGCAACTGCTTTATCGTTGCCCAACATCGAAATTTGTCGGATGCCAAGAGTCGCGCCCGAACTACGAAACTGCTTGAAAATACGCGCAATGAAATACCTCATTGCTCCACTAGCAGCTGATCGCAGCAAAATAGCCTGAATGGCGAGATTCTAGGCTGCGACCTTAATTTGAAACGGTCAATGCAATGATCAACGATTGAAAAGTCAACAAGAATCAACGTGGATGCCAAAACAGGATTCATAATAAGCCCTATCGGCGCCGAAGGCTCGGATGTCAGAAAACATGCAGACATCGTATTGGAATGCATCATCAAGCCGGCACTCGACGAATGCGGTGTTCGCAGTATTCGTGCCGACAATATGGATGAGCCTGGCAGAATTACCGAACAGTTGATCAACGGCATATTGAATTACGATCTATGTGTTGCTGTCCTAACGGGTCACAACCCTAACGTCTTCTACGAACTGGCGGTTGCCCAATTGGCCCTCCGTCCCCTTGTGCTATTAATCGCAAAGGGTGAGGTCGTGCCATTTGACGTAAAAGACTATCGGGTTGTCGAATACGATCTTGAGCCGATTTCAATCTTCAAAAACATATGGGTTAAGGAAGTTGTCAAGCAAGTGCAAGCAGTGCTTTCACCAGGCTTTAGTCCGCCGAGAATAGCGGCTGCATTTGATATCCCCCCAAGCCGACAAAAAAAGTCAGGGGGTTTCATAGTCGAACCGCTCAATGACGAGGAGTTACAAAGACGTTATCGTGATGCTAGATCTATCCGAGTCCTTAATTTAGCTGGAACACAGTTCGCGCGACTGGGTAAGAGAGCGAATCTGGGTTCCCTGTTTGATATGAGTCAAAAAATGTTGTTGCAAATTCTACTGGGGGATCCAAAAAGCGAAGGAGTACGACTTCGATACGAATCCGGTTTTGGCGAGCCCGACACCTTCGAGGCCGGTCTCGCTGGCATTGAACGGCGGTTGATCTCTTTGTACGTACTGTGGAAAACATCTGAAAAAAGCCACCGGGACAAGATCGATATTCGTGTGTTTCCGAGCTATCCTTCTGTATCTCTGATCCAGATAGACGAGGATTACTATTCCGCCATCTATGGCTGTCAGCTTCGCGGCGGTGACTGTCCGATCATCCATACTACTGCCGAAAATCCTTACTCAGAGTTTTTGGTTGCTCACTTTAATAATGTACAATCGGGCTCAAGTCTTCTCGCCGACTGGGTTCAGAAATATTGCCCTGATAAGTCATAAATGACTAAAAAGATTATTTTCGATGTCTTTGGGGTTTTGCTGTCCCCCGGGTTTGACTCGGCGGCGGACGAACTAGCGTTATTGCTTAATCGAACGGTTCAAGATATCCGTCCAGTCTATGAGCGGTGGGAAATTCCGTTTGATCTCGGCAGCATTTCTGAGTCGCGTTTTTGGCGGGAAGTTCAGAAAGATCTTGCAACTGATATTGCGTGGCAGTCCTTGAATGATGCAGTTTTGCGTAACTACAAACCTATACGTGGTGCTTTTGAATTGCTGGATCGCTGCACGAGAACAGCGGATGTATACCTGCTTAGCAACACTAGGCGGGAGTGGTTTGAAGCTCTCGATCGCAACTTTGGAATCACGCGACGGGTGAAACGTGCCTTTCTGTCTTACGACATGGGGCTTGCCAAGCCGGATATTCGCTGCTTCAACTATATCATGTCCGCTCTCGAGTGCCGCGCGGCGGAACTGTATTTCATAGATGACAAGTTGGAGAATGTCATATCGGCGCAAAGAGTTGGAATAGATTCCCTGCATTTCATCGACTCTAGTTCGACGGAGGCCAGGCTGAGGTTACGCTTCCCTAGTCTCCTGCCTCCCAACGAAGATTACGAAGCGCGACAGGGTTTGTAACCCCGTCGCTTGCGTTTTGTGCGAAGTCACGGATAGCATATTTTGATGATGAAAATATACCTTGACATGTGCTGTTTTAATCGGCCTTACGACACCCAAGCCGCTAATCGGATCAAATTTGAGACAGAGGCTAAACTGTATATTCAAAATGCTGTTCTGGATGGCAAATTGATACTGGTTTGGTCATTCATATTGGATTATGAAAACAGCGCAAATCCGTATCCTGATCACCGTGAGGCAATTGCCGAATGGAAAACACTGTCAAAACATTACATCTCCGCTTTGGACAGCATTCGTGAGCTTGGGGTCATTATCGCAACCAAAACCGGCATCAAATCGAAAGACGCTTTACATATGGCTTGTGCAGTTGAAGCAAAATGTGATTGTTTCATCACCACTGATCGTACTCTTTTAAAAAAAGCCCAGTCATTACCAGAAATAAAAACTGTCAATCCGATAGATTTTGCAATTCTTTTGGAGAATAGCCGATGAGAAGTGATACCCTAATACGTCATGACGGGATACAGGCTCTTCGGGAGCGTTTGGGGCCTGTTGAAGCGGAAAGATTTATTGTTTTAATAAACCGTGAGTCATTTGATTATACCGAATGGCAGCAAACACTTTGGCAAAACGAAAGTGTTGACGAAGTTTTTGCCATGGCGAAAAAGCATGCTGAACAAATAGGGCCGTAAGGCGGAACCATGGACGGGTTCCGCCGGATGTTGCCTATGGATGGATTTCGCTTCATTCGGCGGATACCTCCCTTCATCCGCTTTATGATCTGACAATAAGCACAAGAGGCCCATTATGCAACCACAAAAGCTGACTAACTTGCAGTTGGAGTTATTGAAAGTTTTTAGTTACCAACTTAATCAGCAACAGTTGACCGATATAAGAAATTTGCTCGCCAATTATTTTGCCGAGCAAGCTACACGGGAAATGGATAAACTCTGGGAACAACAAGGATGGGATGAAAACACGATGGTTGAATGGGCGAATGAACATATGAGGATATCCAATAATTCGCTATGAAAATCGTCCTAGATACTAATATTTTATTAGTTTCAATCCCTAAAAAATCACCTTATAGGCTAATTGTCGACAGCCTACTGAATAAACGGTTCGACTTAATCATCAGCAATGATGTTTTGAATGAATATACGGAAATTATTGCCCAAAAATCTAACGCGACGGTGGCAACCAATATCAGTGAGATGCTGTTGACACTGTCAAATGTGCAGAAGCAGGATATTTTTTATAAATGGAATTTGATCGAAGTCGATAAAGATGACAATAAATTTGTAGATTGCGCTATTTCTGGTGGTGCTGATTATTTGGTGAGCAACGATAAGCATTTTAACTGCCTAAAAATAGTAGCTTTTCCAAAGTTAAGTGTACTGAGCGTTGATGAGTTTATGGGCTTGCTGAAAAGCTTGAAGGATTCTTGGATAATTTAACCCAATTCAGCGTAGCCCGGAAAAAGCGAAGCGAAATCCGGGATGATCGAAGCGCATTCCGCTTCGCTACATGTAGGCTACAACCTTACCATAGGCTAATTTTATTTGTGAAGCAGGATAAGATGAATGAATGCCAATTTTGAAAAAATAGCCGAACAAGCATTGTCCTTGCCGAATGATGCCCGAATTCTATTGGCAGATCGGCTTGTAGAGAGTCTTGATCCCTTGAGCGAAGATGAATTTCATAACATTTGGACTAATGAGGCTTTACGGCGGCGTGATGAAGTACGAAATGGGTTGGTAAAGACCGTTCCCGGCGATGATGCATTGCTGCAAGTTAGACAAGCCGTAGCAAAAAATGAGATATGAGTTTCACCCCGACGCACTCGCAGAGTATCGGGATGCGGCCTTGTTTTATGCTGGACGGCGAATAGGGTTGGAGTTGCGATTTATTGAGTGCGTTGAGTCTGCGATTAAGCGTTTTTGAAATCACCCTCGGCATGGAAAATCCTGGAAGAAGATGTCAGGCATTGTTCAACCCCTGTTTTTCCTTATTCGGTACTTTACACAATTGAATCCGACTATATCCTGATAATTGCTGTAGCCCATCGCCGACGCAAACCGGGATATTGGAAATATCGGTATATAAATCATAATTAACTCACTCCCGAAATACTCTCATGACTGACAATGTTGAAAACCTCATCCTAGAACACCTCAAGTTGCTGCGCAATGAAGTTAAGGCGCAAGGCATCAAGATGGACGAGCAATTTGAATCGGTACGCCTTCGGTTAAGTTCCATCGAAAGCCAGATGGCAGGAATTCATACGGATATAGCCATCATGAATAGTCGCATCGACAAATTTGAGAGCCGCCTTGACCGTATTGAGCGTCGTCTGGAATTAACCGCATAGACTGGTTAACAAGGATACAAGCTTCCTGAGTTAGTGACCCCTTTCGAGTTAATGGAGGTTCTTCCGTGAATACAACTCAGCCATGGCATGACCCTATCGTTGATGAAATCCATGCCACCCGTGAACGACTCGCCGAACTATACCATAATAATTTGCTTGCTTACTCCCAAGCGGCAGAATCGCACTGTCGGGCTTTAGGGTTTCGGATTGTGGGAAGTCCCCGCCGCCAGCTAGTTCAAGAAACCCTTAACAGCCAGCGTAGCCCGGACGAAGCGGAGCATACTCCTAGATGATCGAAGCTGCTAAATCCCGTATTGTGCCAAGCTTCATCTGGGCTAGTATCCTGCACGTTGTACCCGTTCCCAAGCAGGAGCTTGGGAACCAGCAACCACACATAACTAACACCATTGCCAAATAATCCAACACTCTTGATCTTCGGCTACGGCAACCCTAGCCGTGGCGACGATGCCCTAGGTCCCTTGCTGCTGGAAAAGCTGCAAGAACTAGAGCTTCCCGGCATCGAATGCCTCACCGATTTCCAACTTCAAGTCGAACACGCACTGGACTTGGATGGGCGTGAATTGGCCTTGTTCATTGATGCCCACCTGACGTGTCAGCCGCCTTTTGCATTCACGCAACTAATTCCCGAAAGCGACCGCAGCTACACCACCCACGCGATGAGCCCTTCGGCGGTGTTGCAGGTTTACCAAGACATCAACCACCGCCTGCCGCCGCCTGCCTTCATGCTCAGCATCCGTGGCGAGCGTTTCGAGCTAGGCGAAGGTTTAAGCCCTGCCGCACAAGCCAACTTGGAGGCGGCTTTTGAATTCGCCAAAACTCTCTGCGCGAAGCCTGAATTGTCCTATTGGCAGGATTTGTGTGAGCTTAGGTGATTTCTGAGAAAGAGCATCCCATGAAGAATCTGATCCGTAGAAAAAAATAGAGTCCACGAAAGACACGAAAAGCACGAAAAGCACGAACAAAAGCAAGATTCGTTCGTGCCTTTCGTGTTTTTCGTGGACGATTCTTTTGGTGGATTCATTATTGGGAATCACCTTAGCTCGACTTTGGCCTTTTTAAGCCACCGCCGCGAGTTGATCCAGCAAGGCATCCCAGTCACGGCAAGATAATTCCAACCGGTCGCTGCCGGTTTTGGAGTTGACGAAATACTTGCCAGCCCAGATGGCGCGGCGGAC
>CAIODU010000276.1 GCA_903857165.1 uncultured Methylococcaceae bacterium | reverse complement strand
GTCCACGAAAAACACGAAAGGCACGAACAAAATGTAGCCCGCATGAAGCGAAGCGTAATAATGCGGGGAATTCTAGCTCCGATCTGGTTCCCGCGCTCCAGCGTCAAAGCCATTAAGTTAAGAAAGCCGAGCTTTGCCTCGAATGCGAAAATGGACATTGATGGAGCGCCAAGCCCCCGCTTGGCGTCGGCCAACCCAAGGCCAAGCTGGGGCTTGGCGCTCCGAGAATCCTTAAGTTAATGGCTTTGAAGCTGGAGCTTGGGAACCAGCGCAAAAGAATCGTCCACGAAAAACACGAAAGGCACGAACGAATCTTGCCTTTGTTCGTGCTTTTCGTGTCTTTCGTGGACTCATTTTTTTTCTACGGATCAGATTCTTTATGGGATGCTCTTTCTCAGGAATCACCTTAGGGCCGTAGGATGGGCTGAACTTGCGAAGCCCATCACTCGCGAATGATGCGCCTCCTTCGTCGGCACATCCTACGATGTCAACGCGGTAAAGCGCAATAGCCCGTAGGACGCGGTGAGGAACGAACTGCATCAATCGCGTAAATCTTCGCCTAACCGTCCGTTCCAGCGCACCGGTGCGATACATCCGCGCAGGGCGCTGAACGCAAGCGTTAGGTTTTAAAACTCAATTGGGTAGCAGGGTTGCCATGTTTTTTGAAGTTCTTGGGCAAATTCAAAACATAGAAACTTTTGCCCATGGTTCTGAAATTCGGGAAGTTGGGAGGCTTAGGAGGCAATACGGAATTGCCAATTGGAGAAAGCGCAAAGGTATTGCGACAGTGCGCTTGTCGGATGGGGCAATACGCCTTGCCGAGATACATTGGTATGAAGCCACAGGCATTGGCAAGCGAGAAGTTAAAATTAAACGCTATTTGGATTAGTAAACATGGCAAATCACTATTTTGTTGTTTGTGTAGATAACGATGAATATGCTGCATCTTTAGAAGTGAGGAAGCTTTACGAAGTTTTACCCGACGAAGATGCCGCAAAGCATGGTCAGATTCGCATCATTGATGAATCAGGTGATGACTACCTGTACCCTGAGTCGTTTTTTGCCCCTGTGGAACTCCCTGCTTTGACTGAGGAACGCATTTTAAGGGCAGCCTAAACTTCCGCCACAAACAACGGCGGAACCATGCACATATACCGCCGGAAATTGGCCGATCCGTTCCCGTCAGGCGGATCACATCCCTGTATCCGCCCTACAAGCGCTTCCCTAACTCTCAAACACTATTCCATTATGCCTTAACAAAGCATCTATTTGAGGCTCCCTGCCCCGGAAGTCCACAAACAACTCCATCGCGTCCCGGCTTCCACCGCGTTCGAGGATTTTCTCCAAAAATGCCTGACCGATGATGGCATCGAAAACACCGTTTTCTTCAAACAAGGCATAAGCGTCACTGGACAATACTTCCGCCCATTTATAACTGTAATAGCCCGCACCATACCCGCCGGCGAAAATATGCGAGAAGCTATGGGCGAAGCGGTTGAAGGCGGGCGGGATGAACACTGCCGTTTGTTTGCGAACCTCGTCAAGTATGGGGTATACCCGACCGCCTTGCATGGGTTCGTAGTCGCGGTGAATGCGGAAATCAAACAGGCTAAATTCCAATTGCCGCACCATTTGCATACCTGCTTGGAAATTGCGTGCGGCCAGCATTTTATTGAACAGAGTTTCCGGCAGTGGCTCGCCGGTTTGGTAATGACCGGAAATCAAATCCAAGGCTTCCCGTTCCCAGCAGAAGTTCTCCATAAACTGGCTAGGCAATTCCACCGCGTCCCATTGAACGCCGTGGATGCCGGACACGCCAAGGTGATCCACGCGGGTCAGCATGTGGTGCAGGCCGTGGCCGAATTCATGGAACAGGGTCAATACTTCCTCATGGCGCAACAAGGCCGGGTCGTTTCCTGCGGGCGGGGTGAAATTGCAGGTAAGGAAAGCCACCGGCAATTGGGTATGGCCATTTAACTTGCGGCGGGTGGCGCACTCGTCCATCCACGCGCCGCCGCGCTTTTTCGGGCGGGCGTAAAGATCGAGATAAAAATAGCCGCGTATGGCATTGGCCCGGTCGCGAATTTCATAAAACTTCACATCGGGATGCCACACATCCACACCTTCGACTTCGCTGATGTTCAGTCCATAAAGCCGCTGCACGACTTCAAACATGCCGGGGACGGCCTTGGTTGCCGGGAAATAGGGTTTGATTTCCTCCTCCGACAGTGCGTAGGCTTGCTGGCGAAGTTTTTCCGAGTAGTAACCCAAATCCCAAGATTCCAAGTCGTCCAGCCCCTGCTGTTGGTGGGCGAAGGCACGCAAGTCTTTCAAATCTTTGCGGGCGACGGGCAGGGACCGGCTGGACAAGTCTTCGAGGAAATGGATCACTTTGTCAGTGGAATGGGCCATTTTAGTGGCAAGCGACAGTTCGGCAAAGTTGGCGAAACCCAGCAATTGGGCCTCTTCGTGGCGCAGGGCAAGGATTTTCTCCATCAGTTCGGTGTTGTCCCACTTCCCGGCATTCGGCCCTAGCTCGGAAGCCCGTGTCGCGTAGGCAGTGTAGAACTCGCGGCGCAATTCGCGGTCGTCGGCGTAGGTGATGATGGCGTAATAGGAGGGGAATTCCAAATTGAACACCCAACCGGCCTTGCCGTCGCGTTCGGCGCATTCACGGGCGGCGATGCGCGCAGTTTCGGGAATGCCTGCCAGCAGCACCTCGTCTTCAATGTGTTTGCTCCAACCGTTGGTGGCATCCAACAGGTTGTCTTGAAATTGGCTGGTCAGGCGGGAGAGTTCCAGCGCGATGGCCTTGAAGCGTTCTTTTTGTTCAATTGGCAGGGCGACGCCGGATAGGCGGAAATCTCGCAAGGCGTTGTCAATGATTTTGCGCTGGGCTTCGTTCAGCTTCGGGTATTCAGGCCCGTCGGCAAGTGCTTGGACGGCGCGGTACAGGTCTTCATTCTGACCATATTCGGTGGTGTAATCGGTCAGCAAGGGCAAGCAAGCATTGTAGGCCTCACGGAGTTCGTCGCTGTTGACCACGGAGTTGAGATGGGCCACGGGCGAAAAAGCCTTGTTGAGCCGGTCCTCCAAATTTTCCAAGGGTTCCGCCAGATTGGCCCAAGTGTAGGTCTTGCCGGGTTGCAACAGTTCGGCGATGGTTTGCCGGTTGTCGGCCAAAATTTGGGTGATGGCAGGGACGGCATGTTCGGGTTTGATCTGCGAAAATGGCGGTAGGTTATAGGTTTCAAGCAAGGGGTTGGTCATGTTTAGGTTTCGATGGTTAGTGTTTAATTGGCTTTGGCAATATTAGCGCCGTTAGCTTATGGACAGGACAAGTCGCCAAAAATTCTCTATCCGGGCGTTGGCGTTACAGTCACTATTTTCGTAGCAACGTAAAAATTCGCCCGGGTTCGGTGAATGCTTGGGGCTGCATGGCATGTCCCCCCGGCCCGCATAGCCAACTTTGGAAGGATTGGTTCATGGCATAGCGGTCGAAGGCAAGATCGATCCAACCCGCGTCCGCCGCCTCTGCGAAAGGTATTTCGCGCAACCTGTCGGTAGGTTCGTCAAGTTCGGCCACCGATTTGACCAGCAGCAGATTTTCGGCATGAAGCTGCCCGGCCAGCCAAGCGGCGAGGCTGTCAGAAGTGATGTCCCAGGTTGCCGGTATGCCCGCTGCGTCCAAAATTCCAGGGCTTGGCAACCACACCACGGCTTGGTTTTGCAGCCTGGCCAAATCCTCCAAACGGGTAGCCGCCAGTAATTTAGGGCAAAGCCCGACCAACATCCTGCCGTACTGCCGCATCGCAACAATAGCCATGTGATGGGCGGTGATGTCGTCGAAATGCCAGCGGGCTTGTGCCTGTCGAACCCTGTCGGCGAACGGACCCCCGCCGGGGACAATGACGGCACTGGTTTGACTTAATGCTTCCAGCCATGGGCTTAGACGGGGAGAACCCGCCAGGCTTCCGCCAAGCTTAACCACCCATAATCCAGTCGGTTTCATCAGTAATCCCGCCTATTTACAAATTCGCTACGGCCATTCTGTGCATTACCTTACGCCAATACACCCCACACCGTCCAATCATTGCCCAAACAATGGCACGCGCAACCGCGGCGTTGGAGGCGGTGGCAAAGGCATCCGGGCCGATAAGGCCAGTGTGATTTGGGTTTGATGGTGCTATTATCAGAACCGCAATGCGCGTAGCGGCGCGGATTTCGCCGGGTATCCGAACAACCCTCCGGCATGGGACGCTAGGCCAATGCGAACTACCGGGGTTACGAAACACAACCATCTATTTTTAGCGAATGAGGCATCCTATGAACTTGCATGATGAGCGTAATAAAGTCCAGCGTCGGCAATTCCTCCAAGGCATGGGCATCGCAGCGGTAGGCTTGGCCTTCGCGCCCCTGCGTAGCCAGGCCGATACCGAAACCCTGGCTTTCGGCAATGGCACGAGGGAGTTGATTGCCTACCCGCAGAAACGCCCGCTGATGCTGGTCACGGCGCGTCCCCCGCACCTTGAAATGCCCTTCGCGGTATTCAAGGAAGGGGTTTTGACGCCCAACGACGCTTTCTTCGTCCGTTACCATATGCCCAACATCCCCGCGTCAATTGATGCGGGGCTGCACCGTTTGAAGGTCGGCGGTTTGGTGGACAAACCCTTGTCGTTGAGCCTCAAGGACTTGCAAGGCATGGGCGATCCGGTGGAGATTGTCGCCGTCAATCAATGTTCCGGCAATAGCCGTGGCTTCGTGTCGCCTAGGGTGTTTGGCGCACAACTCGGCAATGGTTCCATGGGCAATGCGCGATGGACGGGCATACCGCTCAAAAAGGTGCTCGAACAGGCCGGTGTGCAAGCGGGCGCGAAACAGGTTACCGTGCGTGGTCTGGATCATGCGGTTCTGCCCGCAACCCCCGAGTTTGTCAAAGCATTCGATATTGATCTGGCCTTGAATGGCGAGACTATGATTGCCTGGGCGATGAACGGCGCGGACATACCCTTCCTCAATGGCTATCCCATTAAGTTGATCGTTCCGGGCTATTTCGGCACTTATTGGGTTAAGCACCTGAGCGAGATCGAAGTGATCGGTCATGACTTTGACGGTTTCTTCATGAAAACCGCCTATCGGGTGCCGGACAATGACTGCCAGTGCATTCCTGCCGGCTCAAACCCTGATAAGATGCGGCCTATCACCCAATTAAAAATCCGTTCTTTCATTACCAGTCTGCGCGGGGGTGAAAGCCTGCCTTTGGGTAATCCAGTGGCTTTGCAAGGTATCGCCTTCGACAGTGGCTCGGGGATTAGTGCAGTGGAAATATCCGACGATGGCGGACAACATTGGCAAGCCGCGACATTAGGCGAAGACTTGGGCAAATACTCGTTTCGCGAATGGCGCACCCATTGGAAACCTCAGAGCAAAGGCAAGGTGGCGCTGCAAGTTCGTGCGCGTAATCGCCTTGGGGAAGAACAGCCTGCCTCGGGCCTGTGGAATCCAGGTGGCTATGCACATAACGCCATAGAAACCATTTCCGTATTCGTCGTTTAGGAGTTTGCCATGAAGCGTTTAAACCTATTTAAAATTTTGATTGGCAAGTTGTTTCAGCCAAATGCAAAATACCGTCGTTCCGGCATGGACTGCCGGAACCTAGGCTCCATGGATGGCGGCGTTAGGTGTATTCCTGCAATCTGGATTCCGGCAATCCATGCCGGAATGACGGATAGCTGCAACCTCATTCTAATCGGGTTAAAAACTGTCGGGTTTGTTGCCCTGTGTGCATTCGCATCGGTTGCCCTGTCCGAACCGCTCACTATCAAGCTTCCAGCGGAAACTGTCAAACTAAGGCCATCCGATACGCCGGGGTACGCCTTGGCATTGCAAAAATGCGCCATCTGCCACTCGGCGGATTACATTGAATATCAGCCGCCTGGCATGAGTGAAGCCCAATGGACGGCCGAGGTCGGCAAAATGCAGCATGCCTATGGTGCGCCGATCACCGATGACGAGGTGAAACTGATTGGGGCTTATCTCGCCGCAAGCTATTCAGGGAAGCCCGCACAGGTTACTGGCATTCAACCGTATACCCAGCCACTGGCAACAATCACTCCGATTATTGCCGATGTCAAGGTATTGCTCGATCAAAACGCCTGCCTGAGTTGCCATGCCATAGACAAGAAACTGGTCGGCCCTTCCTATCGAGACATTGCCACCCGCTATAAAGACGACCCTAAGGCGATGGACAAGCTGGCGGAATTCATAGCCAAAGGGGGTTCAGGTCGTTGGGGTGATATTCCCATGCCGCCATTTCCTACACTCAAACCGGGAGAATTGAAAAGCTTGGCGGGGTTTGTGGTGGGGCAGAAATAGCTAAGATGTCGCACGAAAAAGGACGATCTACTTCATAATAGCGCAATCGTAGGGTTCGAGCGGCTCTGGCGCATATTGAGTCGAAAATGTAGACTTGTAGGCCGGGGGTCGGGGGTCGGGCGCGTCTCTTTGTACCCGACGAATGATGATGTAGGGCAAAGACAGAGCCATTGCCCAATCTACACGGTTTTCATATTCATTCGAATGAACATCCAATAATTCATCCATAATGGCACTACAAGCGATCATTGCCCATCAATCATGACACTGAACGTTCTTGGATTTGCGAGGCACCCCGGTAGTGTGGGCAAACGGTTCTATCATTTGCCCACCTTAGAATTAAATTTAATATCTGCGAGATAAATCATGGAACTTTCAATAAGTGATGAAAAAACCAAAGAGCTACTTACCGAGGTGATGGTGGAGCTTATGAAGACAAAGAGAACCGTTTTATACGAAATTGTGCTGGAGGCTTTAGAAGACGTTGGCTTGGCGAATGCTATCGCTGAAGGCAGAAAAAATGAATTTGTACCAGAAGATGAGATTTTTTCTATTATTGATGGCGCGTCACAGTGAAAATAAGATTTGAATCAAAATTTGCCAAAGACTTGCGCAATATTAAAGATGGCAAGTTGCTGCTTAAAGTCAAAGAACTTATTATTGAATGCAAAAACGCCGAAACTTTCGTCGAGATTAAAAACGTAAAGAAACTTCAAGGCTATGATGTTTTTTATCGTATTCGTATAGGTGATTATAGGATAGGGCTGGAATTAATAGGCAGTGAGCTTATTTTTACTCGTTGCCTACACAGAAAAGATATTTACAGATATTTTCCCTAAATAGTACCTTCGCCGTTTCGCTCAATTCTCTGGCATCACTCAAAGGAAGGCACAAGTATCCAGCAGGATTTTCATCTATTTACCTTCAAACGCATCCAGTGTTTCATCATCCAATGGTTCAAAGAAACTGGCTGGCACTTGAAAAATATCTTTCGCCAAGCCTATGGGTCGCTGAGTCAGCGGTTTATGCAATTGTTTTTCATGCTGCAAGCCTAGCCGAAAATAATGCACCAAGTCGTAGACCTCAGCCAGCTTATCTGTAGGTATATGTTTGATTTCATCAATGATCTTTTCTTGTAGCATGGCCCGTGGTTTCCTCTAAGAAAAGCCTTCCATTGCGTTGAAGGCTAGTCAGATATTGTCAGCATTTTAGGTCGGGCGCGTCTCTGTGCATTGCGGCCAGCAATAGAACTATCTAGTCTTGAAATGATTGAGCAAAGTCAACATCGCGGCGGCTTTGTGGTAGCACTCTTGGTACTCCCGCTCCACGTCCGAATCGACGACGATGCCGCCGCCCGCCCAGAAGCGGATGAGATGGTCGGAATGGACTAGGGTGCGGATGGCGATGTTGCTGTCCATGTTGCCATCGCAACCGATGTAGCCGATGGAACCGCAATAAACCCCGCGCCGATGCGGTTCCAATTCTTCGATGATCTCCATGGAGCGAATCTTCGGTGCGCCGGTGATGGACCCGCCGGGGAAGCAGCCGCGCAACAAATCCAAGGCGTGATGGCCCGGAACCAACTTGCCGCGTACCGTGCTGACGAGGTGGTGGACGGTGGCGTAGCTTTCGGTGGCAAACAAACGCGGCACATGCACCGATCCGGGTTGGCAGTTCTTGCCGATGTCATTGCGCAATAAATCCACGATCATCAGGTTTTCCGCCCTGTCCTTGAGGCTTTCTTGCAGTGCCTGAAGACTGTACATGTCTTCTTCCGGGTTCGGCGAACGCGGGCGCGTGCCTTTGATGGGCTTGGTTTCCACCACGCCGTCGGTGACTTTTAGAAAGCGTTCGGGCGATGAACTCAATATCTGCACGGTGGGGAAATTCAGGAAGGCGCTGAACGGGGCCGGATTGATGTGGCGCAGGGTTTCGTAGGCGGTCCACGGGCTACCCTGGCATCGGGCGGAGAAGCGTTGCGCCAGATTCACTTGGTAACAGTCGCCCTCATGAATGTAATGCTGGATACGGCGGAAAGCCCCGGAATAAAGGGCGCGATCCATATTGGACTGCGTTTCTTCCAGCACTCTGAAGCCTTCGTGGGGCCAATTGATGATCGGGATTTGGCTGAAGCCATGGCACAAATGCGGCCAGCGCACGAGGGTTGCCGGGTCGCGCCCCAAGCCAACCAACCAAGTCCGGCGTTCCATATGGTCCACCACCACCGCCCAATCGTAAATCCCGACCACCATGTCAGGAATGTTTTCTTCATCGGCGGCAATGGCGGGCAGTTTTTCCAAGCGACGCGCCAGATCATAGGCGAAATAACCGATGGCCCCGCCGTAAAAGGGCAGGCGCGAATCTGTTTCCACGCTGTCCCCAAGCGCCTGTTTGACCAGTTCGAACGGGTCGCCGGGAGAAAACCTTATATTTTCACCTTGGCGGATTTCGGTGAGATTGCCCCGGGTCACCAAGGTGCATAGGGGGTCGGCCGCAATGATGTCAAAGCGGCCTTGGCGACTATGCGGGAAGCCGCTGTCTAGGAACACTGCCCAAGGGCGATCGGCCCAAGGCATGAACAGCGCGGCGCTGTCTTCAAAATAAGGCAGTTCTTCGGTTTTGGGCTTGGTTTCAGACATGGGATTGCCTCGCCAAACAGGCAACCGCCAAGGCGGGGGCGCAATCGGCCAGGTGAAATTCTGAAGTGGGTGAGGCGTTTGGGTGCAAGTCGGCGAAATCCAAGTAAGTGTGTCCTAGTCTTTGTGCTAATTCTTGCACTAGAAAGCGTCCAACGCCAGCACCGATTAGTGGTGCGTCGCCATCTAACAGCCCGCGTGACAATTGCCTCATGCTGGCTTCCATCAGACCTTCCAACTGCCGTTCACGAAAATAAGATGCAAGCACTTTCCATGCCCTAATTGTGGATGACTCCACGTCACGCCCAAGCAACCGGGCAATGCGCCGGGCGCTGGCCATGTCCGTCTTTTCCCCGCCATCCGCCGCAGGTGACTGTTCGGCGTGTCCGGGCAATTCCCCCGTCAGCCGGTAGACATCCGCCGTGGTGGCGAAATGTTCGGCCATCAGACCGATCCATTCGCCCTCAAAAGGTGCCAGTTTGGTTAGGGACATCAAAGAGGTGCGAACCACTCCGCAATAGAGCAGCTCGCCGTGGCGAAGCCGCTGATAATCGGTGTGGCCCCGCGTTAGAACTTCGCCGGGGTGCAAGACTAGAAGATCGGAAGTGGTGCTGCCTATGTCGATAAGCAAGCCCTGGTCGAGCCTGGAAGCCGCATAGAGGCCAGTGGCGAGCCAGTTGGCCGAGGCGATGGCCGCCACATCTTTGGCTTGCACCTGATGGACGGACAGAAAGCCAAGCGGCCCGGCAAAAACCAAGATGTTTTCAAATGGCACATGTTCACAGAATGCCCGCAGCAAGCTGAAAACACCTTCCACGCGATTGGCGAAAACATCCGCCAATTCTCCGGTCATGGTGATGGCATGGCGGCAAGCGGGTTCTAACTTCAACTCTTTGAGGATGGCACGGGTGGTATCGTGGAAATGACCCAGCCCCAGCCACAGTGGGCAGGGTTTTTGGACGACTGAGACTATTTCTTCCCCTGCCAGTGCCACAGCCTTGACATGGGCGCCGCCGATGTCCCAGCCAACGAAGTCAATCATCGCAGGATTTCACAATATCAATTCTCATAGGTTTGCCCGTCTGGGTGGAATAAGCTGGCAATTGGCCGGTTTTTAACAGATCTAGCACCGAACCCGCAGGATTTTCGCCCGTCGCAAGGCGCAGGCCGGCATAGGAAGTCGTCAGGCGGGGATTGATTTCAAGAATGACTGGCCCGTTTTCAGTCATCATCAAGTCGATGCCTGCGTAGCCCCAGAGTTCGGGCATGGCCAGGGCGACTTTTTCGGCGAGCACTTGCATGCTTCCGTCAGCATCGGGAAAGGCATTGACAACACACCCCTTCAAGATGAAACCATCACCGGCCCGTTCAATCGATTGCCGGTTGCAACTTAACAACCGCGCCTTGCCGCTGGCGAACAAAACGGAAAGGCTCGCGGGTTCGCCTTCAAGCAGGGGTTGGACGATTAAGCCTTCCGTGTTGGCATGCGCTTGCAATTGGCCGTGTTCCCGAATGACGGCAATGCCTTCGCAACCCACGCCATCGTCTGGTTTTACCACGAAGGCGTTCCCCGTTGGTAAATGGCATCCGTCCATGGCAACGGTTTCAACCACCGGCAGGCCGGATTCAGCCAATCGCCTGACGGTAGCCAGCTTGCTCGCGGCGAGGCGGACGGCAACGGATGGGCAAGCCAATAGTGCTTTGCCTGCGATTTCCACGTCTAGGCAAAGCTGTTCTAAAATACCGCCAGTTTCCGGGGCGATGGGCCAAGCGGCGTCACAACGGCTGATCCAGTGTGTCCATGCTGTCATAAACGTGTCAGTGACACCCACCATGACGTTTTTTATGCCATCATGAGGCAGCAGGGGAAGGCGGTCATCGCGCAATACAACCAATTCCAGGCCCATCGACAGCGCCAGAAGATCGTCAACGAGTGCGTTCAGCATCATCTCCCCCTCGATCGACAAAGAATGGGGGATGTCTTCCCGGCGCATCCCTCCGCCGGTAATATATTCCAATACCAAGATTTTCAAGAGTGTTCCTCGTGCAAATAATACCCGTGATCGATCTGCTGAAGGGATGCGTCGTCCACGCCAGGAAAGGGCGACGCGATAGTTACAGGCCCATGCAAACCCCCCTGTGCAGTGGGTCTTCCCCCCGCGCTGTCATTGATGGGCTGTTGGGCTTGCATCGTTTCAAAACCCTCTACGTTGCCGATCTGGACGCGTTAATGGGAGAAGGCAATCATCAGGCATTGCTGGATTGCTTGCAACGGGATTATCCCCGGTTGCACTTTTGGATAGACCGGGGCATCCCGCCGACGGGTCTGCCAGCCCCCTTGGCGAACGGCGTGCCTGTCATCGGCAGCGAGTCATTGGTTGGCGAACGCCTGGGGTTCTTGCCAGGCCTAGGCCAGGAATTCATCCTCTCGCTGGATTTCATGGGGGAGGGCTTGCTGGGGGATGAATGCTTGCTCGAAGATTCCACTTTCTGGCCCGACACGATCATTATAATGAGTCTTTCCCGCGTAGGCGCTAACGAGGGTCCGGATTTCGAGCGTTTGGAAGGATTTCGGGCGCGTTGGCCTGAAAAAAATATTATCGCGGCGGGGGGGGTCAGAAACGCAGATGATTTGATACGGCTGGATGGATTGGGCATTGGCGGTGTACTGCTCGCCAGCGCCCTGCATTCGGGAGCCTTGGACCCGTCAGTGTTGCGGGGCTATGCTTGATTCTTATGGCAGATCGCCGGATTCCATGGGCTATCGAATGGGTGGGCAAGGTTGCCCCGGAGAGGGGCAACACTTCCATCCCGGCACTCGCTTTTAGTTGGGGGCGAAGGGATGTTTGATTGAGCCTTTCTGGGCAACCACTTGGGCTGCCGTCGGTGTGCCGTCAACGGCGCGCTTGATGGCTTCGCGGGTGGCTTTGTAGTTGAAGTCTTGAATCTTCGCGTCGTCTTCAGCCAGCCAGTGGATGAAAACACCTACGCAAATGAAAATGTCGTCTGCTTCGTCGGCAGGGATGGTCCCATCTTCGACGGAATCGGCAACCGCCAAGGCGACACCGCGCTGTGCAGGGCCGAACATTTGCACGGCCTGCTTGCCGTTTTTAATGGTGACTTTGTTGAATAGGATGGTGTTTGGCTTGACTGCCAAGTTCGGCGCAACAACGGCCAGCAGAGTGCTGAAGCCATCCTTGTTGTTGACCAAGGCGTTGGCGAAGGCCGTTTCCGCGCTGCTTCCACGGGGACCCATGATCAGGTCGATATGGGCAATTTCATTGCCATCACCCACCAAAGATTCGCCTATCAGCAATTTATTGATTTTCGCCATTTGCTTCTCCTCTTGTAATTTAAAAATGGTCAGGATTTTAAAGTCAACGACATTGACTCAGTCTTCATCGAAATTTTAAGAAAAACACAATGTCTTTAATTTGGCTTAAAGCTAGACCCGCAAACCGGATGATTAGCTAGCCTTGAGTAGCCTGTCCAGCCTCACCGCTAGAATACAGGCCACCGTTAGGTCTGCAGTCGTGCCGGGATTGATCCCGGCTGACTTGAACTCGGCGTCCACCTTCCGAAGAACCCGCATGGCTTGCCCGGGGCTACCGGTAACGGTCAACGCTTGCTCGACCAGCGTCATTCTGTCCGCCACCATCCTGGTGAATCGGGCTCCAAACTTGCGCACTATGTGGCTATCCGGGAACGCCAAAAGCAAACCCGTGAACACGGCCACAGTCGCCCACTGTTCATCACCCCATAGACTCAGCCAGCTATGATAACTTGGAATTGCCAAATCAAAAACATTTGTGTAGTAATTAGTATATTGCCAAGCGATGCGATCCCGGTCTGCGGCGATTTTCATGGCTTCCAGAAGCGTCACGGTGGGTGTCGAGCGGACATCTTCTTCCGCAGATTCACCCAAGCCTCCAGGCGACGCAACGCGGATGGCTCGATAAACCCAGTCGGCATCTTCCCTTGTGGTGTGGTCCAGCACTTGCCGCAAATTTTCCCGCAGCGCCGTACCCTTTGCGCTATTCAAGCAAGCCTCCATCATTGGGGCGGCCAGCAGCACGATGCCTAGATTGGTGTTGCAGCCGACAGCCTTTCGGGTCGAGGCAATGGCTTGGAAGATTTTCTCGCCCAGGGATAGTGCCGGGTCGCAGAGATGTGGCGCACTGGCTTTGGCACTGAGGCGGAATTCTGCCACCGTCATGCCGTGGCCTTCCGAATGAATGCTGACATTGCCCGGCTTGAAGGCCTGCAATTCGGCTTCGCAGGCTTCCAGATAGGCTTGTTGCAACATTTCCGGGGTTATGGGCATCAAGTCGCCCCTGCTTGCGTCTGGGATGGATGAGTTGCGCACAGGGACAGAAAATCGTCCGCCAACAAGTCGGCTATGATGACTTCGCTGACGCTTTGCAGACCTTTCCAAGCCGGTACGCTGTTGACCTCGATGACGGTATAGCGGCCTTGCGCATCGCGGATGATATCCACACCTGCATAAGCCATGCCGACCACTTTCACCGCGTCCTCGGCGAGCCTGCACAGCAGCAAGTCACCCAGCCTCACCGGCTCGCAACGCCCGCCTTGGGCGACATTGTTGAGCCAGGTTTTGCCGTAACGGCGCATCGCCGCCACGGTCTTTCCACGGATGACAAACACCCGAAAATCGTGTGATTGTTCGCCGCAATGGACAAACCGCTGCAAATAGTAAACGCCGTTGCTTTCAGCCAGAAACGCCAAGTCTTCAAGCTTTTCGTGGCGTTGCAATCCCTCGCCTTGCGAACCGAAGAGGGGCTTGCTGACGACTTGATGGCCGTTTTCCATCTCACGTTTAGCCAGGGCCAGCGCGTCTACGCGATTGCCCACCACCCAGGCGGGCGGTGTGGGAAGGCCCGCGTGCCTTAACAAGAGGCTAGTCATGCCCTTGTCCACCGTGCGCTCAATGGCGCTGGCATCGTTGTAAACCGGGATTCCGAGCAGTTTAAGACCGTGCAATATATCCAAATAGAACGTCACCTGTTCCAGCGAGCCACCCGGAATGCCGCGCACGAATGCACCTTCCGGCAAACAGTCGGCAAAGCCTGGGATGTTGATGGGCGGGCCGTTGCCGTCCAGATTCAACTGGCAAGCCGTGAGGGACGCATAAGATGAGTCAAAGCCGCGAGCGGCAAAGGCGCGTTTAAGCCTGGCCCCGTGCCAACCGGGGTCGTCGGTGAAGATGGCGATGTGGAGTGAATTAATGCTGACGGCTTTCAAATGGGCAGGATGCCTAGGGATTGGGGTGAATACCAATTATTTTACAGCAAAGGCGCATTGCGCAGGAACTTCAGGATGGCATCTTCTCATCGCCTATCGGTTTAGCGTAGGAGCGGGCCATGCCCGCGAATTAATGTGGCGGCGGCACAAACTGTCGCGCCCATGGAGTACTCCTACGGATATTTTAACTCGTTCCCAAGCTCCAGCTTGGGAATGCGGATTCAGAAGCTCCTGCTTCCCGCTGCACGGCAAGCCAGGGCTTGTAGGACAAGGGTTCCCAAGCTGGAGCTTCAAAGCCATTAACTTAAGCCGTTCGTGGTGAGCCTGTCGAACCATGAACGGCTTAAACACCAATGAGTTGGATTTTCCGTTCACCCTTCGACAAGCTCAGGGCGAACGGAAAAATCGTTAAGTTAATGGCTTTGAAGCTGGAGCTTGGGAACCAGCACAAAAAAACAAGTTTCCCATGGCAAAAGGCATGACTTGCCTCAGTTCTTCTTTTTACCGATTCGGCGCAATACGGCTTACGCCTGTTACGCCCGGGCCTAGTGTTAACATGCAGGAATCATCGGTAATCAATATGAATCATATTATCTATTGACATCTATGATGTGTTTGTTATCATTTACCGAAATTCGTTTAAAAGGAAACCCATGCCACGTATCGCAAAATCAATTCCCAACGATCTGGACAGTCAGAAACTCAAGACTGTGTTTCGGTCCGCTTGTCGTCAGGTGTCTGCGACAGGAAGTTCGATTACCATCCGAACTTCGGGGAAGAACGCGTTCATCTTGCGCATTAATGTTCGTCCAATCAGAGCCATTCGAGTACGTACACAGGACGCGAAGGAAAATTGGCCCGATTTTCTACGAGCGATGCATGCTGGCGTGGTCTTCAAAATCGTATTCCGCGATGGGGAGCCGGTCTATTTCATGGCCACACAAAAAGGACACTGCGCCGAATGGGTAAACGAATTCTTCGAACCAGAAGAGGAGGAAGATGAGGATGAAACACCACTAGCTGAACGCTCTAGGCGTCCGATTCGTCAACGCTGTGCGCGTAGCGATGCCACACTCGACGGCATCAGGAAGCGTATGGCTCAGGACTACAAGCTACCGCCTCCTTCTATTAGGTTTTTGAGGCAAGATGGGGGTAAAGCTGATGGCAATTGGACTGTTTATTCACTACGCAAAGAATGGGAGAATGCAGAATGAAAGAAATTTCAAAAAAAACAGACAGCATGGCACTAAACCCTTCCAAGAAGGAAGTGGATCGCTTAAAAAAGGAAAATCTAGCTTTGAAATCGAAAAAAGAGGGTATGGAAAAGGAAATCACCGTTCTTAGAGCGGAAAACACGAAGCTAACAGAGAAATACAAAAAAATAAAGAAGCGGATTAAACATTGCGAAGATGAGATTAAACGCTGCGGAGATGCGATTCAAGATGTGGAATCGAGGGAGTCCGAAAAAGAGGATACAAAAAAACTTCTGTTGGTTGAAGTTGAAAAAGAAAAATGCAAGTTCGAAGGGAAACTTGATTTGTTTAAAAAATGTTATGAGGGAAAAATAGAGGAGCTTGAAAACCAGATAGAACGGCTAAACCAACGAATTACATCGCAAAACGAGGTGCAGGATGACGCAAAAAACCAGAAACAAGTAGCAAACGAACTTCCCCAAAGCATGGCGACCAATTCCAATAATCTTGAAAAAAGAAAGCACACCATGAAACTAGGCCAACGACCGTATGAAGGAGGAGCACCCGACAGCAATAGAAATAGGCATTAAGTGCGCAATAGCTGTAAATCATATTGCGCTGTATGTGTAAGCCCCCATTTGGCGCAATAAGCATCCTACGCGTTTGCATTCCACCCGCGATTGATGTGATTCGCTAGATCAACCGGTCTACTGCGCTGTCCCCTTTTTGCAAACGGGACCGGGAAATTTGTGGGCGTTTTGTTTTGGCATTACGCCCGGACAAGTTTACTTCTGCATCTAAAACATGGGTAAACCGACTCGGTTTTTAAAACTGAGTCGGTGGGATATGAAGCTTCGGAATCGGCAACCCGACGGAAGATTGGCTATTCCCCCCCAAACGACTTCTCCAACAATTCTTCATCCAACGCCCCAGCATGGAAACTGTTGCCGGTGTCCATGTTAGTCACGATGACCTTGGCCGGGCTGAACAGCATCGCGTCAACCTTGAAAAAGTCGTAGCCGTAATCCTTGAACACTTGCGCAAAGGGCCGGCCGTAATCTTTTGACACCGAACTCGGTAATTCGGCAGCTAGATTTTCCGCCGCATCGTCTTCACCCTTGACGAACAGGTGCGCCATGCCGCCGAACAGGATGGCATCGTTGGTGCGGCCCATGGCTTGGACGAATTTGGGGTGCGGCGGCGGGACCGGGGCCGAAGCCACGCCGTCAATGATATTTTCCAGTGGGAAATGCAGGGAATGCGCCTTGTGCAAGGCCACTTCCAACACGCGGGAGACCACCTGCATTCCGCCGACCAGGCTGCTAGTCGGGGTCAGGATGACGTAGACCATGGACGGGTCGAGTTGACAGGCTTTGGCAACTTTGTCGATCAATTCCACGGGTGGAATCTTGTCCACTTCCAACACAATGGCGGTTTCCTCGCTGGCATCACGATAAGCCAGCTCCTTGTACAACTCCTCCACAGGCACTTCCACGCCGTCTTTGACTTTTACCGCCAAGGCGCGGGCCGGGCCTGAACCTAAAGCATAGAAAGCGCCCTTGCCCTCGCCGTGGGACAGGCTCCAACCGGCATACTGGCTGCCTAGGCAGGAAATGACGGGGTTGGTGGAGTGCACGTTCACCATCGTCGGCCAACGGCTAAAGGGTCCGCCTTGGGTGAGGGTGACGGTGCCTAGGCCACCCATGCAGATTTCGCCAATCAGCCGCCCGGCTTCCAGGCTGCCTAGGGTTTCGATGCCGGCGTCAATAAGGATTGCGCCATTGGCAAGCGTGCCGATTTTCAACCGCAGTTTGTCGGCATTGGCGATCAGATGTTTGACGATGGGGAGGGCGTGGGCGTTGACGCTGACGGGTTTGGTCATAATTATTCTCGTTTTCCGTGGATTTAAGTCAAATTTTGTAGGGGCGAATTCATTCGCCCTGGGCGGCTGAAGCCGCCCCTACATTTAATGTTTTCAATGAATGTAGGCCATTTAGGATTTCATTTTCCAGTGATTTTACCAATGTTTCGGCCTCTTGCCTGTTTTTGTCTTTTACCAATACACTGCATAGAGGCTGACCGGCCTCCATCATAGCCCCCGGATTGGGAATGTCCGCGCATCCATCGGGCCATTGAAAGCCTACCGGAATGGTGAAGTTGCTTGGGCAAAAAACGATCCGCAACGCCCGCACAGGGCCAGTATTCCGAGTCGTAGGCGGCAATTCGCCAAGACAGGCTGCGATGTGCCAGGCCAATAGCCCCTCGGCATAATCCTCGTCGTAAAGCGCCACCGTCGCGCTCGGCCTTGGGTTTGTCTCCAACACAAGGGTTACGCCGTCTGCCAAAACGAAATCCAGGCTATTCAAGCCGACCAGCCCGGTTGCCGCTGTGATTTTAGCCGCATATTCCCCGACCGCCAAGCATTGCGCTTCGCTCAAATCGGTGCGGTTGATGGCACCGGCAAATAAAAACGGCTGTGCGGGGTTGTGCGTGGCCGTCCATTGCGTATTGAAGCCAATGCTCCGGTTTTCCTTGCCATTGGCCAAGAACAATAAAGAGTACACTTCGCCTCGGACGAAACGCTGGTAATAAGCATCCCTGCTTGGTTGCTGATTTTTGGCGCACCAGCCCACACCCATGCCACCCTCGCTGCAACTGGGTTTGACGAGCCAACCCTTGGTTTGGTCGGGCGGTGTGAAGCGGGTTTCCGGGTAGGGGATGCCCAGTTGGGTCAGCAATGTAAAAAAGCTGGGCGGGTTGTAAATTATATTCAGGCTCGCTGGCTGATTGCCGAGTAGTTTTCGCCCCTGCGCCAATCTTTCCACCAACCCAGGGCGGGTGTCAATGCCGCTGCCATAAATCAAAGCGGATTGCCCATGCTGCGGGGCAAATTGCCCGGCGGCCGCGAGAAGCGCAACTTCATCGAAACCTTCCACACCCGGCGCAACGGCGATGCATTTTTCAGTGTGACGACAGGTGTCGGAGTCCGCATGGAAGTCGATGGCAATGACACGAAAACCCCCACGGGCGGCGGATTGGGCCAGCATTCTGGCGGACTGGGCAATCAGTAGCAGTTCCATTTTATCTTTTTGCAACGCCATACCCCTCTACAGGTTAACTTCTCTACCCCTTTTCACGTTGCGACTTTCTTTTTATTTCCCTTAGGCCCGCAACACATCGACCGTGGGGGATGCGTTTTCCGGCAGGATTTCCGCCCCCTGGTTGCGGGCGCTGGCGACTTGGAAATCCAGCCCGTCGAAGTGTTGTCCCGCTTCGGATGACAATTGGGCGGCGCGCCCAGGGCTTTCCACCATGCAAAAACCGGTCGGGCCCCAAGAGGTTTGCCCTATCCCCACGGCCCCTTGCCGTTGTAGCCAAGCCATGGCAAGCCCGACTTCGGGGCTGGCGAAGCGCCCCCCTTGGGCCGGGGCGAAATGGTCGCCCACGGAATTTTGCAAATCGGTGATGACCGCGCCGAAGCCGTTGAGGTCGCCTTCGGCGAGTGCTGGCAAGGCTTGCATCATCAATAAATGGCACAAGCGGGCGGTTTCAGCGACCGGAAAAATTGGCAGTGTCTTGAAGGCTTCCACTTCCTGCTTGCCATGCAAACCCTGTCCGCGCCGGTCGAACACCAGGATAAATCGCCATGCTGGCGGAATCTCCATCCGTGACAGCAAAGGCGGCGTGACCGTGCCGACTCCGCGCCCGCCATCAACGACCAAGCCGCCCTGCTCGAACACGGCGATGCCTATTCCCGAACGCCCGCCGCGCTCAATGGCTTTGGCGATGTCGCGGACCCCCAAGTCAAGCCGGTGGAAATGCGCCATCCCCATGCCGACCGCCAATGCAAGCTGGGTGCCCGAACCCAAGCCGACATGCTCGGGGATGGCTTCGTGAATGCGGATAAACAACCGGCAGTCCATCCGCAACTTATCCGCAATCTTGCGGGCGGCCTTGGCGGCGCGTTCGCTGGAAGGGCCGGCCACCTCCAATTCGTCAGAACTGCTAATGCTTAACCGGGTGGCGATTTCATTGACACCCACGCCGATGCTGCCAAACTGGCGGCCCAAGGTTCCGCCCAAGTCGATGAAACCCATGTGCAGACGTGCCGGGGCGAAAACACTGACGGAATATTGATGGTCGAATGGAGGGTTGCCGGGCATGGGTTGACTGGATGGCTGCTGGTTATGGGCTACCGGGGTAGGTCTAGGTTCGTTGCTTGACAATCCTAGGGCATTGGCTTGAGTTTGTCGACTGTGCATACTGTGACTTGATTAGAAACTGATGTTACGCACTGAGCCGTTGAAGCTCAGTACTTTTGCCGGAAACGCCCGTGAACGGGCTTATTCCGGCCTACGATAGCCCGCAACCGATGCCGCGTAACATCAGTTAGAAAGATGTTTCAGCTATTCCGTCATTCCGGCATGGACTGCCGGAATCCAGATTGCAGGGAAGCCAACAATCCATGCCATCCATGGAGCCTAGGTTCTGGCGGTCCATGCCGGAACGACGGGTTGTTTATCGGCACTTGTAAGCGTTCACTCCCCCTGCCTTTTTCTGGGAAAGCGGCCATCTTGGTCGCCATTTTAGTGGGTGGCCCCGCCCGCAATGCTGTTGAATTAAGCCGTTCGTGGTGAGCCTGTCGAACCATGAACAGCTTAACTTTTTTCCGTTCACCCCCTAGGCAAGCTCAGGACAGGCTTCGACAAGGCTCTCCTGAGCTTGTCGAAGGGCTCAGGGCGAACAGAGAAATCCTTAGTGAATTAAAGCAATTGACATCGCATGAAGAACGAGCGTAAATTGGCCGAAAGCCAATTCCGAAGGCGACATACTGGAAGGAGACATTCCTAAAGCCAAAATGAAGTTGTTGAAAGCTCGGATTTACTTGATTTTGGCGTGTTTAAAGAATTAAAGGATATTGCTTACTTCAAGCGGGCGACTGTACTTGATGGCACGGTGGCATGGCCCCATGGGCAGGATATTTGCCCCGATACGCTATACTTGGATTCAGTGAAGGATTTTGCCGGTTCCCAAACTCCTGTTTGGTAACCCTTGCCTTGCAAGCTCTAGCTTGCAAGATTTTTTGAAGCAGGAGCTTGGTAGCCGGCTAAAGTCCACGACGTAACTTGTATCAAATGAAAACCGACAGCCTTTTCTACCGCCTGCTGCAAGCCGAACCCACCTTGGCCTTTGAACTGGCCGGCCTGTCCGTGCCGGATGCCGCAGGCTACAGCTTCATCTCGCAGGAAGTCAAGCAGACGGCGTTCCGCTTTGACGGCATCGCCGAACCGCCTGACGACCGGCCCGACGCGCCCAGGGGCTATGTCGAAGTGCAGTTCCAGACC
>CAIODU010000275.1 GCA_903857165.1 uncultured Methylococcaceae bacterium | reverse complement strand
CGTTCGTGGTGAGCCCTTCGACAAGCTCAGGAGAGCCTTGTCGAACCATGAACGGTTTAACGCTCAGTAAGCTGGGGTTTTCCGTCCACCCTTCGACAAGCTCAGGGCGAACGGAAAAACCCTTAACTTAACGGCATTTGGGGCAAGGCAAGCCTTGCCAGTCAAAGCAAGCTTTGACGCTCCAGCCCTAGGTCCATGCGTAACATCAGTAAGTTAAGAAAAATCTCGTCGTTCCGGCATGGACCGCCGGAACCCAGGCCCCAGGGATGGCGCGGGCTTGGGGGCATCCCTGCAATCTGGATACCGGCGGTCCATGCCGGTATGACGGCTTAACTTAATGGTAGTGCGGCCACGCCCACGATCAAGGTCGATCCCCGCGTGTGCGGGGGGACTTCATTTTGTTTCTCCAGTTTCGGTTGGGATGGGGTCGATCCCCGCGTGTGCGGGGGGGGCCAAGTAGGGATCAGCCGAGCCATTGGCATTCAAGGTCGATCCCCGCGTGTGCGGGGGGGACTGGGTATTGAATAGCCGGGAGAATAGGCTTTGAGGTCGATCCCCGCGTGTGCGGGGGGGACGTATTTTTCCATCCAAATTTATGCCGGTAAGCAGGTCGATCCCCGCGTGTGCGGGGGGGACAATTAAAACTGATTAAACAATAAAATCAATTAGGGTCGATCCCCGCGTGTGCGGGGGGGACAAATTGTAAATCCCGAAACCTTGGACGTGGATGGGTCGATCCCCGCGTGTGCGGGGGGGACGCGGGGCATCCTCGGCGGGGGAATCCCTGCTTAGGTCGATCCCCGCGTGTGCGGGGGGGACGGCATCAACAACGATTCAAGGGTAGGTAGGGAGGGTCGATCCCCGCGTGTGCGGGGGGGACTGACGATTAGGCATGATATGCCTATACGCTCCAGGTCGATCCCCGCGTGTGCGGGGGGGACATGCCGTACATGATACTAATGCGCTCCAGCGCGGGTCGATCCCCGCGTGTGCGGGGGGGACGTACCTTTTTTATACCCAGATTCGCAAACCCAGGGTCGATCCCCGCGTGTGCGGGGGGGACACACAAATTCAATTTGCGAACTAACCGCCATGGGGTCGATCCCCGCGTGTGCGGGGGGGACGCGGCATGACGGATCAACGCCGGTATAGGCCAAGGTCGATCCCCGCGTGTGCGGGGGGGACTCAGCCCGGTGAGCGGATCAATCGTCGCATCTAGGTCGATCCCCGCGTGTGCGGGGGGGACTCAGTTCGCCGGTGCGGGTGATGGTGTTGTTGAGGTCGATCCCCGCGTGTGCGGGGGGGACGGGCATATGGCACGATTGCATAAACCATCGGCAGGTCGATCCCCGCGTGTGCGGGGGGGACCAAAATGGACTTATCCGTCAGTGGATTGATTGTGGTCGATCCCCGCGTGTGCGGGGGGGACCGGTGCCCACCATTCCCCGCCGTTTAGATATGAGGTCGATCCCCGCGTGTGCGGGGGGGACGCTGGAGTTTTTCCCCGATATTCTCCGGCTCTAGGTCGATCCCCGCGTGTGCGGGGGGGACGAACTTTACCGCACCCGCTGTTAATCTTGCCAAGGTCGATCCCCGCGTGTGCGGGGGGGACAACCATGTAACAGCGTCAGGCCCGCCGATATGAGGTCGATCCCCGCGTGTGCGGGGGGGACTTGCGTAAACTGGTCAAATGCGCTTTCTTTGAGGGTCGATCCCCGCGTGTGCGGGGGGGACTAGGTTTTTCGAGTTACATCCTTTTCAAATGAGGGTCGATCCCCGCGTGTGCGGGGGGGACACTCAACTAAATGTCACCGTGGTACCGCCTGAAGGTCGATCCCCGCGTGTGCGGGGGGGACATGATAAAAGGATAAAAAGATATAATAAACTAAGGTCGATCCCCGCGTGTGCGGGGGGGACTCTAGTGTATAACACTATGAGTTTATTTCAAATTGTTAAATATACACCCGTTTAGGGCCGGTGCGCCACAATCAATCCGTCTAGCTCCACCAGTTCAACCGGGGGCAGCCCTAGGGTTTTCACGTTTTGCCCGCCGGGCAGGTTGGCATCCGCCCAAACCAATACAATCGAAGCGTCTTTCTCGGCAAGGAACCATTCCTCCAGCACGGCCCAGATGCGATCCCGGACGGCGGGCGACAGGCGCGGGGCGCTGTAGACACCGGGGGCCAGCTCCAGCATGGACGAGGCGAGAAAACCACGAATCCTAGGCGAAACGTTACGGGTCACGGCTATGGTCATCGACATGCAGCAATTCCTTTATCCTGTCTATCATCTTGGGGATGAGTTGTTGTTTGCGGAACTGCCGGGCCGCTTCTTTGCGCAGGGTTCGCTCCAACAATACCGTCGGGTCGTCAATGGCTTTCTTGGCGACGGAAAAGGCCAGTGGCAGGGTGATTTCGGCGCGGTAGAGGTCGGCAATGTCCAAAGTGAAGGCGTTGCTGGATTCCTCATGAATGAAACCCAAGGGGGGCAACGCACCCAGCACAGCAACCGCAATTTCCGCCGCCGCCTCGACAAAGGTCGCGGTATGATTGATGGCTTGGTTGGGGATGTCGGTGGCGTTGGGTTCGTGGCGGTCGTAACGGCGGCCCTTCCATTCGATGCCGAACTGGTTGGCAACGATTTGGTAGGTTTCCTTCATACGCGCCCCCTCGATGCCGCGCAGCACGGTGATGTCTTTGGCGGGGAGGATTTTGCCGAAACGAAAGGCGTACATGCGCCTAGCCACATCTCTGCGGTTCTTCTCGTCCGCCCATAGCCGGGCATGGGCGCGGGCCACCTCGGAACGCCCCGCGCCCATCGGCGGGGCGGTGTAAAACTTCACCCCGCCCTCGCCCACCGCCGCCAGCAAGGTGCCGTGCCGTGCCAGCAACCTGAGCGCGTCATGGCTGACGGTCGTCCCCGGACCGAGCAGGATCATCGACAAATTTTGGTAGGGGATGGCATACTCCCCGGCCTTTAGCTCTTCCGACGTGGCAGCGCGGAAATGCAACGTGCCGTCTTCCACGCTGAGGTTGCCAAACGTCAGCCAGAGCAAACCGTGGCGGTCGGCTTGGGGTATGCGCGCTTCGGCCAGGCCGAGTCGTCCTGCGAATAGAGTGCCCATGTCAGGTGGCTCCTAGGGTTCTTAGATTTTATCAATATGGGAGAGGGGACTTTCATTAACATTTATGCCACAGGCCGCAACAATAACATGCCATAGCCAAATGCCCGATGCCGGCCCACGCCCCGCGCCAGCAATTGGCTGAAGGCTGCGCTGTCTTTCACTTCCAACACTCCACCAAACAAAGCTTGCGGGGCCAGAAAATCTTGCCTACCCTTGCCGCTGGCCTTGCGCAATAGACGAACATTGCGAAAACCGTCCAAATGGCAATCTTCCAGCGCACAGGCTACGCCAAGTTGATGGGTCAGCCAACGGCGGTAAATTTCCTCCCTCGTTTTGGCCTCCTGGGCTTGCTCCGCACTTTCCCGGACATGCCGCCGGTACACATCGTCTTCGCTGCTGCCCATCCGGCTGACCGGGCAAGCCAATAACTCGAAACCCAAACGCCGCCCAACCCGCCAACTGTCCGGCATGGGCTTGGCGGCTATGCCGTCCGCCAGCGGACAGACCGCATGGGCCAGCGGCGGGGCATAGGTTTGGGCATGTTCAACCAACGCCTCTTCACTGAGCCGGGTGTAAGCCAGCAATTTGGGCGGGTGGCGGTTGCGATGGTCTTGCACCAAGCGAAACGGCTTGACCGCACCCGCGCCAAATTGGGCCGTCAGCCAGGCATGGGTGGCGTAGCCCAAATCTTCGTCGTCATGGCGGTTGTGCCGCAGCAAGCCTTGCGCATTGGCGAAGCGGATCAGCGCGGCGGGGTCCGGGTTTAGTTGGATCAGATAAAGCGGTGCGTTCATGCCGTCCACTCCACCACACCCTCGACGCGCAAGCGTCGGCCGGCATGGATTTGGTTGCGCCAGTCGCGGCGGTCATACACCGCCACTTCCCGCGACTGCGCCGACAACCCTAAGCGAACCGGCCAGCAGGCTTCCAACCTGTCGGGCGGCGTTTGCCCGTTGCGCCGCGCCGGGGGGGTTTGACGCAATGCGTCCAACACATCCTCGGCTTCGATCAGGCCAAGCAGCAACGGCGTGGAGGGCAGGCAGGTTTTGCGCCCGATGAACAACGGGCGGGCGGGTTCACGCAGGGCTTGCGCCAGTTGTTGGAGGCTTGGGCTACAGGCTTCGTCATTGCCCCTGTCCCCGCCCAATGCTGTCGAATTAAGAAGTAGGTCGGCATCCCCATGCCGACTGAACACCCGGCCTGTATCGGCGGCAAGGGGTTGCCGCCCTACGAGTTGGCGCGTAAGGGAACTCACTACCCCCTTTTTTCCCAATGGTGGAACCGTATCAAGCACTACAGCCAAAGTCATGACTCCGTTGGCCCAATAATGCCGGTAACGGATATGCGTGCCGGTCTTGGCCGTCCCGCCGCCACGATGTTCCGGTTCGCCCCGCGTCGTCCAGCCGGGTTCGCACATTTTAGGCTGGCCCAAATCCACGGTGTGATAATCCAGCAAGGGCTTTGGCCCCACATCCCAACGGGAGGCGTATTCGATGCGGGCTTGCAGGGCTTCCAGCTTGTCCGCATCGCCATGGCAGTATCCTAGGGCATTGGCGAACAAGCCGGCCAGCAGGGAAACGCCGGGGAAACGCTCGGTCGGCCCGTGCTGGTCCACCATCACCCCGCCGAAACTCATCAGCGGGGCATCCCATCGCAATAATAAAACCTCCATGTCAGGCTCCGAAGAGGCCGTCAAGAATGCTTTGTACGGCTTCGGCCAAGGGTTTGCGTGGGGCGGTGTCTTCCGTCCATTGCTTGATGGTCGAAGCATAGCGATGTTGGGCGGTTTTGCCGTACATGCCGTCCACTTCGTTAAGATAATTCCCCAAGGCATTGACTGACGATTGCATGAGGTCGCCGTGGGTGGGCAAGGCTTGCAAATAGGCATTGGACAAGCCACGCGGTTGTTTGGTCCCGGCTTCCAGCAACACGAAATCGCTGTAGGCATAGGGCGCGGTGGAACCCAGCTTGGCCCCCGGCGACACGGTGGCAATGGCTTCAATCAAACCCGCCAACACGGTACGGGTGTCGGCGAAGTCTTGCTGTTTCCAGTCTTTGGCTTCACAGCCGGTGAGGTTGGAAACCAGCAAGGGAATGTCCACGGCGACATAGCCATAAAACAGCCCCGCACCCAGTTCCATGTCCCCGGCGTGGGCCGCGCCGGTTTCCTCGTCAAGGTTCAAATCATCCACCACGGTGAAGAAATCAACTTCGGTGTCCAGCCCATGCACGGTGAAGGCATGGGCGACATGCACGGCGGCATCGGAACGGGCGAGAATGTCGGAGGTGACGAAGCGACCGAATAGTGCGCCTTCGAGTCCGGCGTAGAGGCTGCCAAATCCCGCTTGGCGTAGCATGGCCTTGAAATTGGCCTTGTCGGTCTTTAGTTTGGCTTGCAATTCCTTCTCGGCATCCTCGCCCTGGTCAGCACACTCCTTTAGTAGGGCAACCAAAAAATCGGCTTCCGGTTTGCCGAATAAGATGGGTTGTTTGACGAGCAAGCCGCTGGTTTCTAGGGTTTCCTCGGCCTTGTCGTCGCTCAATTCCAGTTCCAACTGGTCTTCACTGGCTTTTTTGGGCTTCTTAGGTTTTTCATCCTTAGGCTTGTCGGATTTTTGCAGCAGCAAACTGATAAGTTTCACCGTCAATTGCATCGCCAAATCCGCATTGACGCTTTCCTTTTTAACTAAGCGATCATAGATTTCGCGCTCGAAGAAATGCCGGGTGCGCAAACCGCTGGGCAATGGCACGGTTTCTTGCAGATTCCCCCGCCAATGCCGCTTCAAACACTGGGACGAAATTCGCAATCGGGTCTTGTCACCAAAGGGGATGCGTTTCGCCAGTCCCGCGTCGTCGCGGTTTAACAGGCTGGCATGGTGGGAAGTCAGGGTGTGGATTTGCAGAAACATACGTTAGTCCTTCTTAGTCTTGTAAATTGCGATAGAAATTTCGGGCGATGGTCAGCCTTGCCTGTTCTTGCTTGGCGGAATCGACGGACAATAGCAAGCGGGCAAAATCGACCCAGTTGCAGGTTTCGTTTTTTGCCGCCAAAAAGCGCACGGCACGGAGCAGCAGGGTGTGCAGGGTTTCGCCTTCGGCAGCCAGCAGGCGTTCCAGCCGTTTCTCCGAGTAACCGGCTTCGGCCAAGGCTTGCCCCACTGACCGGTCTGGGCGGTGCGGCTTGGGGCATAAGAGGGCGATGCCGACGACCAAGGTCTGCCAAGCTTCGCGGTTGGCTTCCCAGTTATCCGGCAGATGCTTGAAGGCAAAGCGGTAAAACGTCAGGCTAGGCGGCGAGTTTGGGCTTAGGCGGCGCAGCGTGGCGAGGTCGCCGGTCGGGAAATGGTCGGCAGTCAGCGTGGCGGCAATATGGCCTATGCTGGAGGCCAGCGAAGACGTTTGAGTTTCTGGCGGATTAGTCGGGGCGGTTTGATTCATGACGGGTTTCCTTGAGTTCGGGGAATTTTTTGTACAAGCAGCCGGCAAACATGCCTTCCGCTTTGACTCGGGAACGGTAACGGCGACCGGAACGGGCGGGGTAGCGGGCAATCGCATCATCCAGCACGGCTTTGGCTTTGTCACGCAGTGATCTAAGCCATTCTAGGCGGGCGGCATCGGCATCCTCTTGCTCCGCCATGTTCCATAGCCATGGGAAATAATCGAAGGACCAAGCTTCGCTGAATTGTTTGACCGCATCCGTCAGCCAAGCAGTCACTTCGCGTTTGTCGAAATTCAATTGCTCCGGCCCGCCTTCCAACAAGGCGATGACAGCCGTTTTCAATACGCTATTTTGCATCGCCCTGGCATCGGTAAGTGCTTCGTTACTCAGCCTCGCCAAGCGGTCGCGGTCTGGCCCTTTACGGAAAAGCCGGTTTCCGGCTTTGCCGGGAATAGGCAAGTAAGCCTGATGGAAACCTTCGGTCGTACCTTGCCCTCGGACTAACACTGACGCGGTGAATTGACAGGCTTGCCCTTCCCGCCCTACATCACTCAGTTGCATGGCGGCTGGCTTATAGCCGTCTTCAAATAGTAGGTTGCGCAATAATTCAGGTGTCAATCCATTCGATGAAACCGTCAGCGCGGATTGGCCTTTCTTCTTGTCATTGAGATTGATCGGGGTCCAAGGGTCGCCTAAGATGCCGCCTGTCTCGGTGGCATTAATCCGGGGTGAATTGCTTGGGGCACCCAAGGCTTGAATGCGATCATTGCGATTGACCAAACGAACAGCGCGGGAAATTTCGATAAAAAACGGATCAAGCGATTTTAGGGCAACACTGGAATTAAGGTCCCAGGGCAATAACCAAAGCATCACCCAACCATCGGCCTTGTAGCCCCAAGGGGCATTTAATATAGCTTCTCGCCCTGCCAATAATCGCACAATATCACGTTGCCAACACCCCCCGAGTTTTTGTGCATAATTGATTGTCACCACACAACGGCTGCCAAATCCGCCATTCATGCGGGCTATCCCATAGTTTCCTTTGCCAAAAAACCCCGCCATTGTTTGTAGGCTTATTAATGCATATACCCACGTTTCGGCAGTCGGTATGCCGGATTTGCTTGATTTTACATCGTGGTTCTTGGCAGTGGGCAATACATCCAAAGCATCCGGTGTATCGGCTTTAGGTTTGAAAGCGCCGAAATCCGCCTTCTTTGGCATCGGCGCTTGCATGAACGCTGGCAAGGTCACATCGTCCACCACCAAAGTCCATGGATAATCATAATTTGTCGGTTCCAAAGTATCTGATTGAGCTGGTTCCCAAGCTCCCGCTTGGGAACCTCCTATTGCAAGCTCCGCTTTGTGTTCGTCGGCAAGGCCAGAGTCTTCGGTTCCACGTTCCCAAGCGGGAGCTTGGGAACGAGCGGAAATCTTCGGTTCCACGTTCCCAAGCGGGAGATTGGGAACGGGCGGAATATGGGTTTTAGTCAAGTGCCGAATACCCTCCAACCAAAACCCGGAACTTTGACGCGGGTCGGTTTGGCTTTCCCGCGCCAGCACCGCACCGGCCAGATAACACAGGAAAATATGGAAAGCGTCCTCTTGGTGGCGTTGCAAACCGGGCAGGGATTCCACCCGGTCTAGCCCCAACGCCTCCAACAATTGCGGCAGGCTCAGGCGTTCTTGGCCGTCAGGGGTTTCGACGCGGAAAACAGGGTCAGTCAGTAGGTTCATCATTTTTCTCCAATCCGTAGCGGGTATAGTTATAAACCATTTCCCCATAACGCAAGACGATTTGCTCGTGGTCGTGGCGCAAAATTTTTGCAAATTCTGCCGACTTGTCTTTAGGGGCGAGATGGCCGGGAATGGTGATTTCGGTGATTTCCTGCCCAAACGGGCCGGTGACGGGCATGTTAAGCGGAATCCGCAGCGTGTTCAAACCTAGGCGAGTCCGGGCATTTTCGTTTAAATCGCTATAACTGAAATCCCCAAAGGGTTTGTCATAAATCGCAGCGACCAGAGAAGCAGCGATGCCGTCCGCAATGGTTCTCCCTTCCATGATCTGCCCATGCTTCTCCCATCGCTCCCCGGTCAGGCTGGCTAGGCGGTCAGGATGCGTCGCGCCCTCGACAATGCGGCGGTTATCGAGGGGAATCTCAACGCCGGGATTATCCCGCAACATTTGCCCGGTCAATTCCAAGGTCCGCATGTCTTCATACACGCTGCCCAATCCGCATTTCTTGGCATCCCCGCTGGCCTCGCCTTTGGCATCAATCCATTCTGCCAAGCTGGCGCAAGCAGGAACCAGCACCGTGCAGCGGGCCAATCCAAAGCCTTCAGGCCGGATTCTGTCGTGGCGGTGCAAGCGCCCAACCCGTTGCAATAAAACATCCGCCGGGCAAAGGTCGGTGATGAGCCAGTCGGCATCAATATCCAAACTTTGCTCCAAAGTTTGCGTACCCGCCAGCACGAGCGGCCCGGCGGGCGTGCCTTTGCCCCAGCGGTCGCTGACGGCTTGATCCAGCATTTCGCGGTCACTCGCGGCGTAGCGTCCATGATGCGGGCATATGATGGCTTGGCATTGAAACAGCCATTCCATGTCAATGGCGGGATGATGCTCCATGGCCCGTTGCATGGCGACGGCCCGCGCCACGGTGTTGAACATCAGCAACACTCTTGCCCCGGCTTGCAAGGCGGCAACCAGCCCTTCCAACGTCCTTTCTGGTTCTTTCATCCAAGGCCGTAGCTCGAAATGAATGGGCTTTTTTTTACCTTCATCGGTGCGGCGCAAGGGTTTGTTGATCCTTTTCAAATCAGTGCATGTTGGATAAGGGACGGCGCAGGCAGAAGCAAAATCTTGCGTAAACGGCACTTGACAACCACAGGCTCGCAGGAATTCATCCCTGGACACCGCGCCCAAGGTGGCGGAAAGCAGCATCGCATGACCATGCAGATTTTTCACATGATGGGTCAGCAACCCTCTCAATAAATAGCGCATATAGGCATCGGAAGCATGAACTTCATCCACCACCAGCAAGGCGCGGTCTAGGCAAACCGAGCGCAGATGGGCATGTTTGGTTTGCAGCACGGACAGTAAGGCTTGATCTATGGTGCCGACGGCAACCGTGGCGGCAAGGAAACGCTTGGGATGCTCCGCCGCCCATTGCCGCTCTTGTTTGTGTTGGTCTTGGTCATCATGCCAGCGCACTTGCTCATCGGGCAAAATTGTATTGGGAGGTTCATTATCAACCAGGGCATAACCGGGAACGGCCAGCAGACAGATGGGGCGATTTTTTGCTTCGGGGAAGGCTTTTTCCAGATAGTGGAACACTCGCCGATAAAGTTCCCTTGCCGCCACCCGGGTTGGCAAAGCGAAATACAGGCTATCGACTTGACCGTCGGCAAACAATCGGAAAAACCGCGCCAAGGCCGCTTCGGTCTTGCCAGACCCGGTTTCCGCCTCGGCTATTAAAAGCCTGTTGCCTGGGTGATCCAATGACAGCCGGTCAATGGCTTTTTGCAAAGGCCGTGGCTCAAAGCCGAACCGTTGGGCAAAACGGGCAGGGCGTGAGGCAAGGTCGGCTTGTGAACGCCTGGCATCCAAGCCGACAAATTTTATGGCTCGTATCGCCGATCTGCGCGTATTGCTTAAATCCACCGGCCTGCCTAGCGGGAAAAATCGCTGATGCGAGCCGAGCCAGTCCGCCAACATCAGCAAGCCGGCAAAGCGATGCTGCAAGGCAGGTGTGTTGGGGATGGGGGCGGATGCTGCCGTTTCGTCAAATGCAGCGGGATAAGCTTGTCTGGCGATTTGGATTAATTCGGCAATCGCTTGCATCGGGTCGCGGCTTTCATTGGCGGGCCACCATTTGGTTTTGGCTAGATAGTAATGGCCGGTTTTGTCGCCTTCGTCAAATTTGACGGGCGAGCCGTGATGCGACCAGGAAGCCAGCAAAAAACTTTCCATGGTTTCGGGAGAATCGAACCAATCGCCAAGAATGTCGATTTGCAGCGCGTCGGCAAATGCCGCACATAAACGGCTTTCAAAAAACAGCGGGGCCAATTCCCTCACATGCCCGGCACGGGGGGCTTCGGGATCGAACACTTTGTCTTGAAAGCCCAGATTTGCCTTCCCGACGTCGTGCAAGAATGCGATGACAGCCAGTCTTTGGCATTGGACTTCGCCAAGGGTGAAACCCGCGCTGGCATTCAGCTTTCGTTTAATGCCGGGCAGTTCAAGCAAAGCGGCAAAGACCGATGCCACATCCAAACAATGCTGCGTCAGCGATAGCCATCGCAAGGGCTGGCCATTCTCGCCGATGCTGATTTTCCCCCAAAACCCGATATTTTCTTGATATTGCATTTTTCAATACTCTTATGAAAAGCTTTTAAGAATCGCTATATGCGGGCCAAGCATCTTGCGCCAACTGCGTTCGATTTCAGGATGCCACTCGGTGTGGCATTCCCTGACCGCCCGGAGTAGGCAAACCAGCCACAAATCGTACAGGTAAGCCGGAATTTTCATTCCCTGTACTCCGTGGCTATTGCCAAGCCGGATGAGTTCGTTGCGGGACTCATCCGTCCCCACGGTAGCCATGGTCAGTATATAAAGCGACTTCTTCAGAATCTTGGATTGCCGCAGAACATCCGTCTGCCTGAATCTCTCGCCGACCTCTGGCGAAGATTCGGTGAATAGTTCATAGAAACGCGGCAAAAACGCTCGATTCGAAAGGCAATTTTCGAAACTGTCGTTAAATATTTCCAGGGTTTTTTCGTCCATTTGATTTAATTAGGGATGATTTTTGGGAATGCAAGGGTAAAAATGGTACCTTGGCTGGGTTCGGAGGTGACGGAAATATCCCCCTTCAGGGCCGAGTTGACGATATTCTTGACGATGGAAAGGCCCAGTCCTGTGCCACCCCTGCCCCGGCCCGTGGTAAAAAACGGATCGAAAACCTTGGGTAGGTTTTCGGCGCTGATGCCTTTGCCATAATCCCGGACCACAATGACGAATTGGACATCGCCATCCTGCCCCCGATCTCCAACGGTTATTTCCACTTTGCCGCCCTTGCCATCCGGATAGGCGTAACGCTCGACATTCTGCAAGAAATTCATGAAAACCTGGATCAGATAACCGGGATAGCCGATCCAATCCTGACTTCCGCGCATCCCGGAGACATCGATAGTGATGGACAATTTGGCCTGCCGGGCGTTAATCCTGAACAGATCGACGGCATCCGCCACGAGATTGGGCAAATTCGCCTTCTCCTTGTTTTCGGTGATTTGGCCGACCGATATTTTCTTGAAGGTATCCACCAATTTATGGGCCCTTAGGACATTGCTCTTGAGCAAGGCGGATGAATCCACAATGTCCTCCAGGAATTCCCGTGTCTCGTCGCTCGCTTCAAAAAGAGCCTTGATTTTGGGTGATGCAAGCCGCCCTTCAATTATGCTAATGGCGGTGCTGGCAATCCCCAAGGGGGTATTGATTTCATGGGCCACCCCGGCAACCATTTGAGCCAATGCGCCGAGTCTTTCCAAAGCAGCCTCGGAACGCAGAGTTTGCTCCCTATGCTCCTGATCTTGTTCCCGGAGGCGCTTCTTTTCCAGCGATGATCCCACCCTTGCCCATAGCAAGACGGGATTGAAGGGTTTCGGCAAATAATCCTCCGCGCCCATTTCGATACAGCGGACGACACTTTCCAACTCGGTTTGCGCGGAGATCATGATGACCGGGATATTCCTCAACTGCCCGTCCGCCTTTATCCGCGCCAGCGTCTCATGGCCGTCCATTTCCGGCATCATCAAGTCGAGCAAAACGAGATCGAAGGGCTCGCCTGCAAGCTTCTCCAGTGCCACCCTTCCGTTTTCAGCCAAGGCAGTCGCATAGCCTCGGCGCTGTAGCCGCTGGGACAGCATGTCACGGTTGGATTCATTATCGTCCACAACCAATATCTTGCCGGGACGGGCCTCCACGCCATCCGTTTGCGGAGGGAGTGCGAGTGAAGGGGGAATTTTGTGATCCAATGCTCCAAGACTTGGCGCAGATTGAAACCCCGTTTTTCCGGGTTCCCTTAAATGGGTTCCTGAAGCAGGGGCGAACATCCCATCCACCCGTTCAACCATTTCCCTGGCTGCTTGGTTGATCCGTTGCAGATCGGGTAGCAAATCTTCCCTGCCGGAGTTTGACGCTTCCTCCGCAAGCATTTCGCTGTAACCGATAATGTGGTTGAGGGGGGTGCGCAAATCATGTCGCAGGGACGGGCTCACCCGAATATCGATAAGATTGGAAAGCGATCCATCGGCCATTTGTCATGTTTCCCCTAGGAATGAGGCTATTTTTAGCAACAGCCGCGCAAGCTCGATGGGCTTGGTGTCGTAATCATCACACCCTGCTTCCATCGCCCTCTGCCGATCCTCACCCATGGCGTGCGCGGTCAGCGCGATCACGGGTATGTGATGGGTATCCGGGTTGGCTTTGATTCGCCGTGTCGCTACCCAACCGTCCAAGACGGGTAGGCTCATGTCCATCAGTATCAGGTCGGGTTTCAGCGAAAGTGCCAACTCCACGCCTTTCTCGCCATCCACCGCCATGAATATCCCGTAGCCTTTTTTCATCAACCGGCGCGACAGCATGTCGCGGTTCATTTCGTTATCCTCGATCAATAGTATTCTATGCATGTTTACCTCCCGTGGGGACTAAGGGGTTCTGCCTCTGCAGTTGCAGAGAAATCAGATCGTCTATGTTGTGCAATATGGGCCGGAAGCTGGATGATAAAGGTGGAACCCACGCCAGGTTCGCTACTGACCGAAATATCCCCCCCCATCATCTGGCAGAATTTCTTGGTTATGGTCAAGCCGAGGCCCGTTCCGCCATATTTTCGGGTGGTTGAATTATCCGCTTGGGTAAAAGCCTCGAAAACCTTGGCCACCTGGTCTTTAGTCATGCCGATTCCGGTATCGGTCACGCGGAACGATACCCAGTCCTTGCCATCTTCCAGCCTATCCAGGGAAATCGATAAGGTGATCAGTCCGTTTTCGGTGAATTTGCAGGCATTGCTAAGAAGATTGAGCAAGCCCTGCCGCAGCTTGGTGAGATCGGTGCGCATGGCGGGCAGTGCAAGGGGGTGTTCCAGCACTAGGGTATTGCCATTCTTACCGACCAACGGTTTGATGGTGCTTTCAACTTCCCGGACGACGGATAGCGGATCGAAATCCTCCAAGCAAAGTTCCATCTTACCCGCCTCAATCTTGGAAAGGTCCAGGATTTCATTGATAAGCGACAACAGGTGCTTCCCGGCCGAGCGGATTTTTTCCAAGTCGCTAACGGTTTCCGTCTGCCCGGCATCAAGGGCCTCTTCCAGCAACATTTCACTGTAGCCGATGATCGCATTCATGGGGGTGCGGAGTTCATGGGACATGTTGGCGAGGAAGGCACTCTTGGAACGATTGGCATCCTCGGCTGCAATGCGTGCCCGCTCGGCCTCGGCCATCGCCCTTGAGAGTTCTATCTCGGTGCGCTTGAGTTCGGTGATGTCGGTGCGGATGGAAACGGTCCCGGTATTCCAAACCCGCCGTTCGCTGACCCGTATCCAGCGATCCCCCTTGAAGTGCTCCACGAAATGGCCCCGCGGCGAGCGATGCAGAGCCATCCTTTCCTCCATCCATTCGTCGATGCGCCCCTCGGCATCCAGGATCAGGCCGGCCTCGGCGGCACCCCGGACCACCGCCTCGAAGCTCATGCCAGTGACGATGCCTGAGACGCCAGCCATCAGTTCGCGATAACGCTGGTTGCATTCCACCAAGCGGTCGTCCATGTCAAAAAGGGAGAAACCATCGGGAATGCTTTCGATTGCCTCGCGCATGCGAGAACGGCTCACTGCCTCGTCTCGGGCCATCTTCTGCAAGCGGCTGTCTACGACGGTGATGAAAATCGCCAGCGAAGTCACCAAGACCGAGGCCAAGGAAACCCAGAAAGCCAGCGAGCCAGGATCCAGCGCAAGCCCGTCCGTGCCAAGCACCTCATCGCCTGGAAAGAAATAAGTGGCGGCCATGGCCGTGTAATGCATGCCGGAAACGGCGAATCCCATGACGGCGGCGGATTGGAGCTTGAACCAGAGGGGGATGCCCTCAACATTTTTGCGACCGGCCTGGGAATTGATGAAAAGCGCGGCGTTGGCGAGAACGACGGCTACGATGACGGAGACGACGAAAAGTTTCATGTCGAACAACATGACGACCTGCCGGCCGACACCTGACATGGCCGCCATGCCGACATAGTGCATGATGCCTATGCCTGCCCCCATGAGCGTTCCGCCGACAAACAACTTGAACTTCTTAATCCTCGGTCTGCTGATCGCATAGAGCATGACCCCGCTGGCGAGGATGGCCGGCAGGGTGGACAAGAGGGTGACAAGGATGTCGTAACTGACCATGATCGGCAGCTTAAGTGCCAGCATGGCGATGAAATGCATTGCCCAGATGCCGATGCCCATAATCACGGCCCCTGCGGCCAGCCAGTTCCGCTGGAGCGAGGGCTTGTCGGACGCGGCGATGCGGCCAGCCACTCTTAACGCGGCATAAGATGCCAGACAAGCGACGGTTATGGAGAGGACGACCAACCCTGGACTGTAATGCGCCTCTAGGGCGAGGCGAGTGTCTCTTCCATCATAAAAATAATGGTACATGGATGGGGTGTGTTTTTACCAAGTTCATTATACTGATGTTACGCACTGCGCCTCCGATGCCCAAGTGTAGGCCGGAATAAACCCGCCCTAGCGGGTGTTTCCGGCGAAGTAAGCCGCACTTGCCTGAGTGCTTATGCCGGAAACGCCCGTGAACGGGCTTATTCCGGCCTACGGTGCGTAAAATCAGTCATTCAATGCGGAACTCGGGCCGGGGAACCTCACCGCAGGAACGTCAATCCTCCTCTTTGCTGTGATGCCAGGCGATACCCAGTTGCTTGACGAAACTGTGCATCAGGTTGATCACGATATCCGGGGGGGAAAACGGACTCTTGAACAGGAACATGGCTTCGGAGCGCGCAGGCGTCCTGGCGACTTGGATAAGTTGGTAGCCGTCTTCGTTTCTCACATACCGGTCACCGGCAGGATCTAACGGAATGCCATCCTGATTGCGGAATTGTTCAAGCAACCTAACCGCCTCATCCGCATCGACTTCATCCGAGAACAACACTTGGTCGTCGACGATCAGCCAGCGGGGCGTGTCGGCCTGCTCCGGGCTTATGATGCCCACCGGGGAAAGTGCGTAAAGAATCTTCCTGCGTGAGGCTCCGGCAGCCATCAGGTTATTGGACAAGTCGATGGTGGCCAGCGCCATGCCATAGCTGAGATACTGGCGGACGCTACTTTTGACTAGGGAATATAATTTGTCCTCGGTCGCCTCCACTTTGCTGAAATAGCCGTTTATATCGTATTTGTCGATGACCTCCCGCTCCGGTGCCAAGCCAGGCTGTCCGGTGCGTATGAATATCTGGGTGAGCTTGTTGCCCATGTCGTTGCGGATATAGTCGCAGAGTTCCAAGCCCGCAGTGTCGGTTTCCATGACCACGTCCAGAAAGGCCACAGCCAAGGAACAGCCCACTTCCACGTTGTCATTCATGAGATCAATGGCTTCGGCTTTGCTCGCCGCCGTATAGATCTTCAACGGCAAGCCGTAAACATCGAAATGCTTCATGGCGAGCCTCGATATTGTGAGCACGTCGGGCTCGTCATCCACCAAAAGCACAGGCCAGTGTTTGAAAAACATGGGGGTATCTCCTCTTAGTAAGCCAAAGGTTGCCGCAGTTCGTTGAATCTCGCCATGTCCAAACGCATGTGTTTGGCCAGGTATGCGGCGGTTTCCTTGGGCCTGATCTTATGCACGAAGTTGTAGCGGGCTTCGTGATAATTGACCTCGCCGCCGTAAAATTTGCCAGCAAAATTCATTTTCATATGCTGAAGTTCAGCCGCCCGGTAAGCTGACAAAGGTCTGGCTTTCTCGTCCCGCTGCCGATGTTCGCGCTTCCCGTCCAGCAACCGTTCATAATCCGGGCTGGCAGCCAAGGCCTCGGCTTTCTGCCGGAGTTGCGCCATGTATTCCGCAAAGGCATCGGGAAGAATCTCGTCGATGTAGCCGATGGCTTTGGCCTTTTTCATACCGAGGGGCAAAGGGGTTTCGGTAAGTTCCAAGGCTTTCACCGGGCCGACCCGTTTCGGTAGCAGATAGGTCCAATATTCGGAACCGTACAGCCCCATGGTCTTGTAGTGGGGGTTGAAAATCACGCCTTCGCGCACCCAAACCCTGTCCGCCGCAAGGAGTGCCATGGCACCGCCGGCACCGGCACCGCCCCATACCGAAGAGATCGTGAGCTTGTTTTCGGTGGTGATGATTTCCCTCACGACATCGTCGATGGCATTGATATTCCGCCAAGATTCATTGGGTGGGTTGTCCGATGCCTCAATGATATTAAGGTGTACGCCGTTGGACCAGAAATCGGTGCCGCCCATAAGCACCAATACCTTGCAGGGCCGCTGCACGGCGAGACGATAGGCATCCAAAAGGCGCCGGCATTGCTCGGTGCCCATGGCCCCGTTGTGGAAATCGAAATGCAGATAACCGACTTGGTTTTGTTCCTCGTACCAGATTTCCTTGAAAGTCTTGCCATCTTCCATATAAAGCGGGTCGATGGGAGATTCGGGTATGTCGCCCAAGGCATCCCGCAAAACCATTGTCGCCGGAAGTTTGAAATCGAGTTGCTTTTGGCGGCCCAACAGGCGTTTGTAGAAGGGGCTCTTTTCAATATTTTTCTTTTTTAGATGGGTTATCCATACCGCCCCGTCGATGGCGGCCCGGCAAATTGCCCCGTGTCGATGCGCGATTATCGCACCTGGCTGCCACCCCCTCAGTCTGCCCTCTTCGTGGATGCCAAACAAATAATATTCTTCGCCGTTGATGGTATCCAAGACACCCGGGGCGCTGTCACCGGCATGGACTTTTCTGAGTATGGTTTCCACCTTATCGACTTCCCAGTCGATTTTCCGATCCACTTGCTTCATCACCGGACGAAGCTGCCCACGCACATCGGGCTGCGAATAATCCAACGGTTCGGGTACGAAGCTCCGACTCTCAACACGTTCCACCGTTTCCACGATGGCCCTTGTCGCGGCACGGGTGACTTCACGGCGGTAAATACTGGCCTTGCTGCCCGGCCTCATTTCGAATGTGGCGGTGGCCCATATGTCACCGGCATCCATCTCCTCCACTGCGGCCAATGCGGTGACGCCCCATTCCCCCTCTCCATTCATGATGGCCCAGTCTAGCGAGGAAGGGCCACGATCCCCTTTGATGCCCGGATGCACGATGATGCATAAATGCCGACTCCAGACATCCTCGGGTATTTTCTCTTTCAGAAAAGGGCAGATAATCAGATCCGGCTGAAACAGGGCTACGGCCCTTCTGACATCGTCGGGGCTTAATGCCAAGGTTATGGAAATGTCATGTCCCAAACCATCCAGTTCCACATGGGCACGCTGGCATAGGCCATTGTAGGATGATGAAATAAGTAAAATCCGCACGAAAGCTCTCCTCCGGCTGTTCAAGCAGCCGATTGTTATTTTATGCTGGGTATTTCGACACCCAGTCCTCCTTAATTTTACGCCTAGGCAGTATAAATGCCTAGTGTTATGGTCAAGAACATCAGAACACCTGATCCTTATGGTTTAGCCCCTCGCCGGGTATTTACGGATGAACCGTTTTCAAAAAATGGAATCACGCCCCACTCGATAACACCGCATCGACTTTCACCAAGGCCGGATCGAGTGCGGTTGGGGTAAGCAGGACACCGGTCGAGACCGCTGTCAGCGAAAGGCGCTGGTCGCCGACACGGAAAATACGACATAAGGTCACTGTGTTGGATTCGTCATGCACCATTAGGGATAAAGGGGCGGGGGACTTGTCGCGGGCGATGCGGTCGGCAAGCAGCAGCAGCAGGGAGGCGGTTGCGCCCAGCCGGTCTGGATCCCTGGCATTGCCGCTCGTGGCTAATGGCCAGCCTTCTTCGTCACTGAGCAACACGGCGGAAAAATTGCCCTTTTCCGCTATCTGATCGAGCAGGGCCGTCAGGTCGCTACGACGGCCCGATACTGCCTGTAAATGCGAAAGCTCGAAGGAAAGCTTTTCACGTTGAATGAGCGGATTGAGCACCCGCCGAATCGTCGTCCGCAAACTTTCGTCTTCGCCTTGGTCGGACTGCGGGTAATCTTGATGGAGCAGCGCCAATTCCTCCTGTTGCCCCTGATGTTGCTTGCGCAGTTGCTCCCGAGCCTTGTAGCCGCGTTTCACGCCGAACAGATAGCCGGCGGTCAGCAGCAGCAAGGCTGCCCCGATTCCAATGATTGCCGCAATTAATATGATGCTCATGGCGCACGACCGGTCGAAGGGTTTTGGCAGTTTTCACTGCCCTCAATCTGTAGATAAGCCTGCCGGTAGTCGGCGGCGTTAGCTGGCAGTCCTGGTATTGGCGGATGTTCCCCGGCGGCACGGATGGACAATTGCTCCGGGGGAATGCCCATTTTTTTCAGCAAAGCGGCTACCGCCTTGGCCCGCTGATAGCTTAGAATGAGGTTTGATTGCTCTTCCCCGACAGAATCGGCATAGCCATCGACCAACAGCCTAGCCTTCGGGTGCTTGCCCAGCCATTGCCGGAGCGGCTCAAGCTTCCCTTCCTCATCGGCAATAAGCCTGGCTTTACCCGACTTGAACAGGATCGTAACGTTGGGCGGACAATTATCGACGGGCATGGCAGGGATTTCGTTCCTTCCAAGCACTTTTGGCGATGATCCTTCCCCTTGTCCCTTGACACCCGCTGGCGTGGCTTGGGAATTATTGGCATCGGCGAGGGATGGGGGCGGGTTGCTCTTCGATCCAGTTTCGGCAGGGTTCACGGGCAGGGATTGCGCAGAAGTTTGGATAGGCTCGGCTGGCGAAACCGACTTGACTGGTTTTGGCGAAGCATAGTGCGCCTCCTCTGTTGCCAATGGCTTTTCCTGCCAGGGAACTTGCCCGGTTAACAACCAAGCCGTTGCCACGGCCATGAAAATTCCAATCAAGGTGAATGCCAAAATCAACCAGTTCGGCGCATCTTCACCGGCCAAGCGATATTGTTCGAGCGTGCTGCTTTGTCCTAGGCCAGTCATATCTGATCAATCATCCTAAATCCGGCAGTTGGAATACCTGAAGAAAATCAACTTTACGATCATGCAGCGGTTAGGCCACTGGAAGTTTGAACACAGGGCAAATCAAATCGACACCACATTCCAGTTCAGCGCACCAATCAATGAACCGCGTAACCATGGCATGCCCTTTGAAATAGGCTCCATGCTGGGGGGCGATGATTTCAATATCGAGCCCTCGAATCATATCCGCCCATGCTTTCATGACTTTGTTCGATGCCATGTAGCGCTGGTGGAAGCCTTTCATGTGCGGAATGTGGGCATCGAAATCGGTCACCTCCGTATATTCCATGCCTAGGGATGCACCTAAATCGCCACTATATAGAATCTTGGACACGGGATCGTAAAGCTGAAAGTTGCCTTCGCTGTGCAGAAAATGCGCGGGCAGGGCAGTCAGCAGCACACCGTCAAGGTTGAAAAACATCCCTTCATCGGGTATGGGGTGGAGCCGGTCCTTAACCAGATGGTCAAACCCGAAATGAGGCACAAAGCGCATCCAAAGTTTGGACACATAAGCCTCCGCATCGGTGGTCATCAACCAGCCATTGAGCGCGGCGACAATGTCGGGGTCTTGATGCGAGAGGAAAATGTACACCAGATTCGCATCGCCTAGGATGGAGTAAGTTTCCACTAGAACCTTGCTGTAGACTTTGTGCCCGCCGGGGTCAAGGATCATCCCGGCACCGCCATGGACGATAATATGTTGGTTGGCCTGAATTGCCAGCCCGCCCAGACCGAAATCCTCGATCAACACATTCTTGTGAGTGCCATTGTCAAAGAGCACAGTATTTGGCATTTATCATCTCCAAACTAACAGGTGGGCCGGCCAATGCCTGAGAGGCCAGGCGAAAACTAAAGTATGTTCTTGATGCCTTTGATCGCTTCGCGCATGTCGAAAAAGATCAGCCCCAACTTCGCCGTTTCGTTGGCCAGCACCAACAGCAACACGCCCCGGCCCGCGCTGATCATGACGGCGTAGCCCTGCTCGCCACGCACGATGACTTCTTGGACTTCACCCCGGCGCAACTCGCTCGCCGCACGGGTGCCAAGATTGAGCAAGGTCGCGGTCATGCCGGCCACACGGGTTTCTTCGAGGTCTTGCGGCAGGGAACTCGCCAGCATCAGGCCATCTTCGGAAATCAGGGCGCTTGCCTCGACGCCGGGTGATTCACTTTGCAGATTCCTAAGAATCTTGTTGAGATTATCTAATCGGGACATGGTGTATTCCTGCCTTTTGCCTAGGTCAACTAAACGGACGATTCACGCCTTGGTTTCAAGTTTCGATGTTGGATCATTTGACACACTCCTAACATTTTGTCCATTATATGGAAGATTTGGTTTCTAGCTGGCGGATATTTCCCTTCGGCTCTGCCGTCAATTCCTCGTGAGAATTTACCAGAACGCCCCAAGACAAGCAACGGCCCCGGAACTCCTTTTCCATTCAAAGTGTGATCATTTGAATATAAAAGTCGGCTGAATGGATCGTGTGCTGGAAAGACTCACGGATAATTGATTTATCAAATCGTGCCGGACAACTTTAGCAAACCACAAATGAATGGGAAAACCATGGACAAAAAGACTTTACTACAAGACACCATACAGCACATTGATGTGACTTCTTTTGATTCGACACCGATCATCAACGCCATGCGCCACATGGCTTTTTCATCCAGGGACACGGCGGCGGCGGCAGACATATTCCTGCGCATGATAGAGGATGACGGCTGCACCAACATATTGACCCTGTCCGGCAGCACTAGCGCGGCGGGTTGCATGCAAGTGTACTTCGATATGGTCAAATATGGGATGGTCGATGCCATCGTGGCGACAGGCGCATCCATTGTCGACATGGATTTTTTTGAAGCCTTGGGTTTCAAGCATTACCAAGGCAGCCCCCATGTGGACGACAAGAAACTGAGGGAATGCTACATCGACCGGATTTACGATGTGTACATAGACGAGGAAGAATTGCAGCAATGCGATATGGCGGTGAAACTGATCGCTGACAGTTTGCCGCCACGGGCTTATTCGTCAAGGGAATTCATTCGCGAAATGGGACGGTATCTGACCCGGCATTCCGTGAAGAAAAATTCGCTGGTGCAGATCGCCTACGAGCGGGACGTGCCTATTTTTTGCCCCGCCTTCACCGACAGCAGCGCGGGCTTCGGCCTAGTCAAACATCAGGTGGAAAAACCGGACGGGCATATCACCCTGGATTCCATCAAGGACTTTTGGGAATTGACCAAAATCAAGATAGCCGCCGAAACGACGGGCCTTTTCATGATCGGCGGAGGCGTTCCAAAAAACTTTGCCCAAGACACCGTCATCTGCGCGGAAATGCTGGGCCATGAAGTTCCCATGCACCAATATGCCGTGCAAATCACGGTCGCCGATGTGCGGGACGGGGCATGTTCAAGTTCCACCCTAAAGGAAGCCGCATCGTGGGGCAAGGTGGATTTGACCTATGAGCAAATGGTTTACGCCGAGGCCAGCACCGTTTTACCGCTGATCGTCAGTTATGCCTATCATCAGGGTAGCTGGCGCAGCCGTTCGCCTAAGGCTTGGAGCCGCTATCTGGAGGGGTGAACTCTCTCCATTGATGACGAAACCGCATCACGATTTAATGCAATCAGCAATTACCTTGGAATCCTTTCCAGAGATTGGAACACCATGTTACCAAGACCACGCTTTTCGTGACTTATTCGCACCATTCGGACATGGTGCTTATGTTCTACGTTACCGAATTGACAAAAATCAGAACGTGATTATTACGGCTCTTTGGGATTTCGCATGGTGGGCAAACAATTGAATTTTAAGCAAAATGTTCAAACTCGGTTGAGATGGGGATAAAGTACCGAACAGGGAGTTTCGTTTGAAAAACCCCTTCCAACAGGCAGTAAAACGAATCACATT
>CAIODU010000274.1 GCA_903857165.1 uncultured Methylococcaceae bacterium | reverse complement strand
CCAGCGGTGGAGGCATCTGAACGCATCGCCCGAAATGAGTGTCCGGCTGGTTTCCAATGCCCGCTCTTTTTATCCATTGTTGACTCCAAATCGTATAATCATCGCAAATTTCACGATTTTTTGCTTAACTTAATGGCAGTGTGGGGCTGGGGCTGGGGCTGAGGCTGTGGCTGGGGCTTTGGCTGTGATGATCACTAGTCTAGCCTCTTGGTGGCTATCCCGTCAGGCTATACAGCATGAAATTCTAGAACTCGATTGGCTAAGACGGCGGAGCTTGCTTTTACGCTGCGGTGGCTGCTCGGATTTTCGCGAAGCGGTTCTGACTAGGGCAGATTTTTCCAACGTACAATTGGATTATGCCCGCTTTGCCGGCGCAACACTGGATCGCACCCATTGGCGCGATGCCAATAATCTTCATCTCGCAAATACCTACAACACGGTGCTGCAAGCCAAAAATGTCAGGGAATTATTGACGACCGGCAATACCCAAAACAAAGACTTTCATGGCAAGGATTTGCACGGTTTGGATTTTTCAGGCACAAACCTCGCCGAGGCGGATTTCACCGATTGCGATTTAACCGGGGCCAGCTTCAACGGGGCTGACCTGACTGCCGTCAAATTGACCCGCGCCGTGTTGCTAGGTGTTGATTTGTCGAATGCCCGTTTGACTGGCGCTGCCATCGGTCATTGGAACATCGACAAATTCACCCTGTTTGACGGCATAGTCTGCGAATATGTTTATCTGGACGAAGAACTGAAAGAACGCCACCCCGCCACGGGTCAATTCCGTCCCGGTGAGTTTGCCAAGTTGTATCAGGAAATCGCCCATACCGTGGATTTTCTGATTGAAAACAGCACCCAAATGGAAGCCCTGCTGCGGACCTTGGAGAAACTGCGGGCCAGTTACGGTGACGAAGACATCGCCCAAGTGCAGAAAGTCGAGCGCAAGGGCGAAGCTTATAAAGTCAGCGTGGTCGTGCCGGCTGAAATGGAAGATATTTTACGCAAGGAAATCCGCCTAGAGTTCACGCAACAATTGCTGGAAAACCAATCCCAAGTCAAACTATTGCAGAACGGTCAGCATCATTTACAACGGGAACGTGACAACTTGAAGGAAATGCTGGCCCTATCCTTAAGCCGCCCCATCACCATCAACGCCACCGCAGAGGTAAAAGCCATGAACGACAACAGCCGCAAAATCGAAACCGCATCCATCTCCAATAGTGCCGTGAACTTAGGGGATAATGCCGAGGTGGACAATTCCACCCAAATCGGTAGCCAACTAAACGAAATCGGGCCATTGCTGGAGCAGTTGCGAAGCTTGATCGGCCAATCCACCGAATTGCCGGACGTGCTGAAGCAAGATGCCTTGGAGAAAGTCGAAGTTCTACGCACCGCCGCCGCCAAACCAGAGGCAGAAGCCAAAACTACCGCCGCCGGGGCGTTGGAAGCCTTGAAAACCACTGCCAAGCTGGCGACGGGAATTAGCGGCGCGGTCGTGGCTTTAAGCAAGTTATTTGGCTTTTGACCCGCTTCAATGCCAGCTTTTTGATGGCATTAAGTCAAAAAATGTAAGCCTTTGATTTGGAGATTTGGATCAAAATGAGAATTGCCGACCCAAAATAGCCTAAAATGGCCCTCAGGCATAAACCGGGAAGACACTATTGATTTATGGGACCAAGCTGCCCCGTTACAGCAAGCAGCCAAACGATGGTGATTCCTGCTGGAATTGCTGCTTTTTATTATCACTCATCCTCTCGATCATGGCGCATTTGCTGTTTTACGCGCTGTTCGTTGATCGTGAAGACAAATCTGCGGCGATTCAATCGGACAAAATCCAGAAAAGCATAGAAGTCACGCTGTCGGCTGCGCCCAAGCCGAAGCCTTCGGCCGGCCGCGTATCCGCAAAGCCCGCGCCGTCGAAACCCGCGCCGGCACCCAAGCCAATTCAACCGCCTAAACCCGTGGCCAAGCCGATTGAAATACAGCCGATTACAAAGCCTGTCAGGCCGCAACCTAAACGGCCCAGGCCGCCGACTCCGGCCATTCAGCCTGAGCCCCCCAAGCCGCGCAGGCCAGTCGTGCGCCCAAGACCGGCCGAACCGGACGAAAACGAAGTGCCTGAATTCAAAGACGACTTTGCCGAGCTTTCCAAGGACTATTCCCATGATGCGCCTAGCACCCGTGGCAAGATATCCTTGGACAGCAAGCCGGCCTTGTCCGACACTGGCATCCGAACGGGTTCCATCATCAATGTCAATCCGCGGATCACTTACCCGATACAAGCCATGCGCCAAGGAATGAAGGGCAGGGTCGTGGTATTGATCCATATTGCTCCCGATGGGCAGACTAACGGGGTTGATCTACTGCAAAGCAGCGGTTACGACGCACTCGATAATGAGGTCTTGGGCGCGGTGCAGCATTGGCGCTTCAAGCCGCCGATGCGGGGCAACACGCCAGTGGAAGGGGTCTACAAGCATCGGGTCATATTCGGGGTGGATGAGGTGGTGGTCGATGATTTCGACCAGCACTGGCAGGAAATAAAACTGCTTCCGGCAGGGAGTGAAGACCCGACCCAATAACTGATGTCACGCACCGTAGCTTGCTTCGCCGGAAACGCCCGCTGGAGCGGGTTTATTCCGGCCTACATATTCATCTGCCCCTGCATTTTTTCATTTTTGATTTAAAATTACCCGAAACCGCCGACTCAGTAGGAATCACCATGCAACTCGACAAATTTCTTGCCCATGTAAAGGCCGGGGACAAGGTGTCTTTTCAAGACTCCATCGCCGTCATTGCCGCGAACTATCACTATACCCCGACCCGCTTCGTCAATGGGGATGTCGTCAACGAGGCTGGCACTAACGAAGGCTCCTGCAAGTTGTTTTATTTCGGCAAACTCCACGGATTGGACTTGAAGCAAACTTTGGCGCTGTTCGGCGATTATTATTGGAAGGACGTTCTGGAACATCCTGACGCCACTAACCATGCCAATATCCGCTCGTTCATGAAACAGGGTTGGGCGGGGGTCGCCTACGAGGGCGAAGCTTTGCGGAAGAACGCATGACCACCCCGACCCGCAATACTGTTGAATTAAGGAGTAGGTCGGCATCCCCATGCCGACAATGAACTTGTTCTTCCCTCGGCGGCAAAGGGTTGCCGCCCTACGGATTCTGTTGCATAGGCTTAATTCAACAGTATTGACCCCGACCCGCCCCACGGTAACCATTCACCCCCTGGGAGCGAGGGCGTCTCGCCCGCTGAAATGGCGGCCAAGATGGCCGCGTTCCTAGGAAAGGGCAGGGGAGTGAACGCTTACGCCCAATGCTCGTCCACCTTCCCGTCTACGCCGACAAAGACAGCACTTGCCAGCCCGCGAAAAATTCCGTGTTCAACCACTCCCGGCGTATCGTTTAGGAATGCATTGAGCGCTGCGGCATCGAATGCCGGATCAAACACCATGTCCAGCACTAGGCTGCCATAGGATGTCACCACCAGCCCGTCTTTATTGGCGGTTTGACGGAGGCCCCCGCTTCCACCAATGGACTCCAGCCTACGCTTGACCAATTGCCAAGCAAAAGGCATCACTTCCACCGGAACCGGGAAACGCGCACCGATGCGATCCACCAGTTTGGTCGGGTCGACCAGCACCAGGAACCTGTCGCTTGCCCTTGCCATCAGCTTCTCCCGGACCAGATCATAGCCGCGTCCTTTCAGCAGCGTCAGGTCGGGGGTCACCTCGTCGGCCCCGTCGACATAAAGATCGAGTCGGGAAAGATGCTCCAGCGCAACCAGCGGCAAACCGAGTTCTTGCGCTTTCATCGTGCTGACAACCGAACTTGCCGCCGCGGTCACCTGCAAACCGTCTTCTGCACGGCGACGGGCGAGTTCTTGGATAAAATAGTTGGCGGTCGAGCCAGTGCCCAAGCCCACCCGCATGCCGTCTTGGACTAGGTTTGCCGCATGGTGTGCGACGAGTTCTTTTTCGTTCATGGTTTTCCCCTTTGATGATTTAATTCGTGCTTGGGCAAGGCCCGCCTTGTCATCCCAATGCAATTTGCTTCCCGACTTTAGAATGCCCGGCTTAGTGGGGGACTGTAGTCGAGAAAAGTTGGATCACAATCACGCCCACAAGGATCAGCGTCATCCCTAGGATGGCGGGCAGGTCGGGGATTTGCCGGTAGAGAACCACCCCGGCCAAAGCGACCAACACAATTCCCATCCCCGACCATATCGCGTAGGTGATGCCGAGCGGAATGCTGCGTAGCACCAAGGTAAGGAAGAAAAAAGCGATGCCATAACCGACAACGACGATGACACTGGGCCAAAGCCGGGTAAATTCCGCCGTGGCCTTCAACGTACTGGTGGCCATCACTTCACCGAGGATGGCAATGGCAAGGTAAATATAGCCCATGCTTGATGATCTCCTGAGTCATTTAGGGTTGCTTGACGGTTCTTTGCGCCGTTTTTTTATTGAGGGGGTTGTTTTGCCCGGTTCTTGTGTTGTAATAAACTGAAATGACGCATCAATCCAATCGGAGACCGTGATGGAAGCGATTTTCACCTTGGCAGCACTGGCTCTCGGTCTATATATACTGCTATGCCCGATTATCGCCCTCGTCTCGGCGCGCAATGCACACTCTAAAATTGCCGAACTGGAGCAAGTTGCGCGTGAATTGAAGGCGTTGTCAACCGGTCTGGCCCACGAACTGGCAGCGGCAAAAGTCAAACCGCCGTCCTCGGCAGATATCCGGCAACCGGCCGTCAATGCCGACATGACTCGGCAGGATGCCACTAAGCCCGGCATTTTCCAAGCGGCAAACCCTCCCCATGCTGACGCAAAAGCCGTACTGGCGACGGTGGCCGCGCTCTCTCCCCAAGATGAAATAGCCAAGGCGGATCTTTCGCCGGAGTTCACTACGCAAACAAGTTCTGCAAGTTTACCAGATGAGCGGGCCCATGCCTCAACCGGTGATATCGCAGATGCCGAAACAACCACCCGAAAAACCCCTGCGCCCGATCCTTGGTTTGAGGGCACCGGCGGCCATCAATCCCATGCCCCTGGCGAAACTCCCACCCCGGCTTGGGTTGCCATGATCAAAACATGGCTGTTCGGTGGCAATCTTGTCGCCAAGATGGGCCTGCTGATCCTGTTTCTGGGGGTAAGCTTCCTATTGAAATATGCCGCCGCACGGATTACCGTGCCGATTGAATATCGGCTGGTTGGCATCGTTTTGGCCGACATCGCACTGCTGTTGTGGGCTTGGCGGATTCGCGAGAGCAGGCCGGGGATCAGTTTGCCGGTGCAAGGCTCGGCAGTCGCGATTTTGATGCTGGTGACTTTTGGCGGCTATAAGATTTATGGCTTGTTTCCAGGCAGCGTCGCCTTTGCGCTGTTATTCGTGTTGACGGCATTCACCTGTTTGTTGGCGGTATTGCAAGACGCGGTGTGGCTGGCCGTCTTCGGCATTGCCGGTGGCTTTGCGGCCCCTATCCTCACCACCACCGGCGGGGGTAGCCACATCGGGTTGTTTTCCTATTATGCGATATTAAATGCTGGCATATTGGGAATTGCCCTATACCGTTCATGGCGCTTGTTGAATCTAGTCGGCTTCGCCTTTACTTTTATCATTGGCACAACTTGGGGGGTATTGCGTTATACCCCGGAACATTATCTATCTGTGCAATTATTCCTTATTCTGTTTTTTTTATTTTATGTGCTGATCACGATACTCTATGCGTCCCGGCAAGCACCCAATCTAAAAAATTATGTGGATGGCACTTTGGTGTTCGGCACACCGTTAGTGGCTTTTGGGTTGCAATACGGCCTAGTCAAGGATATGCCGTTCGGCTTGGCCTATTCTTCCCTAGGGCTGGGTTTGTTTTATATCGGCGTCGCCGTGTTGACATGGCAACAACGCGGAACGACCCTCAAATTGTTGACCGAGACATTTCTTGCCTTAGGTGTCGTGTTCGGCACATTGGCCATTCCGTTTGCATTGGACGGACGCTGGACCTCCGCCGCCTGGGCCTTGGAAGGGGCCGGCATGGTATGGGTGGGGTTGCGGCAACGCCAAACCATGGCTTGGGTTTTCGGCCTACTGGTGCAGTTTGGGGCGTGGATGTCGTTTATCGGCTCTGTCACCGGTCTCGACCCGGCCAGCGCCCTGCAATCGAATCTATGGCTGGGATTCCTGCTGCTGGCGGCAACTGCATTCCTGATGGCGATGAATTTCAGGAGCCAAGCCAACGCAAGCCACCCTGTGGATTTTGCCCCGTTTGCCACTGTTTTTCTGGCTTTGGCAAGCCTATGGATGCTAGCCGGCGCTTGGACGGAAATCGCACTGCGCACCGCTGGCTCGCTACAGGCCAACTTGCTGGCAATGACCGGCCTTTTGGTGGCAGTTATTTTGAGTGTGATCGCCTGGCGCATGCAATGGAAAATCGCCAGAAGCTTCGCACTATTTGCGCAGGTTTTGGCAGGGATTGTCTTCCTATGCCTGGCCGCGTTCGGCTTTGATACGCCAGTCGAACCCGGACAAGGCCTATTTTCAGGCCCTTTCCTAGGGGCTTTGCTAATCGGTTTGGGGGCTTTTTTCAGCAGTGGGTTCTTCCACAGGCAAGACGACGTGGAGTTGTCCAAGTTATCCAACTGGCTCTTGTCCTGGTCCGGTTTTTGGTGGTTCGGGTTTGCACTCTATGCATGGGCAGAATGGCTGCAAGGCCAATATCGGCTATTCCTACAGATCGAACCCTACCGGACGGACAATTTATTCTGGTGTGCCTATGACCTGAGTCTGGTTGTGTTTGCGCCGGGCTTCGCCTATTTGGCGGAGCGTCTAGGTTGGCGGCAATTGCGCTGGTATGGGGCATCGGTCTGGTTTGCCTTGGGTTTGACTACATTGGCCGTTCTGGGGGATTTGTATTTTGGCGATGGAATGCCCTACCGGGAAACTTGGTGGGCTTATCTGGCATTGTGGTGCGTCGGCGAGTGGCTGTTCGTTTTTTGGCGGAAAAAAGACTGGAACATTGATATTCCCTGGCTGAAATCCTTGCACACCCTGCGCACTGTGGGTCCATGGATGATGATTTGGCCAGTGGGTCGCCGGTTGATTACGGACTGGCTCGGTTCCGGCGCACCCGGGCAACAAGAACTGTTGGCTGAGGCGGGCTGGTTCACTTCGGGCAGTTGGGCGCGTTATCTGCCAACGTGGTTGATGATGCTGGTTATTGTCTGGGTCATACGGCAGACTCGCAGCGCAGGGTGGCCAGTCTATCCGATTGCCTCGTGGTACCGGCATGTATTGATTCCACTCGGCGTGGTTTGGTCGGTGTTTTTAGTGGTCGTTTGGAACCTGACTCAAAACGGATTGATGTCGCCGCTGCCTTATTTGCCGATTTTGAACCCGCTTGATCTCACCACTGGGTTTTCCCTGTTGCTGGGGATTGAGGCTTTCCGACTATTGAGCGAGGAAGATAAGGGATTGGAACAACCGGAATGGCTCGCCAAAGTCCCTTGGATTGCCTCGCTGGCCGGTTATGCCTGGTTCAACCTGATGCTGTTGCGTAGCGTGGCGGTTTATCTGCACATTCCCTATCAATTCGAGCCGCTATTCGACTCGCAGTTCGTACAAACTTTACTGTCTCTGGTGTGGAGCGGCACGGCCCTGATTCTAATGCGAATGGCCGCGCAACGGGTATTGCGAAAAGTATGGATGCTGGGCGCTTTATTATTGGGTATTGTGGTTGCCAAACTTTTTCTGGTCGATCTTTCCAATATCGGCGGGCTAGAAAGAGTCATTTCGTTTGTCGGTGTCGGTTTGCTGATGTTAGCCATTGGTTATCTTGCCCCGTTTCCTGCCGAGTCAGGCAATGAATCGGGAACCTAGGGCAAGGGATAACCCCGCAGAGCGAACCGATGGAACACTTAAAATACCGCAAGGGCATCCCGCTCATATAAAAAAGAGAGAACCATCATGGTGAAAATTGTACCGGGTTATTTTTTATCAATTACAGTTTTATCGGCAATTTTGTATCCTTTGGCGGGGTTGTCCGCCACCTTTGCCGACGATGATAAACCCCCACCCTCCGACCTTCCTTCGGATTACTCCCACGCCTTGACTTTGAGCGTGACCGGCAAGCAAGGCGTGGTGAGTTTCCGCTTGCCGCAGGCGGTCTATCTCAATGCCCGCTCGGCTAATCTCAATGATCTGCGCGTGTTCGACGCAGCGGGGGGCAAGCCTCCCTTCGCCCTCTACCTGCCAACGCCGCAAAATCGCACCCAAAAGCAGTCATGGCCGGTCAAACAATTCCCTGTAAACGCCAGCGGCCGGCAGACTCAACCCGTCGATGCACTTGATCTGGATATAAGGACCAGCGCCGACGGTGCATTGCTCTCAGTCAAGACAAAATCCCGCAAGGGAACCACTGGAACGCAAGCTGCCGGGGACGACGCAGTGCTCACGGGTTTGATACTCGATTTGGGGCAGCCCGGACATTTGGAAAAATCGGAGGTGAAACCCTTGGTCAGTGCGTTGCGGTTTTCGTTGCCACCCGGAAAGCATACCTATTCTGCCCAAGTCTGGCTGGAAGTTAGCAACAACCTCAAGCAGTGGGAAATGATTGCGGCGGCGGAGTTGAATTGGCTGGTGGACACCCAGACTTTGGAAACATTGGCCAATGACCGCATCGAATTCGAGCCGCGTGCGTTCCGCTATGCCCGGCTCAGTTGGCGCAGTGGCGAACCCTTGCGCTTTGCGGCAATCACCGCCGAAAGCATCAAACAAACCGCCGAAACGCCAAGCATGGACAAACTTGCGATCAAGCCCGTGGCGGGGAAAAAACCGGATGATCTAATGTACAGTGCGGGAATCGCCATTCCTGTGGAAAAAATCGACCTGCGCTTCTCCGAACCGAATATTGTTTTGCCAGCCCAAGTGGGCACTTACCGCGAACTTCCCGGCAAACCGATTGGCAAGCCGAATGAATGGGTTTTCCAGCCGCTCACCCGCACTGTTTTTTACCAAATCACGCAAGCGGGCCAAGCCCGGCGTTCCGGCGAATTGTCCGTGCCACTGTCCCACTATGCGGAGTGGGTCGTACACCCGCAAACACCGACCGCCAGCAAGCCCGAACTTAGCCTAATCTGGCAACCCGCCACCTTGGTGTTTCTGGCGAGCGGGACGCCGCCCTACACCTTGGCGTTTGGCCGGGACACGATAAACTCAGGTGCAGCCGATCTGTCCCAAGTCGCCCCCGGCTTTACCGTGCAAGAGCTATTGCAACTTGAACAAGCCCAAGCCGGGCCGCTGCAAATTCGGCGGACGGCATCGGAAAATGACAGTGCGGCAACCACGGCGAAGAATTCGGCGCAGACCCGGACCCTCATTTTATGGGGTGTCCTTCTGCTTGGGGTGGCCATGCTGGGTGCGATGGCTTGGCGGCTGTTTAAACAAATGAAGTAGGTTCGCTGTCCGCGTGGATGGCGGGCGCCGATCCATCCGCCGGAATGACGGCAATGGAGCCATAATGAGAATTGCTGTAGTTATCCGACAGATAACGCAAAAATAAGAATGACAGCATATAATCGCGAAAATCGTCCGCATTCATCGCGCCGCGCAATTGGTCGGCAATGGCCCAGAGGGTATTGCCCAGTTCTTTTTGGTCTTGTTCGGTCATGGCTAGTTAGGTTCTTCGGTGAGGAGTTCGGGCAGTCCGTAGGGCGCAATAGCGGCTCCGCCGCGTATTGCGCCGAATGTCGGACTCTGTCGCAACGGGTTGGAATTTATTTCTCATCGTGTTTTGTTCCTCAACACAAGCCACTACCATTATCCGCGTTCCCCGGCAACAGAATCAATGCTTGGAAATGTTGCCCATTCCAATGGATAAATGCCCCGCTCCACACAGCGGTGGAAGCTTGAATAAGGCCAGTCGGACACCCGCCCGACCAAGCCATGTTTAACCGGGTTGATATGACAATAATCGACATGCGCGGCATAATCTCCATCATCCCGAATATAATGATCCCAAAAACGGCGTTGCCAAATACCACGCTCGCCTCGGGCAACACGCACGGCAGATCGCCTTTCCGTCACCGGCAGTGCTTTGGAAAACCCTTGTTTGATTAATCGCCACCGGTTGGAGTTGGCATCATCGCCAACAGGCAAAGTCCAAACACAGTGCAAGTGGTCAGACAAAACAACCCACGCATCAATATAAAATCGAGAGCGGAATAGCGGTTTAGCATATTCCGCCGAATGTTTCTATTTTCTCATGCGGCGCAATACGCGGCGGAGCCGCTATTGCGTCCTACGATTGCGCCTTACCGTGTTAAATAGTCGTCCACGGCTTGCCGGGTGTGCTGGGCGGTGCCGAAATAACGGCGTGGATCTAAGTCATTGGCAGGCGCTGGCAGGCTTGCGATACCCTCTTCCTCCGCCAGTTGTCGCAGCACACTAGTGCCCTAACTTGGCTGAATTGACGGGTAAAGCCGCTTGAGTTTGATGCGGGCATTTTCGGTCTTGAAGCGCCAGTCCACGGCGCTGCCGTCCGCGTTGCGCCGGACCTGCCAGGCGGCGACTTCGCCGGCCTGCGTTTCCGCGTCGGCGATCCTCCGATCCAGACACTGCGTCGCCAAGGCGCTCAATTCGATTTCGGCCATGTCCAGCCAACTGCCGTGCTTGGGGGTGAATCCCCAAGCGTTCCGTCAGCCGGCGCGCCTCCTCGGGGGCAAACGCCTGGTACAGCGAGGCCGGCTTGTGCGTGTTGAGGTTGTCCATGACCAGCACGATCTTGTCAGCATCGGGGTAGCGCACGTCCGCCAAGTCGCGGATTACATGGGCGAAATCCACCGCCGTCCGCCGTTCCGTGCCGGACCCGGTGGATCGTCGAGAGGCTGGTGTCGAGCGCGCGCCGCCGTGGACGCCGCATGGCGTCCCTTGGCAAGCATCTGCTCCAATTGTTGGCGCTCGGTTTCCGTCAGGCGGACTATGTAACGGGGCATGGCTTTGGTCTCCAGACAAGAGGCAAAGCCGGTATGACAACCCAAT
>CAIODU010000273.1 GCA_903857165.1 uncultured Methylococcaceae bacterium | reverse complement strand
TCCGCCGCGCCATCTGGGCTGGCAAGTATTTCGTCAACTCCAAAACCGGCAGCGACCGGTTGGAATTATCTTGCCGTGACTGGGATGCCTTGCTGGATCAACTCGCGGCGGTGGCTTAAAAAGGCCAAAGTCGAGTATATGGCTTACTTTGAGTTATGATTTATGTCTGAGCAATCCCTACGAGTTTTAGACGTTACCACTCTTTTTCCCAGTGAAAGCCAGCCTCATTTGGGGCTTTTCGTGGAGCGGCGCGTGAAGGCATTAGCCGATTTATGCAACGTGCAAGTCGTTGCGGGCATTGGCCGGTTTCCGATAGCCGAATATCATCCACGCTATCATGAACGGCGCATGACGCCCGACAGGGGCAAGGCCGGAAATGCGGAGGTTTCGTATATTCGGTTCCTGTCAGTGCCACGGGCTCTGAAAAGGCTGGATGGCGACTTCCTCGCCCGGAGTATCATGCGGTTTTTACGAGGCCGTAGTGACATTGCGCCACAGGTAATCCTAGCGGAGTTGGCTTATCCTGATGGTTTTGCCGCCTACCTGCTCAGCAGACGCTTAGGCATCCCCTACGTGGTTACCTTGCGAGGCCACGATATCAATGATTTGCCCCGTCGCACAGACTTGGGCACACATATCGCAGATGTGTTAAGACATGCTGCATTCGTGATTCCGGTCGCTGATGCTCTCGGCCAGGCGGCGGTGGAAGCCGGTGCTGATCCTGAACGGGTCGTTACAGTACCAAACGGCGTCGATCTTGATGTTTTTGGTGAGATGTCACGGGAACGTGCGAGGGCCTTGCTGGAAATCCCACAGGATCAAAAACTGTTGGTTTCTGTAGGTCATTTAGTGGAACGAAAAGGCCATCACTTAGTTGTACGTGCGCTCGCCAAGCTTGACGATGCTGGCATATGCGGAAAACTGCAACTGGCATTAATTGGCGGGCCTAGCGAGGAGGGTGATGCGTCGAAGGATATCAATGCGGCGATCAGCGAAACAAGCATGGAGGGCAGGGTTCTCCAGCTTGGTGCCAGACCCGCAGGGGATGTCGCCATTTGGCTTGCGGCGGCGGATGCCCTAGTGCTTGCGAGCAGCAAAGAAGGCCGGCCCAATGTTGTGCTTGAAGCCTTTGCGTCCGGCATTCCCGCAATCGCCACCAAGGTTTGGGGCACCCCGGAGCTGATCTCGGATACCTGCTATGGAATCTTGGTTGAGCGTGAAGTTGACAGCATCGCGGAAGGTATCCGATCATGCCTTTCTAGGGAATGGGACTGTGCGCTGATTCGGCAGCGGGCAGCAATGTTCTCGTGGAACCGAACGGCTAATACCTTGGAGTCGCTACTGCGCCACGCCGCAAACACAGGGTAGAACTTATTGATGGCTGGCACGGAGATGGACGGCTAGTGGGAAGTGATTCGGAAGAACGTTTTCTTAGATTTATCACGATATAACTGAGAGCTTTTTCCAATCGGCTGACAAGAGAATTTACAACGGAAATAGTTCGTTGCAAAGTGTTTTTAAGGTGAAAAAAATTTGTTTGCATAAAGAGCAGGAGGGGGCTAAACGGCCCCCTCCCATGCGTTTGGCTACTTTATGATCTTCAACATTTTTGGTGCCTGAAGAGGGTCTATGTCAGGATGCATGCGCCATTTAACGTAATCGAAGCTCCAGCGGTAACTCTGGTTGAATTGTTTCCCCTGGGCCAACCATGCGCCTTCCACTCCGCTTTGGAAAATTAAATCTCCCCGTTGCTGATAGACAGGATTGCCCGTTATTTTATAAAGCCATGCGTAGGCCGGGGCAATAAGAAGATTGAGATCGGGCGATGCCACTAACGGGATGTCGGTGCTTTGGTAGTAAAATGCCTTGCTGTCCGGCATCCACGCCCGTGTCCATAGCCCGTCCGCAGCAGCTTTGATTGCCGGTGGAATCCGCGTGTCCTTGGTTTCATCGTAGTATTGGATCAACGCTTCCATCATCAAACCCGTCATGAAAGGCTTCAAGTAGGGTTCTGTCTGGGAGACAAACATCTGGTCAATCATGGCTAAGACGAAATCGACCGAGCGGGCATACATGCTGGGGTTGGGACTGCCGAGTAGTCCACCGATGCGATAGGCATGGATAAGGTAAGCTGTTTCCCTTTGCATGCCATTGACCCCCGCATCGATGCTTCCGCCTAGAGTGGCATAGGCCGAGCTGGTGGCGAGATTGATGGCGGCACTCTTGGAAGTCGCATCGTTGTTGCGCAGATAATCCATATATAAACCATGTGGAAACACCCGCCATCCAGGCATTGATATACTAAAAACATAGGGCTTGTAGATATTCTCCACATATCCGGCACAGACATTCCATGAAGTATCTCCGGTGTAGTCAGCGATTTGGTAATACACCCTGATACCGTCGTAGTACCACGAATTGCCCTCCCATGTACTCTGGCTAGTTATGTTGGCACTATTGCAAAGCTGCCGCCCATAGGTCTTCATTTGACTTTCCCAAAGGGACAAATTTGGAATGGAAAGGATTGTGCTAATGATCTGTTTCGGAAGCGGTATTGGCACAGGCTCAACGACCATCGTATAGGAGGTTTGATGCGTGACACCGCCGCTTACGGCCCGAAGCGTGAGATTGTAGGTCCCCGTGGGTACAGTCGATGGCACACCAATTTGCAGCAAGTTTTTACCAGGTTGCCAACTCCTGTTGGCCCCACAACAGCTTGCCGCAATCGTGGGCCAAGACACCGTCGAACCGGTAGGCAACCCGTCCACATAATAATAAATAAAGTCTCTGGTTCCTGCTGTTATTGCGGATGTTTCTTGAACATAGAGGTCATGGCCAGATACCACTCTGTGCGGGCCATAGGCACTCAGGGTGAAGTCATAGGCCAATGCCATTGATGGACAGGCAATGCAGAAGAGTGGGAAAGCAATACTTGTCGCCTTTAAAAGCGTTTTTACGCGGGCGATGGCAGTGTCGGTGCAGTGAATTCTAGTGCGATGATAGGAACACATTGTGATTCTCCTGGTTAACCGAAATCCACAAGGGATTTCAGGGGATAAATTGTCAAGCCGTTTTATGTGAATGTCGGGCGCCGCCGTTGAGTGATGACGCCCGAAGGTCATCAATAACCGGATACGTATGCCGAAACTGGCCCGTAAATCGTAACACTGCCCGTTGACCAAGTGGAAGGTAAGCCCTCGAGTACACTTGAAGCGCTCGTTTCCATCAAGCCTGTGTCGTCCGCTTGACCACGCATATTCAGCATCCCTCCATTACCTAGCACCGCCATCCAATAGGTGTAGCCTGCGGGGAAATTCAGCGGGGAAATGGCTACCGAGTTCCAAGCACCAGCCTTCAATCCATTCAATGTGACATACCTCCACAGTGACCCGGGATGCCCGTCTGTGTTGTTCGTATAGATGCCTGCAACCAGACTCGTCGCGGTCGAACTCGCATCTAGATAGACCTGAATATTTGTCATCATTTTGGCCTTTTGAGCCGTGACCTTGAACGCCTGCGCCACACCCGCCGGGATGGATACCACCGTGGATTCAACGTTTTGGTCGCCGGCGATGAACTGTGGCGGACTCGATGAGCTGATCGCAGTCGTGGAATCGTTGATGATTTCCGCGTTACTCAGTGCCCGTTTGTAAACCCGCACTTCGTCGATGTAGCCTTTGAAGTATCCGCCCCATAGGGAGTTGCCGCCAATTCGCAACAGGCCGGTCGAGGTGGTGATGACACCGGTTTGCGGCAGCGTGTTAACCAAGACACCATTGACGTACAAGGACTGATATTGTCCGTCGTAGGTGGTCGCCAGATGCGTCCACTGGTTGGGCGGGATCTGCGTGTTTCCGCCAACCGCCACTTCACTTCCTGTCCTAACCGCTGACATCGGCTGGTTGGTGCTGTTGTTTGCGGCCAGCAGGTACGCCTCGGTGCCCGCGCTGGTGCTGGTGGCTGGCTGTTCCTTCATGACGACGGTGCTCATGCCGCTCATCCAAGTGGTCGGATTCACCCATGCCTCCAGCGTCATGCCGGTGGTCAGGGCCAGGGTCGTGCTGTTTTTGGCGGTGACCCAATCATTCACGCCATCAAACTTCAGGGCATTGCCAAAGCGACCACCGGTGACTCGGACGGCTTCCAAGATAGTGCCATGATTGCCTAAGCCGGAACCATCATAAGCACTTGTCCCGCCGATTTCATCAAAACCATAGGCCGCCACTAGCCCGCTAGTACCGCCGACTGGTGTCGGGGTGGTTGGCGTTGTCGGGGTGGTTGGCGTTGTCGGGGTGGTTGGCGTTGTTGGCGTTGTCACGGTAATCAGATTCGATTTAGTCTGGGTGACACTCCCGCCGGGACCTGTCACCGTGAGGCTTACGGTATAGATGCCCACGCTTCCATACGACTTGATCGCGGTAGGCACGGTGCTCGCCGTTCCCGCATTAGTGGTGCCGTCGCCAAAATTCCACAGCCAGTTCGTGATAGCACCCGTCGTTGCGGGTGTGAAAGTCACCGCGAGCGAAGCGTTGCCGCTGGTCTGGCTTGGCGTAAAGCCTGCCGTTGGTGGCGGTACCGCAGGCATGATCGCACTGGCCTCGTCAGAGTACCCACTATCGACGGTCTTCGTCAAATCATAGGCACTGACCGCGAAATAGTACTTGGCACCGGCTTGCAATCCCGGTATCGAATAGCTTGTGCTCTTCCCCACATCGACACTTGCGGCGTAATTGCGGCTGCTCTGGCCGTAATACACTTTGTAACCGCCCAAGTTGGCTGCCGTGCTGGCATCCCAGGCGAGCTTCACGTCGGCCGCGAGTAAATTCCCGGTGACCATGAACAGCGCGAACCCGAATAAAAACAATCGGCGGGAAAGCCCCCGCCAGGAAATCACATTATTCTTGAAATAAACTAACATGTCGATATCTCCGCAGATATTAATGCCGTGCGACATGCGTACTACGGAGTACCCCACGCCCGGTAGCCCTGCGACCCTGCCCCGACGCTGTCGGGGTTTAGGCCAGTGGCTTTGCGTCCCACGTTTTTACGTGGTTTGCCTTTTTCAGGTAATAAACAAACCTAACCTTAACCGGCAAATGGAGATGCCTTGATCTTTGGTTAGGGTCAAGTAGCCGTTCTTAGTGTAGCAAATTATGCGCCACCCGTGAACATTCAAGAAAACAGCAGCAAGAGTGCCGCCATTTTTCACGAAACCAGAAATAAGCCCACTCCGATTTAGGGGGCGAATGGTAGCGACATCTTTGCCTTCGCGGCCCGCGCACGTTCCTTACGACTGCGTCCAGAACAGGCCAAACGCCCGCCACGGCTCGATACTTCGCCGCACTCGCGCACCCCATGGCTACCATAATGACTCTACGCTGGTTCGGCTGCCTTATGTTTTGCCTCTGCCTGCGATAGGGGTGCAGACTCCGGCAAGGCACCGAATATCAGGTTACGCGGGGGCATCGCACATCGTGTGCTGCTTCGCAGTGAACGCTCAGTGCCCTTTGGTTTGGCTATCTGTCGCCTTTTGCAGACAATATTTACAGACGATCCCCCCAATGGGGTTTCAGTTGCGTCGACCAAGAATGCCCCGCACTTGAAAACGTCGACTCCGCCCCATCTTCTTGAATTTTAATCCTAATAATTTATACTTTATAATCAATATCTTATCCATGAATCACGCCGCTTTTGCATGAATTCTGCCGATTTCTGCGGTTTGGAAAATGCTGTCGTCTATTAAAAACGCCTCGGCATTTTTGCCGAGGGGGTTGATAATCCGCCATGTATATTTTCGCGCACTGAAGATGGTTTTCAAGTCCGGCATACTGCATCTATTGGGGGAGCATAAAAATGCAGGGGTTCCATTCGCGCCTAGGGTGGCGGCGGGCGGTGATGGCGGTCAGCGCGGGGTTCAGCAACGCCGCCATCGCGGCGATGCCCTGCCAAGGCGACCTAGCGATTGGCAAGCTCCACGTCATAGACATGTTCAGCCTTGAACCCTTTGGCTGCAAGCATTCTCGCCAATGCAGGCGGTAAAGTGCATCCACCAAAAAGCGCATCAGGCAACCTTGAGGACAGGATGGTCGAATTGGCTGGCCGCATATTCCAAGACCGCCGTAATATCCTCATCTTCAAGATATGGGTAATCCACAAGGATTTCCATCCTAGATGCCCCCCGACGCAAGTAAATCAAGGACATCTTTGACCCGAATCCTCATGCCGCGTATACAGAGCCTACCGCCGCATTGCAGCGGATTGACGGTGATTCTATTTAAGTAACTCATACTATTTTCAAAAATACTTGAGGAAATGAATGATGGATGTACCGAGGAGGCGCATCAATCGAAAAACGCGAACAGTGCGGTACTTATCTCAGCGCAGCCTACCGCACTACCGTTGCCGTTTGGTCGCTGGCGGCTTGGGCCGTGCAGGTAATTTGTCACAAGCGGCGCGGGCTTGGGTCAGCAACGCTTTAATATTTTCGCTTTGCGCAAACCCCAAGGCTTCCTCCAATGCCTGACAGGCCCGATTGGCATCATCGCCGGCCTTCGCCAACAGGAATAAGGCTATTGCCTGTTTGTCACCGAACACGCCTGGTGCTTGTTGGGCATACGGGCGTAGCATATCGGCGGCTTCTTGCAACGAAACCCGAGCCTGTTGTTTGTCTTGCCATTGCAACTGGGCTAGACCCAAGGCAGACAAGGTGTTTGCCACATTCGGCATGAACACCGCCGGGTTGTCCTGCGCAAGTTGGTGGTAAACCTTCAGCGCCTCTTGATACTGCCCTTCGGCCTCGCCGCGCCGCCGGGTGTCGGCTGCGACCAGAAGCCCCAGATTGTTCAGCGTCGTCGCCACATAGGGCAGATACACAGCAGGGTTGTCCTGCGCAAGTTGGCGGTAAATCTTCCAGCAATTCTCATTATGGCTCCAATGCCGTCATTCCGGCATGGATGCCGGAATCCAGTGCCACGGACGGTAACTTGTCGGTTGCGTAAGTGTTTGAAAAAGGCTTGATGACGACCCCTAGATTCACATCCTTGTGACTGGA
>CAIODU010000272.1 GCA_903857165.1 uncultured Methylococcaceae bacterium | reverse complement strand
TCGGGCGTGTGGGTTGTTTCGGGTTTTTGGCTTCGTTGGCGTGTCGGCATCCGTACACTGCCCACCCGCCTAACCCGCCATTCAAGCGGACGCGGGTTGTGTCTTGTGGTGCTTCGTCTGGCTTCATCCGCCGCGCCGCTCAATTGGGGCGTTAGGCAATTGGATATGTTCTCCCAATGTCTAAACTTTTTCTTAGAAAGTACGAGGATGACTTATGTCAAAGGTAGTAATAGTTAGTATTTTGGTTGTTGTTGGTGTCGCTTTTGTTGGATGTGCAAATACATCTGCCAATTTGCAAAGAGAAACAGCTAGGTATATTGGAGGGACTGTCACTCCTGAACAAGTTACCGTCTCTAATGTTGACCGTGGAGTAACGGATGTCAAATGGAACGCTTCAGCTCCTACTGGCAACTATAACTGTAGTGCTGATGACATGGTGCGCCGCGTGTACTGCACAAAGAAATAAGTTCAGTATTGTAAACATCTCGCCTAACCCAACGTTCCAGCGGAGCTTCGCTATCGCTCAGCCCGCTGAACATTGCGTTAGGCTTCACGCCGTTGATGTCTAATACAGCGTTGGGCGGGGTGGCTTCGGGTTTGCCATGTCTTTCTGTAGGCAAATGGCTTTATCATTTGTCCATGCAAACACCTGAGTAATGTAACCGAACCCAAAGCTAATTTTAAACCTACAATCTCAGATAATACCGAGGGGAAAACTAATGGCTCAGCCCAACTTCAAAATGATGTGGGATGCATTTCCAGACCACAGCTTATATCCCAATCTGCGCGTACTGTTCACATTCATCGGCGGTACATTGATTAATAATATTGATGCGGCAGGGTTCGGTGAAAACGGCAACACTTGCGCGGTACGCATGTCGAGAGCGTTGAACTACGGCAACCTGCAAATATCGGCCAAGTTAGTCAAGACGCTAAAAATAGCCACCATGACTGGCAGTGACAGCAAGCTATACATTTTCCGCGTGAACGAATTAAAAACCTACCTGATAAACGCGCTGGGTGTCACACCTATCACGGTTACCAAAGACTTCGGCAAAGCCTTCCTTAAAAAGAAAGGCATCGTCGCGTTTGAAGTTAAGGGCTGGACCGATGCCAGCGGTCATCTCGCATTATGGAACGGCAGTGCATTTCGGGAGCCAGAACACGACGATTACCGGAATCTGAAGGACGATCCCAAGACAACCAAGGTGGTGGAGCCTTACACCAATAAAATGACGCTGTGGGAGCTTTAACCATGCCCCGCAGAACAGGTCTAGTGATGAAAATGAGCTTGCCCAAGCATACGCCGCCTTTGGCCTGTGCCGCATTTGCATCTATGCTCATGTTTGTGTCGCCACCACAAGCCCATGCGGCGGAAAGTCTCCCCGCCAGTGATCTAGGGTTGGCGCGCGATTACGTTTTTGCCGCGTGCGTGATTTACCGTTATCCTGGTTCACCCTTAGCGTCAGAAGCCGAAGCTTGGGCTGGCGGTCTGGTAGAACGGGGGCACCTCGCTGCAGAGGCATATCCAGCGTTGACGCAGTGGGCACATACAGCCCCCGAACCGGGCACTACCCGCAATGGCTTAGCCATGCGTCTACAAAGCTGTCTCGACTTCGTCAATGCGCGAGGTTTCGATGATCGTCTGAAAAGCTTGTTGAGACATATAACGAAGTGAAACACGATAAGGTGCGCTAGTGGGAAGAACGGGGTCAGGTCTCAAATTCCAACATGCTAACCAATGTCCAATTTATGGAAAAAAAAGAGCAAAAGCAATGAAACCCCGGCTCCGTTACAATGCCCACCAGCCTAACCCGGCGCTCAAGGGGTCGCGAGGGTTACGTTTTCGTGTGTTTCCCCGACATCCGCCCGCCCGCGCCCCTTAGCTCGGGCGTTAGGCAATTCAAACCGGAGCTTGATATGGTGGCAAACGGCTCTATCGTTTACTCACGCGGATTCGGTTAAGCAGATTGGTTCAACAATGGTAAAAATAGTTTGTCGAAAGTGCGGCGTAACCTACGATCACGAGAACGGAGCAAACCCAAGTGCATTTCAAGTGGCAGGGGTATTAGTTGGGCTTGCAAAGTCCACTGTCCAGAATTGGGGATTCAACATCGTACAAGCCATCTCTAGGGTGGGAGACAAGGATCATGTGAGTTACTGCCCGCATTGTGGAGCCGTGCATGCAGTGTGCTCCAGATGTGGAAATGTTATGCAACGTAGCGTTCTTGATGGGGTATCACAGAAGAACTGCAATGCATGTGGTAAGACCATGATGTGCTAATCAGGGCCGTAGGATGCGGTGAGGAACGAACCGCATCAATCGCGTAACGTCATTGCCTAACAAACCGTTCGAGCGGACGCGGGCGATAAAGCCGCCCGCGCCGCTCAACGCTGGCGTTAGGCATCGCAGTCACCGCCAACTACTTTCATTCATCGATAAGGGAAACATATGTCAGGCCATCTTGTCTTTCGCGAAAGAATCAACCGACCATTGGTTGCCGACACTTGGCCGGAATTCTTGGAGTGCATACGAACTGCGCGTTCCGACCTAGGAGACCCAAGCTCGGTTTGGTACCGAGGGATGTCTCGCGCTGACTACAAACTTCTTCCGTCGTTGCATCGGGCGTCAAACGGATTGAAAAAAGAGCAGGATATGTTCAACGAATATGAGCGATCCGCCGCGCGTCTGACGACGAAGCGTTCCAACGATTGGGAGTTGCTGTTCGATATGCAGCATTATGGAATTCCGACACGTCTGCTCGACTGGACTGACGTTTTGGGCGTTGCAATCGCGTTCGCGCTATATGACACAAGGGATGATGGTCTTGATTCGTCTATCCACGTTCTTCATCCCAAAAAGCTGAATTCAAAGAGCGGGCCTTCTGAGATTCGTCGGTCGGTAAATGATCCAGCGTTTGACTACAAACAGATTTATTGGCACGGCCGCCCATTTAACGCCGTTTATCCGATTGCCATCGATGGTCCACTCCAAAATGATCGAATGGTTGCCCAACAAGGCGCATTTACTCTGCATGGGTCAAATGTGGATTATTTCGATACCGACGGGTATGACTGCCTCCGCAAAATTGTTATGAAGCCAGGCACGAAGGCCGGCGCAAGAGAGTTCTTGGAACACTCAAATCTCAACGCGTACAGCATCTACCCGGACATCGTTGGAATGGCACGGCACATCGTGCGAAAGCATATTGGCTAAGGGGCGTAGGATGGGCTGAGCTTGCGAAGCCCATCATTCGCGAATGATGCGCCTCCTTCGTCGGCGCATCTTACGACGATAGCCGGGTGGGCAAACGGCTCTATCGTACCCACCGCTTCAACTAATTGAGATGCTTCGAAAAAGGCAAAGCCATGACAGTAGAGACAGAAAACCTAATGCTCGAAATCCTGAAAAAAATTCAGGCCGACATCTCCAGCCTCAAATTCGACATGGTTGACTTGAAACATCGAGTCAGCATGATCGAACGTAATACAGCCGATATTGCGACATCTTATGCCGGACAATCCTTGAGAATTGATCGGCTGGAAGAACGGCTAGATCGGATAGAGCGGCGGCTGGAATTGTCGTTTCATTAGGGCCGTAGGGCGCAATAGCGGTATTCCGCGTATTGCGCCGAATGGAAAAAAAGGGCAAAATCCATGAATACCGGGCATTGTCTCTCTGCCCACCCGCCTAACCCGCCGTTCCAGCCAACCCGCGTGGACGTTTGGCGTGTTCATTCTGGCTCCTTCCGCGCGGGCGGCTGAACGGGGTCGTTAGGCTAGTGGCGGGAAGGGGTTTCCCACGGAGGGAAGCCTGGGGTATCGGCCCTGCCGCAGCGGCGGTTTTAGGTTTGCCGCCGTTCCCTTTGGCAAAGGTTTTGGCCGGGATTTTAACCGCGCCGGGTTTCCAAGAATCCTAGGCCGCCCCGCCCGCCGCCGCAATCCCGGTTGCCGGGCTTTGCCGGGGAGTCAAGCGGGTTTTTGCTTTCGCTTCCCATGCTGCGCCGGAGCAGAAGGCAAGCACGGTTTCCCTCCGCGCCACCGGCCTAACCCGCCGTTCCAGCCGACCCGCGTGGACGTTTGGCGTGTTCATTCTTGCTCCTTCCGCACGGGCGGCTGAACGGGGTCGTTAGGCATATCAGGTAATCCATAGAGTTAGGCCGTCTTGAAAGGACGGATCACTGATTTACTTAACGACATGTCAAGCTTTTTATCGGGTAATGAATATAATGCGCAATGTGATTTGGTTGTTACTTTGCATAGGTATTGCCTTGAAGTTTTGCCAATCCCAGGAGAACAGCAACACTGGCTTGCAATTGGATAAAGTTGTGGAGACCGGCAATAACCTACCTGAATCATCGCCTATATACACTGAGGAATTGATACACTGTAAGGCCATTCTGCAGCAAGGCAACACTGAAGTCGAAGCTATTGTTAAAGTTTTAGTTGCCACAGAAGAAAAAGCGCTAAACGCGAAAAACATGCGGGTAAGCCAGCCCAAAAGCACATATCATAAAATGCTTCTTAATATTGTCACCGTATTAAGCCAAGGAGTTGGTGTATTGGGTTCAAAAGCAGAGCTTGATGCGGCTATCCAAGCCTTGCGACAAGCCAATATTGGTCTTGCTACAAATATCTTTTTGAAAGCAACACAGCGCAGCCATGCCAGCAACAAAGAAATTGCAACAGCCTATCGGCATTTAGGGGCCTTAACCGCCTTGGCCTATTTAGAAAAAGATCAAGAAGCGATGGCTTACTATCGTCGTGCTACTGAATTAGAGCCTGATGATGCCGAAGGTTGGAATCAGTTAGGCTTTTTGTTGCAGCGGAATGGGAAATTTGATGAATCTTTTGCCACGCATGAAAAGGTATTGGCATTAAAGCAAGACCTGACTGATCAACAACAAATATCATTGGCTTACGATGGTATAGCAGTTGATTATGGAAGCCATGGCGAACTCGATAAAGCTATTGAATTCGATCAAAAAAGTATAAAGATTAATGAGGTTTTAGGCAACCAAGAAAGACTAGCCGATGCCTACAATCATTTAGGTGATATTTATTACGTTCGTGGCGATTTCGACAAAGCCGCCGACTTTTATCAAAAGACATTGCAACTTGATGAGGCTCTGTGCGATAGGGTTGAAATAGCGGATGATTATGCAAATTTTGGTTTGGTCTATAATGCTCGTGGTGATTTTTCTAAAGCTGTTGATTTTTACAAGCGGGCAATTCAGCTCAATGAAATGTTAGACAAACAAGACAATAACACTGCCAATAGCTATCGTAATTTTGCTAAAACCTATCAGGACAAAGGTTACACGGACAAGGCTATTGAGCTTCACCATAAGTCTTTGCTGCTTTATGATAAAATGGGCAATAAAGAAGGTATGGCGATTAACTATGGAGACTTGGCGGGTCTGTATTATCAAAATCTTGGTGAATTTGATAAAGCCATGGAGATGCAGAAAAAATCATTGCAGTTGCATGAGGACTTAGGCAACAAAAAAGGTATTCTTCAGGACTATTCTGCTATAGGATACTTGCATTTACAGCGTTTTTAATTCCAATTGATTACGTTGTTTAAGTTTTGAAATCGTTGGCGGCAAAGGGTTGCCGCCCTACAGTCCTTGTTACGCAGTAGGTCGGCAATCCTTTGCCGACATGAGCGTAAATAAATAAGTAACTA
>CAIODU010000271.1 GCA_903857165.1 uncultured Methylococcaceae bacterium | reverse complement strand
TGATGTTACGCAACGGCCTAGGATTGGAGCGTCAAAGCTTGCTTTGACAGGCGAAGCAAGCTTCGCATTTCCCGCTCTCTTGTCAAAGCAAGCTTTGACGCTCCCGTCATCCCTCTTTCGCGTCCATGCGTAACATCAGTTACTTAAGATATTTTACTGGAGCATGATATGAAACCCCATTCGTTACGCAAGACCGTTCTCTGTTTATCCATCGCCGCCGCTTTTTCCTCCACCGTTGCTAGCGCCACCGGTGTGGCCCAGGCCCAATGGAACGGTTCCGTGGATGGTCAATGGACCGACTCAAACAACTGGGATGGCAGTTTGCCGCCCCAAGCGGGTGGGGATGCGTTAGTCACCGATAGCGCCCTGACCGGCAATGCCGTCACAGACGTGACTTACACCAACCCCGGCGACGCGAACCCCGGCAGCGTTGCAGACTCGTTGGATTGGGTGGTGGTGGACGGCGCACCAAGCAGCAACATGACGCTGAACCAAGGCACGGATAACCTCAGCACCAGCAGACTGACGGTCGGGGAAAGTGGCACCGGTATTTATAACATGACAGGCGGTTCGCTAGCCGTCACCTTGGACGACGTCAATGTCGATACACTCACCCTTGGCAGACAAGATAATTCGGTCGGCACCTTCAATCAAAGCGGCGGCGATGTAACCGTTGGCCGCGTAATCTCGCTGGGGCAGACCGCAGGCTCGATAGGAACCTATAATCTCAACACCGGCAGTAGTGTGAGTGGCTTCATCACGATGGGTTTCGGCGGTTACGGCGAACTCAACCAGCAGGCCGGAACCACAAACACCGTGGGATCCGACATCTATATGAACAACGCTGCTTACAACCTGACCGGCGGCAGCCTGACGGTAAACGGAACTCAAGGGGTCATTGTGGGTACCGTCGGCACCAGCACGTTCGCCCAGACTGGCGGCACGCTGGCGATCACCCAGGGCAACCTCACCGTCGGCAATCAGGGCACCGGCACGTTCATCCAACATGCCGGCGAACATACCGTGGGCGGTGACTTGATTATCGCCAGCCAAGCATCGGCTGGTGGCAGTTCCTTCACGCTCGACACTACGGCTAGGCCTTCCTCCCTCGCCGTGTCCGGCAACCTCGTCGTAGGCCAAGAAGGCAAAGGCACCTTGACCCAGGACGGTGGCAGCAACACCGTGGATCATACTTTAGTTTGTCGCCCAGAGCAGCACGGCAGACGGGAGTGAGTACCAGATCAACGGTGGCAGCCTGACGACCCATAACAGCTTCATCGGCAACAATGGCACCGGCACGTTTACCCAAACCGGCGGAACCCATACCGTGCTTGGCACTCCGGGAGGCACGGGCAATCTGTTTGTCGGCGTGCAAAACGGCGCAACCGGAACCTAGGACCAGAGCGGCGGCGCCACTGTCGCGCCAGCGGTGGGGGTCGGCGTGGCGGCAGGTTCCCATGGCACCTACAATTTGAGTGGCGGCAGCCTCACCGGCGGCCTCGCGCTGGGCTATGGCGGACAGGGTGACTTCCATCAATCCAGTACCGACGGAGCGTCCACCGTGGTGGTCAACAACAATCTGCATCTTGGCGAACTCACTGGCAGCAGCGGTAGCTACACCCTTGACGGGGGAACCAGCAGCTTGCAGGTCGCTGGCACAAACAAAAACGAAATCATCGGCGTAGGGGGGCGGGGACTTTCACCCAGAACGCGGGAACCCACAGCGTCGAAGGCATCCTCAGTTTGGGCGGAAAGAACGCAACCCTCGGCACAGGCACTGGTAGCCTGACGCAGACGGCAGGTTCCGCCAACCAAGCCGGATCGGTGTCACTCGGCGCTTCTGCCGGAAGCAAGGGAACCTACCAACTGGATGGCGGCACTCTTAATGCCAACAATCTGACCGTGGGCGATGCCGGCACTGGCGACTTCAAGCAGACTGGCGGGTCTAACGCGGTGACGAACACCGTGGAAATTGCCAAAAATGCCGGGGCGGCAGGTTCCGCTTACAGCCTCTCCGGCGGCTCGTTGGCCGCCGCGGGTATGAACGTCAATGCGGGCGGCACACTGGACTACTCGGGCGGCAGCCTATCGCTTGGATCAGGCGGCGGCACTTTGTCCAACGCTGGACAAGTCAATGTCAGTGGCGCGGGTATCCGCACGGTGGATGCCGGCGTGGTCAACGATGGCAATTTCAAAGTAACCGATACCACCGTTTCCTACACCGGGAGTTTCACTAACAACGGAGGCTATCACAGCGATCCTTCGACCAACATCTTCACCAATTTGACGGTGGGGGTGAATGGGTATCTTACCGGCGGCCTGGGCGATGTGTTCCAGATGCAAGGGGACTATTTCAACCAGAGCACACACAATACACGCTATGGGACACTTCGAAAGCGTCGTTGGAGTTCACCGGGGCGGCGCATCAGATGGAAACAACCGGGGTCTTCGGCAACTTCTCCTGGGGTAGCTTCATCCTAGACCATGGCGCGGGGCTCAACCTGAAGGGCACCATGACGGTTGGCCTGTTCAATCTCATGGACGGACTTGACCAACTTAACTCGTTTTCCGGCACTTTCGACATTTGGTACGATAAGACGCTTGCGGGCAACGCCTATCTGAATGGCCAAAACTTTAATGTCGGGGATGGCCGCATCCTTGCGTATGCATCCTCCAGCGTTCCCGAACCGGCAACTTTGACTTTGTTTGGCTTCGGTCTCTTCGGCCTGCTGTTCCGCCGTCGGCGTGCGTAATCCACTAAACAACAGAACCAGGCGATTTCGTCAATGGGGGTGACATCGCTTAAAGCGATGTCACCCTATCATCCGGTTCACAACTCTAAATCCCGATCAACTGCCGCACATGCATGGCAATCATCCTCTCCTCGTTGGTGGGGATGACCAGCACCTTTTTAGAGCTGTCGGCGGAATGGAGGATGATCCGGTCTTCCGCATTGGCAACCGGGTCGATGGCAATGCCCATCCAGCGGCTAAGTTCGCAGATTCTGGCCCGCACTGGCGCAGCATGTTCGCCGATGCCGCCGGTAAACACCAAGGCATCCAACCCACCCAACGCAGCGGCCAAGGAGCCAATGGCGCGGGCGATGCGGTAACAGAAATATTCCACCGCCTCGGCAGCTTCCTCGCCCGGGTCGGCCAACAAATCGCGCATGTCCGAACTGACCCCGGAAATGCCCAACAGCCCCGATTGTTTATAGAGCAAGTCTGACAGTTCGCCAACCGTCAGGTTTTCCTGGTCGAGCAGATAGAGCAACACGCCAGGGTCTATCGAACCGCAGCGAGTACCCATGGGCAACCCCTCCAAGGCGGTGAATGCCATCGTCGTGGCTACGCTACGGCCAGCATGGATACCGCATAGGCTGGCACCATTGCCCAAATGGCAGACAATGGTCCGTCCAGTGGCGGCCTGTTCGTCGATTTCCGGCAAGCGGGAGGCGATGTACTCGTATGACAGCCCATGAAAACCATAGCGTTTGATGCCTTTTTCACTCCACCAACGCGGCAGCGCGAACATCCTTTCAATTTTGGATTGGCTGGCATGAAAGGCGGTGTCGAAGCAAGCCACCTGCGGCAATTCCGGGAATCTGCGGGCGATGAAGCGAATCGGTGACAGGTTGTGCGGCTGATGCAATGGGGCCAGCGGAACCAAAGACTCTATCGTTTCGATGACTTCAGGCGTGACCAAGGTGGGCTTTTGCAGGCTGTCCCCGCCATGCACGACCCGATGCCCAACCGCAACGGGCTTAAGCCCCGGTCTCTCTTGCCCTATCCAGTCGAACAGCCAAGCGAGCGCGTCCCCGTGGTTGCGCACCGGAATCGGGCCGTCCAACACCAAACCCCCCTGCGCATCCTTGATGACAGCCCTAGGCCCTTCTTCCCCGATTTGGCCTAGTCGCTCGATTAAAACTTTTAGCACAGTATCCCCGGCCCCGAGCAAGGAAAATTTCAGGGTCGCGGAACCGGCATTGACGATGGCAATCAGATTTTGTTCAGAAGGCATGATTCGACCGGCCTAGTAAGGCCAGCGCCAATTGTCCACTTCCGGCATGTCGATGCCATGCTCGTAGGCGTAATGACGGCAGGCGATCTGCTGGTTCTTGAACTTTGCCTTGGAATGGGCGCCGGCGACGCGCAGCCTCGGCACTCGGTCGATCACATCGATGCCTAAGCTGAAGCGGTCGATCTGGTTTTGGATGGCCAACTCCAGCGGGGTGTTGATATTGCCTTTCTCCTTGTAGCCGCGCACATGGATGTTGCCGTGGTTGGTACGGCGGTAGGCCAAGCGGTGGATCAGCCACGGGTAGCCGTGGAAGTTGAAGATGACTGGCTTGTCCACGGTGAACACGCTGTCGAAGTCGCGGTCACTGAGCCCGTGCGGATGCTCTTGCTCAGGCTGCAAGCGCAACAGATCGACGACATTGACGAACCGAATCTTCAAGTCGGGGAAATCCCCCCGCAACAGGGCCGTGGCCGCCAGTGCTTCCTTGGTGGGGATGTCGCCGCAGCCGACCATGACCACATCGGGTTCGACACCCTGGTCGTTGCTGGCCCAATCCCAAATCCCCAAGCCCTTGGTGCAATGGATGATGGCGGACTCCATGTCCATGTACTGGGTGTGCATCTGCTTGTCGCAGACGATGACGTTGACGTAGTTCTCACTGCGTAGGCAATGGTCGGCCACTGAAAGCAGACTGTTCACGTCCGGCGGCAAATAGATACGGACAACCGCCGCGCTCTTGTTGACCACCACGTCAAGGAAGCCGGGGTCTTGGTGGGTGAAGCCGTTGTGATCCTGCCGCCAGACGGTGGAGGTAATCAATAGGTTGAGCGAAGCGACCTCCTCGCGCCAGCTTAGCTGGTTGCAGATCGACAGCCATTTCGCATGTTGGTTGAACATGGAGTCGATGACATGCACGAAGGACTCGTAGGTCGAGAAGAAACCGTGCCGCCCGGTCAACAGATAGCCTTCCAGCATCCCCTCCATGGTGTGCTCGCTGAGCATCTCCATCACCCGCCCGTCGGTCGCCAGTTCGGTGCCGTCGCTGTCTTCGGGGAAGTACTCGGCGATCCAGAATTTCTTGGCAACTTCGTAAATCGCGCCCAGCTTGTTGGAGGTGTTCTCGTCGGGTCCGAACACGCGGAAGTTGCGCATATTGTCTTTCATGATGTCGCGCAGCAGCCGTCCCAATGGCGGGGTGTTTTCGGCATCAATCTGCCCCGGCTTCTCGATGGCGATGGCATAATCGCGGAAATCGGGCATCCGCAGTGCCTTTTTAAGGTGTCCGCCGTTGGCATGGGGGTTGTGACCCATGCGGCGGATGCCGGTGGGGGCCAGCAAGAGGATTTCGGCTATGGGCGCGCCTTCGCCATCAAACAGTTCTTCCGGTTTGTAGCTGCGCATCCAGTCTTCCAGCAATTGCAGGTGGGCAGGGTTTTTCTGCACATCCGACACCGGCACTTGGTGCGCCCGCCAGAAGCCCTCGACCTTGTGGCCGTCGATCTCCGCCGGGGCACCCCAGCCTTTCGGGGTGCGCAGGACAATCATCGGCCAGCGGGGACGTTGGACGATGCCGCTTTCGCGGGCTTCGCGCTGGGCCACCCGGATGTCTTCGATGCACTGATCCAAGGTCGCGGCCATCGCCTGGTGCATGGTGTCGTGGTCGGAGCCTTCGACGAAATACGGGGTCCAGCCATAGCCCCTGAGCAGTTGTTCCAATTCTTCGTGGGTAATCCGCGCCAACAGGGTCGGGTTGTTGATCTTGTAACCGTTCAGGTTCAGGATTGGCAACACCGCACCGTCGCGGACGGGGTTGAGAAACTTGGTAATGTGCCAAGAGGTCGCCAATGGCCCGGTCTCGGCCTCGCCGTCGCCGACCACGGCGGCGACGATCAAATCCGGGTTGTCGAAGGCGGCCCCGCAGGCATGGGACAGCACATAGCCCAGTTCGCCGCCCTCATGGATGGAACCCGGCGTTTCCGGTGTGCAATGGCTGCCAATGCCGCCCGGAAAGGAGAATTGCTTGAAAAACGCCAACAGCCCTTCTTCGTCCAAGCTTTTTTCCGGGTAGATTTCCGAGTAGGAGCCTTCCAAATAGACCGGTCCGAGCACACCCGGTGCGCCATGGCCGGGGCCGGCCATGAAAATCATGTCCAAGTCTTGCGCCTTGATGACCCGGTTCAGGTGGGTGTAGGCAAACGACAGCGCCGGGCTGGCGCCCCAATGGCCCAACAGCCGGTTCTTGATATGCTCCGGCTTTAACGGTTCCTTGAGCAGTGGGTTGTCGCGCAGATAGATCATTCCCAAGGCCAGGTAATTGCAGGCCTTCCAGAAGGCATCGGTCTTGCGCACTTCCTCCGCGCTGAGCGGGGCGTCTTTGACGGTGGATCGGGCCGGGCCGAAGGCGCTCAAGTTGGCTGCCGCAGCACGGGTTGGGTCATTGTTTGTAGCCATTATCATCTCCATCAGGGGTAAAAACATATTTTGAAAAATCATAGCACAAAGCCTGCCGGCTCTGCCTCTGCCCTTTAGGGAAATGCGGAAATGGAAAAACTGCGCGGCGCTTGGGAACCGCCGACTTCCATCCACAACTTCGTCAATTCGGCGACGGAATGGATGCCAAGCTTGGTGGTGATGGCTGTGCGATGGAGTTTGACCGTGAGAACAGTTGGTGCCAATTTTGTCGAAATGCACAATATGCGTGAAATTCCAGCTTACAACAAGGTTGCATTGCGTTACCGTGGCGATTGCGACATGCAACAGTATCTACGGCCCTTGCCCTAAGATTACTCATAATGAGTCCACATTCGCAAAACATGAACAGCCTTTTCTTTTTCAACAACACGATAGACCAAACGATGTTGAATAGAGATGCGCCTGGAATAGAAACCTTGCAGATTACCGACTCACTTTTCATAAGGCGGTGGCGTACTATAAGGATTTTCAGCCAAAAGCTCCAATATTTTTGTAACTTGCGGTTTCAACCCAGCCAAAGCGATTTTCTTAGCGTCCTTGTTTGCTTGACGGCTTAAAACAACCTGCCAATTCACCAGTCCAAATCCTGAAATCGAACACCTTGCGCCAATGATTCACTGGCTGCATCATGAATGCTGGCAGCCATACCAGGAATTTGATTAAGAAACAAAGTCTCCTCAATCGCCCTCCAGTCCTCAGCACTGATAATCACAAATTCCTTACCGTCACGTTGCTTAACATGCAGTCTCTCGTGGTTTTCAAAGCAGGGTTTAACCTCATTGAGCAAATTCTTGCGTAATTTTGTTGGAGTTGTTTCAAGCATAATTATTTCTTAAAGTGAAAAGTATGAGCTTACGGGGATGGAAAGGATAGCCGGGTAGTGTGGGCAAACAGCCCCATCGTTTGCCCACGCGGAATTGGCGCAATCGGTGGGCAACAAAAACACGTTGCCCACACTACCCAGCACGTTATCATTCATAAGGTTTTGCTCGTTTGCTCGTTCCCAAGCTCCAGCTTGGGAATGCGGTCTTTGAAGCTCCAGCTTCCCCGAATAACGGTCAACGAACAAGCAGGAGCTTGCAAGACATGGGTTCCCAAGCAGGAGCTTGGGAACCAGCCAAAAATGCCGAGCTATTGCAACCCGGAGGGTTGCCAGCCATTAGCCGGGGGTTGAGCGAAGCGACACCCCCCGGAATCCAGGCGTATCGGACACGACCCCGGCAGGGGTCGCAGCCAGGCACGGATTGGAACGGCGAGGTTTCATACCAACCGTGTCCTTCCGGTCAG
>CAIODU010000270.1 GCA_903857165.1 uncultured Methylococcaceae bacterium | reverse complement strand
TTGTTCCAGCCATTCCTGCACAGGAATCACAAACGGCTGGTCGCGCTCAATGGGAATGAACTGGTTGCTCATGAAGGTAACCTCTGGATGGGTGGCACCACTTTATCCTGTTTACGCTGGGGAAGCCAGACAGACTCCTAGTCACCGTGGCCCCGGATTTGGCCGTGGTGCGGGCCATGCTTGAACACGGCGGCAACGGCATACTGTTCCAGCCCAATTGCCTGAATTTATTTGTCGCCGCCATGCAAGGACTGGCCGAGGCAAACGATAAACTGCCGATTCTGAGCAGGAATGCGCGAGCCTCATTGTCACAATTCAACACTTGGGACGAATGCAGCGCGCAAATGCTGGCAATCTACGAGCGGATATGATCAGCCGATGTCACGCACTGGATTTTTCATCGTTCCCACGCTCCGGCGCCCATCAAGCGGAGTAGGCAGGGAGAAGCTTGGGAAATCCCCCCCACCCCCCCTTTGCAAAAGGGGCAGGGGGGATTTCTTGCCAACGTGTGCAATGCACTAAGCTTTGCCACTCCGTTACGCGCCAATCGCCCCCAAAACCCGCAGATAGCCCTCTCTTTCTTGGGATGCGCTAAAGTCATTGCGGATCGTGGACGAAGCTTGCCGTCGGATGGTTTCATGCCCGCCGCGCAGGCAATCCTCCGCTCGCTGCAAAGCTTGGTGTAAACCTTGCACCGAACGTGGCTCAAATAGAAAGCCGTTTTCGCCGTCGCGGATCACATCCAACGCCCCGCCTATTTTTGAACAGACGCACAGTTTGCCGATGGACATGGCCTCTAACATCACATTGGACATGCCTTCATGGCTGGAAGGAATGCAGACGATGTCCACCTCCCGGTACTGATTGAGCATGGCATCGCGGCCTCGGACATAAGGGACATGGCTGACAAGGCTTTGTGCTTGCGGGTGCAAGCTGAAAAAACCATGCAGCAGTTTACGGGTTTCCTCGCGCAACTCCCCGACAATGCGCAAACTGAAACGATTAAAATCCATCGCCGCCAGCAAACTATCCAGACCCTTCTTTTGCTTGATGTCGCCAAACAAACCGATGACCGGGCGCGGTGCGGGCGCATAGCCATCCTGAAACGGGAATTCCTCCACTGCCAAGCCGTTGGCGATGAACCGGGTATTGGCAGCGGGGCAAAACGCACTCACCTTGGCTTGGATTTCCCTGCTCACACAAAACACGGTCTGCGCATGGCTCAAGGCGTAATGGATGGGAAAGGCCGCCTCGGTGAAAACGTCCAAGTCGATGTCGTTGCCCCGCGCAAACAACAGCGGCGCTGTCCCCCGAAGCTGTGCCACCAAGGTAGTGGCATAGGCCAAGGTGTTGCAATAGAACCCCAAAAATAGCGGGTTGTCCATCGTCTGGCTGACGGTCTCGATGACATCGGCCAAAAATTGCGAAAACAGGCCCAAATCGGCGGCCTTGCCCACTTCAACTACGCTGACACCCTCTGCGTCAAGGACGCGATAAGTAAAAGCGGGAATCAACTCGGTGGGTGTGACCACCGTGACCGGATAAGCCGATGCCAAATGACGGACGATGCGCCTTGCGCTGGTCGCCAAGCCGCCGATATCGGTTTCGCCATAGTTGGGTGTGACGAAAATCAAAGAATTTAGTTTGGGCATCGTGGTTGTCGGTAAAATTTCGGGGCCATGCCATCCATGGATCATTTAGCTTTCCTTCGCCCAGCGATTCCCAATGATGGCTCCATCCTCATTTATCCGCCGTTGTTCCGATGCCCCAACGAACAAAATGACCATTGCGATAAACAAACAGTTTATCGCTCAGACGATAAGCAGATTCTCTGGATTCTGTTGAAGCAAATTCTCGTATCTTCTCCAAGCCTTCTTGATTGTGAGAGCCGGTAAATACCAGCAGATCACGGGTAGGTACAGCAACAACAATCTCCCCATCGACTGCTGGCAGATTGGCCCACAGATCGTCAAACAGTAACAAGCTAGCTTCATAATCACCACCCACAGTGATCATTGAAGCAAGCGCCCCGGCCCGTATCTGGGGCTTGGGTAGCAAACGCCGCAAATTTTCTATGGCAAGCTCCCGCAATTTGTCACGGGGTATATCAAGCTTTTCTAAATCCTTAGGCGAAAAATAGTTGATGTTATTGTCTGTGTCCTCCGCAAAGATGATCATTAATTCCTCATTATAATCTTCGTAGACGTTATCGATGGCTTGCTTGCCACCCTTTAATGACTTGCGGACTTCGGCTAGCCAGTGTCGGTCTTTGACGATGGGGACAATGCGGGTTCGATCTATATCCACGGTTTTAGCCGTTGCCTTTTTCTGCATGTCAGCCAGCGCGGCAATATATTTTTGCAGAATTTCTTCCAGTCCCGCAGGATCGCTAAGATATTTGGAATAGGCATTATCAAGGTATGCCACCGCCCCTTTTCCCTCTGGATATTGGATAGCCAGTTCTAGCTCCCCTTTTATCGTCACACTATTGGCAGGTTGGGCTTGCCTAATTGCTTTGACTACGGCTTGGGTGAATTGATCGGGGGACAGGGTTTGTCCATGGGTAGGCCCGGTTAGGCCAAAGGAACGGATCAGCGAGGTAAATAGTCGTTTCATATGATACCCAATGTTTGATGTGTTGACTTTTTTCAGGTTCTTTGGGAACTTGAATGGTAAAAAATTAGCCCAATATAAACAAATGGTTGCCAAGTCCAGCAACGCGATTTTAAAGCGAGGTGTGCCATGTCCGAGTATGTCACAATTCCTCTTGATATTGAAGGGGTCAAAGT
>CAIODU010000269.1 GCA_903857165.1 uncultured Methylococcaceae bacterium | reverse complement strand
GGTGGAGGCATCTGAACGCATCGCCCGAAATGAGTGTCCGGCTGGTTTCCAACGCCTGCTCTTTTTATCCATTGTTGACTCCAAATCGTATAATCATCGCAAATTTCACGATTTTTTGCTTAACTTAATGGCAGTGACGCTGGAGCGTGGGAACGAGAGAAGAATATGTCTCACGCAACGACGCAAAGGCGCAACGAAGAGCCGCTAATGCGTTGCGCCTTTGCGTCGTTGCGTGAGGTTTTCTTTTGCTTTGCCTAGCAGCAGAACACGGTTAAGCCCCGCGCAATAGGCGCAAGCCGTATTGCGCCGCATGACGGGATTCGGCGAGGTTTTACATTCGGCGCAATACGCGGAGTACCGCTATTGCGCCCGAATGCGCCTTACCGCGTTGGCTTGCAGCGGGCCGGACAAGCCGGGTAATATGCAATGGCAAGACACAACCGCCGCCAAGCTTAAAGACAAATGGGAGTGTAAATCATGCGACATCTGCTCACAGCAATAGCCATTTTTCTGACGATTCAAGCCGCCCACGCCGAACGCCGTACCGAAGCGGATTGGCCGGAGCATGACATCATTCAATTTTTGGGCAAGCCCACCAAAATCATCCGGCAAAAAGAACGGGGATGCAACGAGGTCTTTTATCAATACGACATCCACGGTCCGCAGGTGCAAATTGAATTCCGGTGCGATCATCTCAATGTCGCATGGATACTCTACAAAGAGCCAAAATTTCAAAAACAGGACAAGCAAGCCCTAGCCCTTGCCGAATCCGCCATCCGCCGCTTGACCCGCACCGAAGCCGCCGAGGTCGCACTGGTGAACAATGGCGCAAAACTCGAACATTACAGCGTCAACGACGAACTGGAAGCATCCGGCAGTTGCGGCCTATGGCAATGCCTGTTGACCTTCACCGAAAAACCCTAGCCTGATCCAATCCAGCCAAAGAGCCTTTTAGGTTTGCTGGTTCCCAAACTCCAGTTTGGGAACCCTTGTCTTACAAGTTCTGGCTTGCCATGCCCAATGAAGCAGGAGCTTCAAATACCGGGTTACCAAGCTGGAGCTTGGGAACCAGCCAATACAGAGGCTGCCGCTGGCAGTCCGCTGGAATAAAATGTTAGGTTTCACCGTGGATCTTGCCACAGGGCTGGCGCATAACTGTTGATCTTTTCACCAGCACCGAGAGACTTTACATTGGCCCGGCTAATTCCTGCAACGTGTTTGGCATACGCTGGGTTGACGATGCGGCCATATTTTTCAAGTAGCACATCCAGTTTCTTGGCACGCTCGTTTGCAGATGGCACCACAGCGCTGAAGAGAATTTCAAGAATGTCGTCAAGGAACTCCACTTGATCGAATGAGCGCAGGCGATCTGCAAGCTTCCAGGCGATTTCTCTACATGCAACGATGACTTCAGGAGGTGGCTCTTCTCCACGTAACTGGAAAGACGCCACCCAGAAGTACTGGGCGTTCAATTCCATAAGCATGAGGTAAACAGCAAGTCGCGTTTCCTCTTTCCGACGCTTCGTTTCGTTGTGCCGTTGTACAACGCTGGCAATTAGACCGCCAACAAGTGCGGCCAATAAACCACCACAGAAACCTATCCAAGCATCGCTCATAAAAATCCTGTGAAACCATAAGTTGTGTTATACTCGACTTTGGCCTTTTTTTGAGGCAGAGAGATCGTTCTCGTAGCACAATACCCGACTGTTGATGGCTTACGAGAGATGACAGACATTGCTGATGCTTCCCGATGTGGCGTTGATGGTTTTGAGTTCCTTCG
>CAIODU010000268.1 GCA_903857165.1 uncultured Methylococcaceae bacterium | reverse complement strand
TTAGTAGACATGATATTTCACCCCTTTTCCAGTGTCCACAAACTTATAATATAGTAGACACCATGGGTGCTGCCTTTCTTTCAATTTTTGCCGTCAACACGGGGTAAACGGATGGCCGTAGACTTTTTAACAGCCGAACAAAAGGCCCGGTACGGGCAATTTTCAGGCGAACCCAACGAAGCCCAGCTTGCACGGTATTTCCACCTCGACGAGGCGGACCTGGCATTCATAGCGGATCGGCGCGGCGACCAAAACAGGCTTGGCTTTGCCTTGCAGTTAACTTCTGTACGGTTCTTGGGATGGTTCCCTTCGGACTTAAGCCTTGTGCCGTCCAACGCCCAAACCTTTGTGGCAAGGCAACTCTCGATTGCGGATGTTGCCGTACTGGCGGATTACGCCCAGAGGGAGACCACCAAGCGCGAACACGCTGCGATCATCCGCAAGCATTATGGGTACCGCGAGTTCGGCGACCCGCCTTGGGCATTTCGCCTTGGCCGGTTACTCTATGCCCGTGCCTGGATCGGCAACGAAAGGCCAAGCCTGATGTTCGACTTTGCCACCGCCTGGTTGATCCAAAACAAAGTGCTCTTGCCTGGCGCATCAGTCCTTTCCAGGCTGATCGCCGAAATTCGGGAACGGGCCGCCAACCGGCTATGGCAGCGGCTATCCTCTTTGCCAACAAGTGAGCAAAAGGCGAAACTGGAAACCCTGCTTGAGGTTCCAGAAGGCATGCGGGCATCCCGGTTTGACCACTATCGAAAAGGGCCTGTGACCATCAGCGGCCCGGCATTTAATTCGGCGGTGGAGCGTTATCTTGAGTTGCGGGCGTTTGGCATCCACAACCTCGATTTTTCCCACATACCGCCGGTGCGGCTGAAAAACCTAGCACGCCATGCCGGTGTGATCTCCATACCCAAGATAGAGAGGATGGCAGACGACAGGCGCGCAGCCATTTTGGTGGCTTTCGTCAAGGCATTTGAAACCGTTGCCATTGACGACGCGATAGACATCCTTGACCTGTTGATTGCAGAAATTGCCGGGGATGCCAAGAGACTTGGCCAGAAAAGGCGCTTGCGGACACTGAAAGATTTGGACAAGTCCGCGCTCGCATTGGCAGGTGTCTGTGCGCTTGTTTTGAATGAAGAAATCCATGATGACCAGTTGCGCGAGGCGATTTTCACCCTGATTCCCGAGGCGAAACTGGCGGAGTCCATTGCCATCGTCAATGACCTGGCCCGCCCTTACGATGATGACTTCCACGATGAAATGGTCGCGCAGTATGGCAGGGTCAGGCGGTTCCTGCCACGGTTGCTCAACGACATCGCCTTCAAGGCTTCGCCTGGCGGGAAAGTCACGCTTGACGCGTTCAATTACCTTGCCGCCCTTGGCCCATCGCGCAAACAGACGTTGGAAAACCCTCCACTCGACATTATCACCAACCCCTGGAAGCGGTTAGTTTATGACGGGGAGAAACGGGTCAACCGGCAAGGATACACTCTGTGCTTTCTCGACAAGTTGCAAGACGCGTTGCGAAGGCGCGATGTCTATGTTGAAAATAGCGACCGTTGGGGCGATCCCAGGGCAAAATTATTGCAGGGTGCGGACTGGCAGGCGAACCGGGCACAAGTCTGCCGCTCGCTTGGGCATCCGCTGCAACCCCATGAAGCGATCACGGGTTTGGCAGCCCAACTGGACGAGACTTACAAACGGGTCGCGGCCAACTTTGATGGCAACGGCGCGGTCAGGCTCGACCATTCCGGCAAGTACCCCGCTTTGACAATCACCAACCTGGACAAGCTTGACGAGCCGCCCAGCCTCACTGTGCTCAGCCGGTTGGTCGCCGGGCTATTGCCAAAGATTGACCTCACCGAGTTGCTATTGGAAATCCATGCCCGCACTGGCTTTGCCGATGAATTCACGCATGTGAGCGAATCCAATGCGCGGGCAGATGACTTGGCTATCAGCATTTGTGCGGTGCTGATGGCCGAGGCCTGTAATATCGGGCTGGAACCCTTTATCAAGCCCCACATACCGGCGCTGACCCGCCACCGCCTGAGTTGGGTCAAGCAAAACTACCTGCGGGCGGAGACGCTTGTCCGGGCCAATGCCCGGCTCGTGGACCATCAGGCCACGCTCGCCCTGGCCAAAAAATGGGGCGGCGGCGAAGTCGCGTCTGCCGACGGAATGCGCCTTGTGACACCTGTACGAACGATCAACTCAGGGCCAAACAGAAAATACTTTGGCGCCGGCAGGGGCATTACTTGGTATAACTTTGTGTCGGATCAATATTCCGGGTTCCACGGCATCGTCATCCCAGGGACGCTGAGGGATTCCATTTTTGTCTTGGAAGGGTTGCTGGAGCAACAGACGGGCTTGAACCCGATGGAGATCATGACAGACACCGCCGGGGCGAGCGACATGGTTTTTGGCTTGTTCTGGCTGCTTGGCTACCAGTTTTCGCCCCGTTTGGCCGACGCGGGCGAAGCGGTTTTCTGGCGTATAAACCAGGCAGCGGATTATGGCGTGCTCAATGAACTAGCCCGTGGCCTAGTGGATGCCCATCGAGCAGAGCAGCATTGGGATGACATGATGAGGGTCGCCGGGTCGCTGAAACTGGGCACGGTGCAGGCATCGGAACTCATCCGCACCCTGCTGAAAAGCGAACGGCCTTCCAGTCTGGCCAAGGCAATCATTGAGGTGGGACGCATCAACAAAACCATATACCTGCTCAATTACATCGACAATGAAGAGTATCGCCGCCGAATATTGACGCAGCTAAACCGGGGCGAGGGGCGGCATGCCGTTGCCCGTGTCATTTGCCACGGCCAACGGGGGGAGATTCGCAAGCGGTACCGAGAAGGCCAGGAAGATCAGCTTGGGGCGCTCGGGTTGGTGACCAATGCCGTCGTATTGTGGAATACCATTTACATGCAAGCCGCTCTGGATCATTTGCAACGGCAGTCGCTGGAAATCAGGGAGGAAGACGAAAGTAGGTTATCGCCTTTGGGGCATGGGCATATTAATGTGCTGGGGGATTACTCGTTTACACTGGCAGAACAGGTCATGAAAGGGCAACTCAGGCCGCTAAACCAGCCAACGGAAAACATTGACGGTCCTTAGCGTACGTTTCTGTACCGTTGGACTTCAAACCCC
>CAIODU010000267.1 GCA_903857165.1 uncultured Methylococcaceae bacterium | reverse complement strand
TTGGTTACTTATTTATTTACGCCCATGTCGGCAAAGGATTGCCGACCTACTGCGTAACAAGGACTGTAGGGCGGCAACCCTTTGCCGCCAACGATTTCAAAACTTAAACAACGTAATCAATTGGAATTAAAAACGCTGTAAAAACTTCGGGCAATTTACCAGCAAGTATTTTTTTTAATCAACTGAGGGATTATTTGTCAGTACATACTTCAGATGCAAAAACATTGTATGCACTTGTGCGAGAAAACATGACTGAAGCAAACACTAATTTATATGGTGCTGCTTTGACCAGTTTGGCAATGGCAGGGCAAATCCGTGAAGCAACCAAGCTTGCCTTGGACGATATTAAATCTGGATGCGACGACATATTAATAGCTGCCTTGTGGGTGCTAGGACGATTAAGCCGCCAATGGGAAAAACAGACTGATTTAAAAGTTCGTGTTCAGGAAACCATTAAAGCGATGGGCTATCATTCGGAATTCAAAGTCAAATTACAGGCTTGGAATGCCTTATCAAATGCCGCCGACTCTCAACCTGAATTAATTACAGAGTTGTTAGCCCATGCGCAAACAAAAAACCAGGAAGCTTTACAGATACTAGGGAATTTTGTTTCCACGAACCTTGAAGTCGTTAAAAGTCATCCAAGCTTTAATGATATATTAGACACATTAACCGATCTAGATATTGATCGCATAGATAATTTCGATTATACGCTTTCACGGCTTATTGATAGTGGCACAGACAATCAACTGATATATGACTATCTAACCATTTGGATGGTTAAACATTACGACAATAGAACCTTGGGCGACAAGTTAATTACGTGCTTTGACCAAAGCATTATGAAATTGGCAAGTAAATCCTTTTTGTCTGAATTGATTACAGATTGGCTGATTTCTGAAGAACAAGCACTAGGCGCAGCTTTTGATGATTTAATCGGCCACTTGTGGATTCATGGGATTACAAATCCTATTTTATCTAAAGCTATTATTGACAGCTTGACTGCCGAAGACTTGAAATATCTTGCACGACGTTTGTTGGGTTGGACTTTTCATGAAGAGCCTTTACTCTCACTGACTTTTTCATTACTGGAAACTGCCGAAGCTCAACAGAGAACTTTTGGGTTAGTCTATACATTACTAGTTAAGCATATAGGGCGAGATTACCCTTATGCCACACTGGAAGCTATTCAAGAAAAATCAAACAATGCTACTCCTGATATAGCAAATTTATTAACTGACGCAAGAGAAGAACTGTATAAGTATGTCCAAGCAATTAAGCAGCTTCCGCTTCGGCAAGAACTGAAACCTCCAATGCAATTATGTCGTGCGATTGCAGTGAAGAGAGCTAGAGAAAACCGAGAGTCGATGGAAAAAGTAAACGAGCAGTCAATATTTAATCAATTTTGCCTAAAAATCCCTCTTAAAGAAGCTGGTATAGGTTTTTTTTGTTTTCGTGAGGGAAATATCGGCGAAATTACTCGCCTTTATTCTCGGTCATATTCAGCTTCATTACCAGAACAATCATTGATTGACCCACTGAATGATGAAATTTCTCGATTGGGATTCAGGTGTGCCAAACGAGGAGATAAATGAAACTGGTTATTGCCGAATATCTGCGCACACTTAAAGAGCGAGATGAGTTAGATAGATTACTACCAGACCTATTGATGGAAATGGGATATGTTCCAGTTGCAAGACCGCAAAAAGGTAATCGTGAATACGGCGTAGATATCGCCGCTAGGGGCCAAAATTCCGAGACAGGGGCCAACGAATTAATGCTATTGGTAGTCAAGCAAGGAGATATTGGACGCACGGAATGGGACGGTAGAAATCAATCTGTTCGCCAAAGTATTAACGAGATATTTGATGCTTATTTAAAGTCCCATCTTGAACCTCAAGATCAAAGCCGTAATATTCGTATCATTGTAGCAACTAACGGCGAGCTAAAAAAAACTATTCAACTGAGTTGGAGTGGATTTGTTAACGATAACAAAGAAAAAGCAAGCATTGAATTCTGGGGTGCCGATTCAATCGCCACACTGATAGAAAATTATCTTTTTGATGAGCATATTTTTCTCGATGAAGATCGGCGTGACTTAAGGCGGGCCTTGGCCTTATCAGGAGATAGCGAATACGACAGAGAAGATTTGCATCGCTTGTTTCTAAGAATATTGGATTTGAATAATAAAGGAGGGTTAGTTAACAAACCTAAGACAGGCAAAGCTTTGCTCAAGGCGTTGCGAATTGTCAACTTATCGGCACAGGCTTTTGCACACTGGGCGCTTCGTGATGATAGCGACAGCCGACAAGGGCTTATTGCCATCGAACGTGCGATGCTGTGGTCGTGGCATCGACCTCAACTCACAGACGAGAAAAGCAAACAGAAGGCTATTGCAGGACCCTTTTCAATGATTTGGTGGGGTTACTACCGTTTTGCAACAGATTTCTTTGTTCGCATTCAATCTCACTGTTTCGTGGAAAATAGTTTGGCTCGATATGCCTCCAATGGGGCGGAATCTTCTTTGATTGCTTTTGACAAAATTGGTATTTTGGCAACTATCGCCTTATTTAATATTAATATTTTTCACCAAAGAGCAAATGAAGAAGAAAATAGCTTTTGGCAAACCAATTCAGTCGCAATAACTGATGCTTTGGCAGCATGGATACAGAACAACGGGGTTTGTAGTTCACCTTGCCTTGATCGACATAGCCAAGATATCACTTTGGCTATGTTTGCTTTAGTTTTAATGGATAAAATTGATATTGCTAAAGAATGGCTTAGGAAACTCTTTCGTAATATTGATTATGCTTATAAAGCAAAAAAATATGTACCTATTGCCACGGACTCTTTAGATGACTTAATAGAAGAAGGTGGTTGGCTAGGAGGACAAGCGACAGACCAGATGATGGAAATGTCTTGGACATTGGCAACCCTTGCAGGGTGGAGTATCATACTTGGTTTGGATGAACTTTATTCGGCACTGGCGAAAAATGCAAATGAAGAATACCCAAACGTATGCATTCAATTATGGCATCCCGATAAAGACCTATACCGACACCTGTATTTTCAGCCTGCACACTTTAAATCAGGTGCGACAGAAGCTCCGATTCATTTACCACCTATAGCCCAAGAATATCATAAGCAAATGCGCATAATTCTTGAATCTGAATTTGGAAAGGTTTTTCCTGAGTCTCCAGCGGTCAAAGCAGGACTAATCGCACTTGATTTAATCGCGTTTAGGCATTTTTCAACTCCTGTAACACCTGCACTTTGGTATTCTTTGATGCATGGCACTTCCATTTAGACAATATTTTAAACATTATGAAATCAGCACAGCCTGGAATAAGCGAAGCGTAATATAGGGAAGACCGTGTACGGAACCCTGTATTCCGCTTTGCTATATACGGATCACATGTTAAAACCTTTGCAATTATTAGGTAATTAAATATGACTGAACTATTAGAAAAAGCCTTTTCCGAGGCCACCAAACTTCCTGAATCCGAACAAAACAAATTGGCGCGGCGGATTTTGGCGGAATTGGAATCGGAACGGCGATGGGAGGAACTATTCGAGAATTCACAAGATGTGCTTGGCAGGCTTGCCGAGAAAGCCTTGATCGAATACCGTGAGGGCAAGACGCAAATACTCGACATTAACTAATAACCTATCTGCAATGACTGCTAACAACTTACCCAAATCCCACCGCATTGATGCCGATGCATTGGAACCCATCCGCAAATCTTCGAGATTCCAACTAACGCCCAAAATATTGGGCCGTTTGGAACAATTGGCGAAAGCACGGTTTGATATTCGCCCACTTAGCAGGAGCGACATTGACGAATGGAGACGGCTTTCAGTGGATGCTTGCCAAACCTTGGCTCAAAGCGTCAACGCCAGTTCGCAGATTGAAAATGAGCATATCCGGGTGGAGGAATTGGATTTGGTTTTGGCGGCGGTGATGCAACAAGACGATAATGTGGTCACGATAGAATTGTCAGAACGTGCCCGTGCAGTCAAGTCGATTGTTGAAACCTATTTATGGGCATTGACGCTGGACAAGAAAAGCTTCATCGACTTTGATTTTGTGCTGGAAATCCATGCTCGTATGTTTGTCACCACTCGGCCCTTGATAGCGGGACGATTGAAGCACAAGAATGTGGCGATACGCGGCAGTGGGTATGATGTGATGACTTTGGCCCCGGAAAAGGTTCCTGTATATCTGCGAGCGATTTGTGCGAGAACAAACGAGCGGTTATTGCGGGCGCAGGAATTTGCCGAGGAATCCATGCTATTAATCGTGGCTGAGTTCATCCTAGATTTTTTGGCTATCCACCCATTCGAGGACGGCAATGGTCGTGTGGCTAGGCTGTTATCCACTTATCTGCTGGAGCGTTCGGGTTATCATTTTGCACGATTTTATCCCTTGGATAGCGTGATTCTGGAAACACGGGATGCGTATTATCAAGCCTTGTTTTTAGCCCAGAAGGATTGGTTTGGTGAATCTGAAGATTTGACTTCTTGGGTTGAATATTACATCAACTCAATTTACACCCAGTATCTTCGCGCTTTTCAACGGGTGCTAGACAGGCAGCATAACAGGTTTTGAATCTGCTACAAGACGATGGTACTAACTCTTCCAATATTTGAGCTTGTCTGATTTGGCGTTAAAAATTGAGTTGAACGAATTTTGAAGAGCTTATTCTCGTTCCCACGCTTCATGTTGGCATGCCTTCCCCATCGCTCCATCGCCGCATAACCGACCGCAGGAGCGGTAAAGATTGGGTTACCACGCTGGAGCGTGGGAACCAGAAACCTATATTGAAATGAATAACAACGATCCAGACAGAAAAAAAGACATTATTTGCGGCTGTAGCGGGACAACGACAGCGCAAATCAAGAAACAAATCGACAAAGGAATCGAAGACTTGGAAAGCATATCAAGAGCCACGGGGGCTTGTTCAGGTTGCGGGGCTTGCGATACGGACATTCTGGCATTGATAGCTGAATATATTTCATCAGTTTCACGCAATGCCGATTAACTGTGTCAGCCACAACCCGCAAGGCTGAAGTGTCCTTGCAAGTTCCACCGCATAACTATCTCCTTATGCTGGCTAGATTCCGCGTATAATTTCCAACAAATAGAACAGTTGTGATAATAGCTTGAGGTATTCCAATGAACTGGCAAGAAATCTGTAACGATCCACTATTTCGCGATTTGCCTTACAAAATTGAACTTAATGAATGGGGTAAAATTGTCATGAGTCCGGCATCCAGCAAACACAGCCTGTTGCAAGGGCTTATCCAAGATGCTTTGCGGGAGGTGCGCAAGGATGGATTTGTCTATCAAGAATGCCCCGTGCAAACCAGTAAAGGAGTGAAAGCTGCCGATGTTGCATGGGCATCTGCCGAGTTTGTGCGAACATTTGGCCATGAGTCTCCCCTTTCCAAAGCCCCGGAAATCTGTGTCGAAGTGCTTTCCCCCTCAAATTCAGTTCGGGAAATGGAAGAAAAGCGGGAGTTGTATTTTGCCCGTGGAGCGCACGAAGTTTGGTTATGTGGTGAAAATGGCAAACTGAGCTTTTATGATTGCACAGGCGAAATCCTGTCATCCCGTTTGTTTCCTGACTTAGCCCGCATCGAAACGGATTGCTTGCATTAAACTAGTTAAATCATAAGGCCCTCAACCCCGGCATCCCTGCCGTGGGGAGCGGGGAGACAAGAGATAAGAACCAAACTCCCTAGGAGATAAAGAATGATTATAAACGGCGTACAGATCGACGAAACTTTTGCCGAAGCCTTCCCGATGCGGGCCACGCGGGTCATCATCACCGCCCAAAACCACAAATGGGCGCATATTTCCGCACAGGCTTTCACCGGTTTTGCGACTTCGGTGATTGCTTGCGGTTGCGAGGCGGGCATTGAACGCGAACTTGACCCTGCGGAAACCCCGGACGGTCGCCCCGGCGTGTCGGCGATGATTTTCGCCATGGGCGGCAAAGGCTTGGCGAAACAATTGGAAACCCGTGCCGGGCAATGTGTGCTGACTTCACCGACTTCGGCGTTGTTTGCCGGCATGACCGATGGCGACCCGATAGCCTTGGGCAAGAATTTGCGCTATTTTGGTGACGGTTTTCAGATTTCCAAACGCATCGCGGGCAAACGCTATTGGCGGGTGCCGGTGATGGACGGGGAATTCCTTACAGAAGAAACCACTGGCATGGTAAAAGCCATCGGCGGAGGCAATTTTTTGGTGTTGGCCGAGTCCCAAGAGCAAGCGTTGGCAGCTTGCGAGGCGGCGATTGATGCCATGAAGCAAGTACCGAATGTTATCATGCCTTTTCCCGGTGGCGTGGTACGATCCGGTTCCAAGGTTGGCTCCAAGTATAAGACGCTGAATGCCTCCACCAACGATGCCTTCTGCCCGACCTTGAAAGGACAAACTAAAACCGAACTTTCGCCGGAAATCGAGTCGGTGATGGAAATCGTCATTGACGGGCTGACCGAGGAAGACATAAAGAAATCCATGCGCGTGGGCATCGCGGCGGTGTGCGAGTTGGGTGCAGCCAATGGCATCCGCCGTATTAGCGCCGGTAACTACGGTGGCAAGTTGGGGCCTTTCTTGTTCCACTTGCAGGAAATCATGGCTTGACGCGAGGAAATTAATAATGACCGAATTAACATTTTCACTAAAAATAACCCCGCAACAGCGGGTGGATGTCTCTCCGCTCACCCCGGACAATTTGGCTGGCAAGAACTTGGATGAAATCGCCGCCATTGAACTGCAAACCGGCAACCGCAAAGTCCGCACCGATGATATTTTCACCATCGAAGGCGATGATGCGTCAGGGATTGTGATAAAGAATGCCTCGGCCAAGCTGGATTATATTGGTAAGGGCAACAGCAGCGGAATAATCACCGTTGAAGGGGATGCCGGTGCTTATCTAGGCTTCCAGTTGAAGGGCGGTGTCATCAACGTGTCTGGCAATGTCGGCGCTTATGCCGCTTGCGAATTGAGGAACGGGGAAATCAATATCGGCGGCAATGCAGGCGACTTTTTGGGGGCGGCCTTGCCTGGCAACAAAAAGGGTATGCAAGGCGGGGTTGTCATTGTCAAAGGCGATGCCGGCGACCGGGTCGGCGACCATCTGCGGCGGGGGGCGATACTCATCGAAGGCAGTGCCGGTGCCTATCTAGGTTCACGCATGACTGCAGGCACCATCGGTGTTTTGGGTGATGTCGGTGCTTACCCAGGCTATGCGATGAAGCGGGGAACCCTGCTTTTGATCAAAGCGCCGATCTCCCTGCCCGCCACTTTCAACGACTGCGGAACACATACTTTGGGCTTCCTGCCTTTGCTGTTGAAGGGCTTTCTGGGCTATCAAACCCAATTTGGGGCTTTGGCCGGTGCGGTCAAGCGAGTGCGCCGTTATGCCGGGGATATGTCCGGGGCGGGCAAGGGCGAAATTTTGGTGGTGATTTGAGATGAAACGAGTCATCGTTTTTTTCGATTACAGCAATTTCCACCAAGCCTTGAACCGTTTGAGCAGGGGTGAATTTCCTGACCCAAAAAGATTTGACTTTAGGGGGTTTGTGGAAACGCTTACGCTGGGGATGGATCTGATCAAGGTCTATTTTGTCTGTTCTAGCAGTCCCAACAGCGGGCCGGGGCAGCAGCGTTTTTTTGACTGGCTGGATGGCCAGGAATATTTTTATGTCAAGCAATTTGAAAGGAAATCCAATGAGCAAGGTGAGCAGCGCGAAAAACAGGTGGATGTTTATCTTGCCACTCAAGTCGTCGCGTTGGCTTATGAAAATGCTTACGACATTGCCATGATTGTCAGTGGTGATGAAGACTATGTACCGGCAATTGAGATAGTTCAGCAAAAGGGTAAGATTGTCGTAGTGGTTTCGGCCTTATCTTTGTTGAGTGATGTATTAAGGAAAAAAGCTGATCGGGTGTTGCTGATCGATGCTGACGGGGCATTGAACTTCGACAATTATTTATCCAAAGATGGTCATTCTAATAAGTAACAGCGAGTCTATATTGTGGAATTTCGGGATTATTTAGTGCTTTTGGCGCATGGGGATGGTTCAGACCTATTCCTGACTGCGGGTGCCTCGCCGGCAGGCAAGTTTCAAGGAAAAATTATGCCACTTGAAGTGGCGAAACTGACACCGGGCCGAATCAAGGAGATTGCCTACGGCATTATGAATGAAAAGCAACGGGGCGAATTCGAAAGTAAGCCCGAGATGAACATGGCCATCACGGAAAGAGGTGTCGGACGCTTCCGCGTCAATATTTTCAAACAACGCAACAGCGTTGCGATGGTGGTTAGAAATATTAAAACCGACATCCCTTCCATGGACACACTCGGCCTTCCCCCGATATTAAAGGAGGTGATAATGACCAAACGTGGCTTGGTGCTTTTCGTTGGGGGCACCGGTTCCGGCAAATCCACTTCATTGGCCGCGCTGATTGACCATCGCAACAGCACCACGGATGGCCATATCATCACCATTGAAGATCCCATAGAATTTGTCCATCCGCACAAGAAATCCCTAGTCAACCAACGTGAGGTGGGGGTTGACACCGACTCCTTCGAAGATGCGCTGAAAAACACCTTGCGCCAGGCGCCGGATGTCATTTTGATTGGAGAAATCCGGGCCAGGGAAACCATGGAACATGCCATAGCGTTTGCCGAGACCGGCCATTTGTGTTTATCCACCCTTCATGCAAATAATTCCAATCAAGCCTTGGATAGGATAATCAACTTTTTCCCCGAAGAGCGCCGCAACCAACTATTGCTGGATTTGTCTTTGAATCTACGCGCTTTTATTTCGCAAAGACTTATCCCGTCACGGGAAGGCAAACGTGTTGCGGCCATTGAAATACTGTTAGGGACACCGCTGGTCACCGATTTAATCAGGAAAGGGGATGTCCATTTAATTAAAGAAGTGATGGAAAAATCCGAAGAATTGGGGATGCAAACCTTCGATGCCCATTTATTCCATTTATTCCAACAGGATAAGATAACCCTTGAGGAAGCTTTGCGTAATGCGGACTCCCCCAATAACCTTAAACTGAGAGTCAGCCTGAGCGAAACCCGGACAACCGAAGATGACCCTAGTCAGCCAGTCCACCCGAGTCTAAAAAAAGAAAAAACTGATGGGCTATCCCTAACCCCCATTTCTCAGGAAACCGAAAATAAATAACCATCGGAATAACTATATAATAATGGAATTAAACATAAAATATGGCCTTCTTTCCTTCATAACAGAGGATTTCAGCTTTGCGCGCGGTCATCCTTTGCCTTTTGGCGCAAGTGTTCAGCGTGGGGGGATAAACTTTTCCATATTCTCCCGCCATGCCACGTCAGTCACCCTTTTGCTTTTCCAGCCAGGCGTGGAAACCGAAATCGTCGCGTTTCCGTTTGATAATAAGTATAACCGCACGGGGGATGTGTGGCACGCCTTCATTTCCGGGCTTGACCCCGGAGTCGCTTATGCTTACCGAATAGACGGGCCTGGGTCGTCCCCTAACTGCTTCGATCCCACATTGGTTTTGTCCGACCCTTATGCCACAGCTCTTATTGGCCGTAGGCATTGGGGTGACAAGGCGAATCAGCGTTCAGATTGCTTTCGTCATGCCCTGCTGGTGAATCATGATTATGACTGGGAATTTGACCAGCCCATTAACCGCCCGCTTGCCGACTCGATCATCTATGAGTTGCATGTCCGCGGTTTCACCATGCACCCGTCTTCGATTTCGGCCTATCCTGGCACTTTCCGTGGCATCATTGACAAGATTCCTTACTTGAAAGACTTAGGGGTGACTGCGGTTGAGCTGTTGCCGGTAACCGAATTCGATGAATTGGAGAGCGACCGGGTCAATCCCGAGGGTGGGACGCCCCTTTATAATTTCTGGGGGTATCATCCGCTGTCGTTTTTTGCGCTTAAAGCGGCCTATGCAGCCGACAAAATACCGGGCGGCGAGGTTAATGAGTTTAAGGACATGGTCAAAGCCCTGCACAGTGCGGGGATCGAGGTCATACTTGATGTCGTCTACAACCATACTGGCGAGGGAGACCACCGGGGCCCGGCTTATTCTTTGAAAGGGATAGATAACAAGGTTTACTACATGCTAGGCGATGACGGTAGCTATATGAATTTTTCCGGTTGCGGGAACACCGTCAACTGCAACCATCCCTTTGTACGCAGTTTTATCTTGGAAAGCCTTCGTTACTTTGTCATGGAAATGCATGTCGATGGTTTTCGCTTCGATCTGGCTTCAATTCTGGGCCGTGACCAAAGCGGCCATGTGCTGGCCAACCCTCCATTGCTGGAGCAGATTGCCGGGGACCCAGTTCTGGCCAATACCAAATTGATTGCCGAGGCTTGGGACGCAGCCGGGTTGTATCAAGTGGGAAGTTTCCCCAACTGGGGGCGCTGGGCGGAATGGAACGGTCGATTCCGCGACGACATCCGGTGTTTTGTCCGGGGTGATCCGGGTATGGCTGGAAATATGGCGACAAGGCTTGCGGGTAGTTCCGATCTTTATCAGCTTGGCCGGGAACCCAGTCATGGCATCAACTTCATTACCTGCCATGACGGTTTTACCCTGAATGATTTGGTCAGCTATAGCGGCAAGCATAACTTGGCCAATGGGGAAAACAATGCCGACGGCGACAACAATAACCATTCTTGGAATTGTGGCATCGAGGGAGTAACGGAAGACCAGGCCATTCTAGCACTCCGCGATCGCCAAGTCCGTAATTTTGCAACGCTGCTAATATTGTCCCGGGGCGTCCCAATGATTCTTGCCGGTGACGAAATCGGGCGTAGCCAAAATGGCAATAATAATGCGTATTGCCAAGATAATGCCATCAGTTGGTTGGATTGGGATAATCGGAATAAAAAACAAGTGTTGCAACGTTTTTTCCGTCTTTTGATAGCATTCCGAAAGAACCATGATTTGTTGCGATACGACAGTTTTTTGATGGAAAACGGTTACGGTCCCCGCTTCACTTGGCATGGTTTCAAAATAGGCCAGCCCGACTGGGGCGGGCAATCGCGCTGTGTGGCCATGCATCTTGCGGGGACTGCGCCGAATGGCCCTGCGGATGATATTTACCTTATCGCAAATAGCCATAGTGAACCCCATGAATTTGAACTGCCTTGGCTGGATAACCGGCAATGGAAACGTTTTGTGGATACCTCGCTTGATGGTGATGAAGCGATCCTAGAAAGCAGCCGCATGCCACAACTCGCCAATCAACATGCTTATCGCGTCAATGACCGAAGTGTTGTGGTATTGATCGCTGAACAGGGCGGCATCAGCCAACACCGCAGTGAAATCCATGGCAATACCCAATAGCAAGCCGTGCCCTTTGCATTGCTATTGCGAAGTTGACAGACTGATCGCCGCAGCCACTTCGTCCAGGGACTGGAATGACAATGCCGCCAGTTGTTTCGATTCCCCGGTAGGCCTAGGGTTGACCAGCACGGGTATCGCGCCAGCCCTTGATGCAGCCAACAGGCCGACGGCTGAGTCCTCAAGAACGAGGCATTCACTGGCGGAAACCCCCAAGCGAAGTGCGGCAGCAAGAAACAAATCGGGTTCCGGCTTGCCAGCGGAAACTTGGTCGCGGGTCACCAATATGGAAAAACGTGTTTTCAGACCACTCCGGCGTAGGCTCTCCGCAGCGTTGGCTCCGTCGCTGTTGGTCGCAAGCGCAAAGGGGATGCTCGCCTGGGCAAGCAATCCGAGCAGCGTGTGCAGCCCAGGCATGGGTGTCATTCCTTTCCGTTCCACATGATCACGCCAGTATTGGGAGGCAAGAAGGCGGAATCGGCTGGCATTAAAGTTTACGCCTATGGCTTCTTTCAAGGCCAATTCAACATCTTCCGCATGTAGACCCAATAAACTCCGCACAAGTTCGTCTTCCAGTTGGGCTCCAAATTCGGATGCCGCTTTCCTCCAGGCAAAGATGAAACTCGGTTCGGAATCTATCGCCAGACCGTCCATATCGAAAATGACAGCCCTGAATCTGGGCAAAAGATTTTTCATATCATCCAGCCCACATTGCCCCCAGCTACCAACCAGCAGGAAGTGGTTTAAGAATGTGTATGATTTTACCTTGGATTGACAGATAACCGCCCGTGATCAAGCCCTTCATTATTTTACTTACCATCTCGCGGGATGATCCGATTTGATTCGCCAGTTCTTGGTGGCTAACTTTTTCGATGATCACCAATTCGTCGTTTTGAACCACAGCCAACTCGTGGAGTGTCTTCGACAGCCGCGTATAGACATCGCACAAGGCGAGTCCCCGCACATTCTCGGTAAGTCTGCGGATTCGCCGCGTCAAACCGCGCATGACCCCTAGGCTCGCGTCTACCTGATTGTCCCGCAACCAAGCCACGAAAGCACTTTTGGGTATGATGGCGCAGAGGGTAGGTTCAAGCGTGACTATCGAGGCCGAACGTGGCTGGTCGTCAAGCAAAGAGAGTTCGCCAAAATATGAACCGCTTCTCTGAATTGATAATGTTACGCTCTTGCCCGATTCGCTGTCCAGAAAGACGCGGACTTTACCCGTCAGAATGATGAATAAGGGGCCGGCCGTGTCCCCTTCGTTGATGATGAGGCAGTTTTTCCCGAAACTTTTCTTCGTTGCGCATTCTGCCAGCGCCGACAAAGCGGGTTCTGGCACATCCGAGAATGTGGATATGGTTTTGAGGCAGGTCAGAATATCAAGCAGCATGATGATTTACCTGGAAAGATGGCATGAAATAGTCTGAAGATCAGCCGTGATTGTCACATTACTGGACTGACTGAAAAATATCTGTGAAATGTTACCGGAAACGGTGAATGAAGTCGCTGCAAATTCTATTCGCGGAAAATTTTCAGGACACTTGTTGATTTCGCCTTGGCAAAATTCAATATATGGATGGAACTTTCCGGGGACAACAAGCCTTGGTTCAGTTTGGCGAAAGCGGGCAAAGAATGCATAGGGGGAAGATGCCGGCTTGTTTTTGCACTCCACAGGAAATGCAGCTTGGACAGTATGACCACATCGCTCAGCGCCATCTGTTGACCGCTATCGTGTTTCCAATTTTCTGCGAGCAATGGAATTTCAACCAGTTCCTGGGGAAAACCTGCATGAGCCAATACATAGGCGCCGACTCTTCCCTGTAACGAGTCTAGTACATTGACGAGGTCTTCTGGCGTCCAAAATTCATGGGGGAAATTTTCGGCAAATGCTAGGATGGGAATTTTTCCAATGTTTGCAATCAGTCCTGCAAGTTGGGCGCTTTTCGGGTTGATGCCAGAAATATGCTCTGCCATCACTCGGCAGATTTTGGAAAGATAAAGGCAGTTTACCCATTCCTCGTTAATGATGCGCTTAAAAAAATCGTCATGCATTGAAAATGTTTCGTTCAAGCAATAGTCAATCACCAGATTTTTCGTTGCCGACAAACCCAGCCGATAGACGGCATTATGACAATTGTTTATCGGATGGCCAGGCAAGTACAGGCCACTGTTGGACAATTGCACTAGCTTCAGGGCAATGGTTGGCTCCACCTGCATGGCTTGTATGGCTTTTTTAAAGCCCACCTCGCGTGATAACAGCAACTTTAACTTTTGTACGACAGCCGGGATGGTCCGAATCCTTAAGTTTTCACTGCGAAAGTCTTGATAGAATACTTGGTAAAACTGGGTGGATCGAGTCTGCTTAGGAATCGTTTCCTCGTCTATTTCGACGTAACTTGTTGGCGGCAAGACAGAGTTATAGCCTTGCCAACCCAAAACTTTATGGGAAATGCGAAGTACTTGGATTTTTGTCGCAGCGATGCAGGTGGCACTGTAGCTAACCCCCCCGCATATCGGAAACTTGGTCAACTCGCTGTTGGCGGAAATCTCATAGGAATTATGTTCATCCACTTCGATGCGCACCACGCCTTCAAGCAAGTAAAAAAGGTATCTTGCCAATTGATCCCGCTTGAACAACACGCTTCCAGGACAAAATACCTCGGCGGTACGGCTCCAAGCAAAAGAGTGTAATTCCTCGTTTGGAAAACTTCTGATGGGAATAAGACGCTGGAGAATTTCCGGCGTGATTGGCATAGGCTTGTAGGAAAACCCATCCGCCTTGTACGATAACTCTTCTGGCTTGTAGGATTCTTCTAAATCAGTGTCTATGCCGAATAAGTCTTTAAGAAAATTCATTGACCACTGCCACCTTCAACAAGCCGTTCCCTTGAAACCGGCACTGGCATCGGACCTTAGGCAAATGAACTTGCTCAAAAGCTTAATCCACTTATTCCACTGTGACCGATTTGGCCAGATTTCTGGGCTGATCCACGTCCGTTCCCTTGATTAGGGCAACATGATAAGCAAGAAGTTGCAGTGGGATGGTGTAGACGATGGGCGCAACGACTTCTTTGGTCGCGGCCACGCGCAAGAGTTTGACATTAGGTACGCTTTCCATGGATGCTTCGGCATCGGCGAAGACGAAGAGTTGCCCGCCCCTGGCATGGACTTCCTGTAGATTGGATTTTAACTTTTCCAGCAGATCGTTGTTGGGGGCCACGGATATGACCGGCATCTCGCTATCAATCAAAGCCAGCGGGCCATGCTTCAACTCTCCTGCCGGATAGGCCTCTGCGTGTATGTAGGATATTTCCTTCAGCTTTAGCGCTCCTTCCATCGCCACTGGGTATTGGGCTCCACGCCCCAAGAAAAGCGCATGCTCCTTATCCCCAAAAAGTTCAGCCCACTGTTCGATTTCACCTTCCAATTCAAGCGCCCGCCTGATTTGGTTAGGAAGCCGTCCTAATTCATCTACGATTTTCCCCTCTTCTTCGGATGAAAGTGCGTTACGCCGGCCGAGTGCAACCACCAGCAGGAGCAAGGCAGTCAATTGAGTTGTGAATGCCTTGGTTGAGGCAACGCCGATTTCAGGGCCGGCACGAGTCATCAAATTGGAGTCCGATTCCCGCACGATGGAACTTTCAGGAACATTGCAGATAGCCAGGGAATGGACATACCCCAGTTTTTTGGCTTCCTTTAATGCAGCCAGCGTGTCGGCGGTTTCCCCCGATTGTGAAATCGTCACGAACAGCGTGTCGGGGGCGACGAAATGCTTCCTGTAACGGAATTCACTGGCGACTTCCACATTGCATGGGATGCCAGCAATATCCTCCATCCAATAACGGGCAACCAAGCCAGCATGGAAACTGGTGCCGCAGGCGACGATTTGCACCGCCTTAATGCCATCGAAAGCCTTCTCGGTCTGCAATCCGAACGTAGCTTCCAACAGCCTGCCAGCATGAATTCGCCCGTCTAGGCATTTTTCGATGGCCACTGGCTGTTCGTGAATTTCCTTTTGCATGTAATGGCGGTAATGGCCGCGGTCGACTGCATCCGCCGACAATTTGGTCTCATTGACGGAGCGTTCCACTTGGTCGTCTGCTTTGTTGTACACGACCACTTCCTCCGTGCTCAGAACTGCAATGTCTCCGTCTTCAAGGAAGATGAATCGCTGGGTTTCCCCCACCAGCGCGAAGATATCGGATGCAATGAAATTTTCACTGTCGCCTAGGCCAACGACTAAAGGGCTGCCATGGCGGGCCGCTACCAAAATTTGCGGTTCCTTGATGCAGATTGCACCGATTGCGTAGGCACCTTCAAGAATCTCGGTCGTCTTGCGCACGGCTTCCAGCAGCGAAGCCCCTTGTTCCATGAAATATTGGATTTGATGGGCGATGACCTCAGTGTCGGTTTCCGAGGTAAACTCATAGCCTTCCTGCTGCAAGGACTTCCTCAATTCACCGTGATTTTCGATGATGCCGTTATGCACCACGGCAACGGCATCACGAGACATGTGGGGATGGGCGTTGCGCTCCGCAGGGACGCCATGGGTTGCCCAACGGGTATGGGCAATGCCGATCTTGCCTTCCACCGGGAATTTTTCCAATAGGCTTTCCAGCTCTTTGATCTTGCCCAAGCTTCGTGCGCGATGGATCTCGTTTTTTTCATCTAACACTGCAATCCCGGCGGAATCGTAGCCCCGGTATTCAAGTCGGCGCAATCCCTCCAACAGTATTGGCGTAATCATTCGGCGGGCGGTTGCCCCGACAATTCCACACATGGCTTTAAACCTTCTTTTTAACGGGACGTTGCCATCCCGGTATTGTGACTTGTTTGCACCGGCTCAAGGTCAACTCACCTTGGGGTGCATCTTTGGTAATGGTCGATCCTGCCCCGATGGTGGCGTTCCTCCCCACTTTGACAGGTGCCACTAATTGAGTGTCCGAACCGATGAAAGCACCATCTTCAATAATCGTCAGATGTTTGTTGGCACCGTCATAGTTGCAGGTTATCGTCCCAGCCCCCACATTGACCCCGGTTCCGACAATGGCATCACCAATATAGCTCAAGTGGTTGATTTTAGAACCACGGCCTACGCTGGTTTTCTTTATTTCGACGAAGTTTCCGATATGAGCGTTTTCCCCTAGGTTGCTTTCCGGGCGGATGCGCGCAAATGGGCCTATGCGGCATCCTTGGCCGATGATCGCGCTTTCGATGACAGTGTTGGCAAAAATCTCAGTGTCATCATGGATTTGACTATCTTTAATAACCACATTCGGGCCGATTTTCACCCGGTTCCCCAACTTGATTTTGCCTTCAAGGATTACATTCACATCAATTTCGACATCCTGTCCATTTGACTCGATTTCCCCACGCAGATCGAAGCGGGCAGGATCCAGCAAGCTTATGCCCCGCTCCATCAATGCCAAGGCATGGCGCATTTGGTATGCGCGTTCGATCTGTGCGAGTTGCATACGGTTATTGATGCCCATCACCTCGGTTTCATCAGCGGGCTGAGTGGTATGGACATAGACACCGTCCGCCACGGCCAAGGCGATAATATCAGTCAAATAATATTCGCCTTGGGCATTGAGATTGGTCAGGCGGTTTAGCCAGCCTTTGAGCAACTCGCCATTGACCGCAAGAATTCCGGTATTGGCCTCGCGAATCTTGCGCTGGCCTTGGGTGGCATCTTTTTCTTCAACGATACTGACGACATTACCGCTTTCATTGCGCACGATGCGCCCATACCCAGTCGGGTCATGCAGGTCAACGGTTAGTAGCCCCATGCCTTTTTTGTCGGCGTATCCAACCAGTTTGTTGACTGTTTCCAGTTTCAACAATGGCACGTCCCCGTAGAGAATCAACACGGTGCTGGCGTCATCGATCCAGCCAGCCACTTGCATCACGGCATGGCCCGTGCCGAGTTGTTCCTTTTGTTCGGTCCACTCGGTTTTTAATTCACCTAAAGCAGCCAAGACTTGGTTTCCGCCATGGCCATAAATTACGTTGACAGAATTGTCCCCCAATTGCATGGCCAAATCATAGGCATGCGCCAACAGCGATTTTCCGCCAATCTTGTGCAATACTTTAGGCAAGGATGAGCGCATGCGGATACCCTGCCCCGCCGCCAAAATGATGGTTTGCAATGTCATAAAGATACCAGAATTCGCCCTAAATAAAAAACCCAGCGCGCCATGGAATAAGTCATATTACCACGGCGCACTGGGTTGCTTGAAAAAAAACAGTTTAGCGGTTCTTCCTATAGCGTTCTAGTGTTCGCAACTGCGCCACTGCTTCGATCAGTTCCAATTGCGCCTTGGCATAATCCAGTTTTCCAGAACGGTCGCTTAGTGTTTCCTCGGCTCGCCGTTTGGCCTCAGCGGCGGCGGCCTCGTCTATGTCCTTTGCCCTGACCGCCCTGTCAGCCAACACGGAGACTACATGCGGCTGGACTTCCAAAACACCGCCTGAAACGAAAAAAGGCAGGGTTTCGTTATTATCCACCTTCACCCTTACTTCGCCGGCCCTGAGTCGGGTCAGCAAGGGTGCGTGACGTGCGGCAATGCCCACATCGCCTTCCGCAGCCGGGACGATAACCAACTCCGCGAGTCCGGAGTAAATTTTTTCCTCCGCGCTGACAATATCGACACGGATTGTCATGGCCATAGGTGGGGTTCTCCGAACAGGTAAAATTAAACGGCTAGACGCTGTGCTTTTTCCAAAACTTCGTCAATGGTTCCCACCATGTAGAAAGCCTGTTCAGGGATATCGTCATACTCGCCCGCTACGATTCCCTTAAAGCCCGCAATGGTGTCCTTCAGCGAAACATACTTACCCGGTGACCCGGTGAACACCTCGGCGACATGGAAAGGCTGTGACAGAAAGCGCTGCACCTTGCGCGCACGGGATACGACAAGTTTGTCTTCTTCGGACAATTCATCCATCCCCAAAATCGCAATGATGTCTCGCAACTCCTTATATCGCTGCAAAATTCCCTGAACCTTGCGGGTAATGTCGTAGTGATCGGATCCAATGACGAGTGGGTCTAACTGGCGACTGGTGGAGTCCAATGGATCCACCGCCGGGTAAATGCCCAACTCGGCAATTTGGCGAGACAACACCACGGTGGCATCCAAATGCGCGAATGTTGTTGCCGGAGACGGGTCAGTCAAGTCGTCCGCAGGCACATAGACGGCTTGGATGGAGGTGATTGAACCGGTCTTGGTCGAGGTGATGCGTTCTTGCAACACACCCATTTCCTCAGCCAAGTTGGGTTGGTAGCCCACGGCTGAAGGCATGCGGCCCAATAGTGCCGACACTTCGGTTCCAGCCAGCGTATAGCGATATATGTTGTCGATGAACAGCAACACATCCATCCCCTCTTCGCGGAAGAACTCAGCGATTGTCAGCCCGGTCAGGGCGACGCGCAGACGGTTTCCTGGCGGTTCGTTCATCTGGCCGTAAACCATGGCCACCTTGTCCAACACGTTGGAATCCTTCATTTCGTGGTAGAAATCATTGCCTTCGCGGGTGCGCTCACCCACGCCGGCGAACACCGACAGGCCGCTATGAGCCTTGGCAATGTTGTTGATCAATTCCATCATGTTGACGGTTTTGCCCACACCGGCACCGCCGAACAAGCCAACCTTGCCACCTTTTGCAAAAGGGCAAACCAAATCAATGACCTTGATGCCCGTTTCCAGCAATTCGTTGCTTCCCGCCTGCTCTTCGAAGGAAGGTGCCTTGCGATGGATGGCCCAACGCTCCTTTTCGCCTACCGGGCCTTTTTCGTCGATGGGTTCGCCAAGTACGTTCATGATACGCCCAAGAGTTTCCCTGCCTACAGGAACGGAAATGGCTGCACCGGTTTTTTCAACCGGCAAGCCCCGTTGCAATCCATCCGTTGTACCCATGGCGATGGTTCTGACCACACCGTCGCCCAATTGTTGCTGTACTTCAAGAACCAAATTAGCACTCTCGACTCTCAGCGCCTCGTAAATTTTTGGCAACGACTCGCGTGGAAATTCCACGTCGACAACGGCACCGATGATTTGAACGATTTTGCCCGAACTCATGTTTCGTCCTCTTATATTTTAATCATACTGTAGGGTGGCCTTCAGGCCACCACAAAGTCTGTAGGGCAGCCTTCAGGCTGCCACAAGGTCGCCCTGCATTAAACTGCAGCCGCGCCACCGACAATTTCAGAAATTTCCTGGGTAATGGCCGCTTGGCGGGCTTTGTTGTAAATCAACTGCAATTCGTCAATGAGCTTGCCCGCGTTGTCCGACGCGCTTTTCATGGCGACCATGCGTGAAGCCTGTTCACAGGCATTGTTCTCCACTAAGCCTTGGAACACCAAAGATTCGACATAACGGACTAACAAGTCGTCCAACACTTCTTTGGCATCAGGCTCGTAAAGATAATCCCAGTGCCCCGCGAGTTCCGGCACCAGTTCATCGCTCTTGATTGGTAGCAACTGCTCAAGCTTTGGCTTTTGCGTCATGGTATTGACGAATTCGCTGTAGGCCACATACAGCTCGTCAATATTGCCTTCGCGATAGTCGTCCAGCATGACTTTTATCACGCCAATAATATCTTCCAAGTGCGGGCTGTCGCCCAATTTTGTGGCCTGTGCAATGATCCTTGCACCTATCCCATTAAGGAAGGAGCAACCCTTCTGTCCAATGACAGCAATCTGCACTTCGATTTGTTCTTTGCCCCAACTGCGGAACTGGCGCAGTGCCAGCCGGAACAGGTTGGAGTTAAGCCCGCCGCAAAGTCCGCGGTCGGAGGTGAGGATGACCACGCCCACGCGCTTAACTGGCCTCTCCACCATGAACGGATGGGTATATTCCGGTTTGGCATGGGACAAATGGCGGATGATCTGGGCTATTTTACTGGAGTAGGGGCGAGTCGCCTGCATCCTTGTCTGCGTTTTGCGCATCTTGCTGGTTGCCATCTTTTCCATCGCCCGGGTGATTTTCTGAGTATTTTTGATACTCGCAATCTTCACTCGAATTTCTTTACCTATGGCCATGATTTTAACCTTTACCAGGCATGCGTTGCTTTGAACTTCTTGATTGCCGCGTCAATTGCGGACTGGATGTCATTGTTATAATCACCCGATGCGTTGATTGATTCAAGCAAATCTGCATGTTCGGTTTTGACATAGTTCTGCAGTGCGTCCTCAAATTCGCGTATCTTGCCGACTTCAACGTCGTCAAGTAGCCCCTCGTTGGCGGCATACAAGGAAACCGCCATCTGCGCCACACTGTACGGCGCATACTGGTTCTGCTTCATGAGTTCGGTAACCCGCTGACCCCGTTCAATCTGCTTGCGAGTGCCTTCGTCCAAGTCCGATGCAAACTGTGCAAAAGCCGCCAACTCCCGGTATTGCGCCAAGTCAAGTCGAATGCCGCCACCCAGTTTTTTGATGATCTTGGTCTGTGCCGCGCCACCCACCCGGGATACCGAGAGGCCGGCGTTCACCGCCGGGCGAATGCCGGAGTTGAACAAGCTGGTTTCCAAGAAAATCTGACCGTCAGTGATGGAGATCACGTTGGTCGGCACGAAAGCCGATACATCGCCTGCCTGGGTTTCAATAATAGGCAGCGCAGTCAACGAACCGGTCTTGCCGGTCACTTTGCCACCGGTCAGTTTTGCAACTTCTTCGGCGTTGATGCGGGAAGCGCGCTCCAACAAGCGGGAATGCAAGTAGAATACGTCGCCGGGATAGGCTTCGCGGCCCGGTGGACGGCGCAGCAGCAGCGAAATTTGGCGGTAGGCCCAAGCCTGCTTGGTCAAATCGTCATAAATGATCAGTGCGTCTTCGCCCCGGTCGCGGAAATATTCGCCGATGGAGCAACCGCTGTATGGGGCAATGAATAGCATCGCGGCGGATTCCGAGGCGGAAGCCACAACAATGATGGTATGCGCCAATGCGCCGTGTTCTTCCAGTTTGTGGACAAGATTGGCGATGGAAGACTGCTTTTGTCCAATGGCGACATAAATGCACTTAACGCCAGTGCCTTTCTGGTTGATGATCGTGTCAATGGCGATGGCGGTCTTGCCGGTCTGGCGGTCGCCGATGATCAACTCGCGCTGGCCTCGTCCGATTGGGATCATCGAGTCGATGGCCTTCAACCCGGTTTGCAACGGTTGGCTCACCGACTGGCGGGCGATGACACCGGGTGCGATTTTTTCGATAGGCGAGGTTTCGGTGGCGTTGATCGGACCCTTGCCGTCGATTGGGTTGCCCAAGGCATCCACGACGCGGCCCAGCAGTTGTTCACCGACGGGCACTTCGAGAATTCTGCCGGTGCATTTTACGGTGTCGCCTTCCGCCAGATGGTCGTAAGAGCCTAGCAGCACGACACCCACCGAATCTCTTTCCAAGTTAAGGGCTAGGCCAAAGGTATTGCCGGGAAATTCCAACATTTCGCCTTGCATCACATCGCTCAATCCATGGACGCGGGCAATGCCGTCGGACAAGCTGACGATGGTTCCTTCGGTGCGTGACTCAACGCCTAGATCGAAGTTTTCGATTTTACTTTTAATGAGGTCGCTGATTTCAGAGGGGTTTAATTGCATGATTCTTTATCTCGCTCTAGTTGTAGAGTCGCTTTGCCAAGCGCTGGATTTGTCCATGGATGGATGCGTCAATCACACGATCCCCGGCTTTGATCAAAACGCCGCCAATCAAGGTGTCGTCCACCCGTACGTTCAAACGTGGCTGTTTGCCCAGTGCTTGTTGCAATACTAGGGTTATTTGGTCGCGTTCCGCATCGTCAAGAGGGTAAGCCGTGCTGACATCCGCCACGATATAACCTTCATCGTCGGCACGAAACTGCTTGAATTGTTCGCTGATGATATTGATAAGTTCCAAACGCCGGTTGGCAACCAACAGACGGACGAAGTTTTCACCTTCGCCTTCCACCACATTGCCACGGCATAGATCCAACAATGCCGAAGTAAAGTTTTCCTTGTTGGCATCAGGGTTCGCCGCCGCACGGGCAATTTGCCGGTCTTCAATGACGGCGGCTAAAAAGGCAAGTGTATCCGACCATTGCGTGGTTGTCCCCGTCTCCTTTGCCCGCTTGAAAACAGCCGTCGCGTAAGGCCTGGCCAAAGTCGCTAATTCAGTCATCAGGCTTGACCCAGTTGATTGCCAAGGTTGTCAATGATTTCCTTGTGTTTGTTAATATCGACTTCCCTTCTCAATATTTGCTCGGCTGCGGAAACCGCCAAGGCACCCACCTGTTGGCGCAATGCTTCCTTCGCCTGATGGATTTCCCTGTCGATTTCCGACCTAGCCTGCAAGATGATGCGCTCGCCTTCCTGCTTGGCGGCTTCCTTTTTTTCCTCGGCCAAGTCATTGGCACGCTTTTGGGCCAGGTTGATAATTTCTGCTGCTTGGTTTTTGGCATCCTTCAGGAAGGATTTGGCCTTCTTATCGGCCAGATCCAAAGACTGCTTGCCCTTTTCGCCTGCGGCGAGGCCGTCGGCGATTTTCTTCTTGCGCTCTTCGAGGGCTTGCATCAAAGGCGGCCAGACGAACTTCATGGTAAACCACACCAGAAGCCCGAAGGTGATTATCTGCCCGATCAGAGTGGCGATTATACTCACAGCGCTTTCCTCATAGCTTTATACAAATTGACGATGATGGCCATCGTCTGCCCCGAATTACTTGGGCAGGAACGGGTTTGCGAAGGTGAAGAACAGGGCCAAGCCCACGCCGATCATGGTGACTGCGTCCAACAGGCCAGCCACGATGAACATCTTGACCTGCAACATGGGGACCAATTCCGGCTGACGCGCCGCGCCTTCCAGGAATTTTCCACCGAGTAATCCAAAACCAATGGCGGTACCCAGTGCGCCTAGCCCCAGAATGATGCCGACGGCGATGGCGGTCATGCCTTGTATCGTTGCGATTTCCATTTTTCCTCCAAATTTACAGATTGAGTTAAGTTAAAAAAAACAGATTCTAGTGGTCTTCGTGAGCCAAGCTCAAGTAGACGATGGTCAAGACCATGAAGATGAACGCTTGCAAGGTGATGATGAGAATGTGGAACACGGCCCAAGGAAAACTCAGCGCGGGCTGGACCCACCACGGCAGTAAGGCGATCAAGATGAAGATCAACTCGCCGGCATACATGTTGCCGAATAAACGAAGGCCGAGCGAAATGGGCTTGGCCAGTTCCTCAACGAGCTTTAACAGCAAGTTGAAAGGCATTAGCCACGGACCGAACGGTGTCAGCAGCATTTCCTTGGCGAAACCGATGGGGCCTTTGACCTTTATACTATAAAAAATAATCAGGAAGAACACTGAAATCGACATCGCGAAAGTTTCATTCAGGTCGGTCGTCGGGACTACGCGCAAATTCGGGATGCCAAACAGTGAAGCTATTCCAGGCAGCAAATCGACCGGCAACAAGTCCATGGCATTCATCAGGAACACCCAACAGAAAATCGTCAGCGCCAGCGGTGCGATCAATGCACTCCGGCCATGGAAGCTGTCTTTAACCTGGGCATCGACGAATTCGACGATCATCTCGACAAAATTCTGCAACGGGCCGGGTACATCGCTGGTCGCCGTATCGGCCACTTTTTTGAAAACATAAATGAAGATGAAGCCCGTCAGCGCTGAGAAAAAAAGCGTGTCGATGTTAAAGGTCCAAAAACCCTCGCCCACCTTCAGGTCGGTCAAATGGTGGACGATATACGCAGTTGGGCCGCTTGCTTCATGTACTTCGCTTGCCATTTTATATCACTCTAAACTCTGATAGTTGCTTAACAGAAGAGAAAACCAAAAAACCGTCATCACTGCGGCGAAGGCAATGAACACAGGCAAAGCCGAAATGCCTGGCAGATGGAATACGACGACGAACAGCAGGGCGGTTAATGCTAGTTTTATCGTTTCGCCGAAATAGAAAGCCCTAACCACTTGATTCGCTGATTTGCCGGGGTCTTTGCGCCCAAATAAGAGGGCAAATACGGTGTTGGGCAAAAATCCAACCAGCCCGCCCAGCAATGCAGACACGCCCTGGCCTTTTCCGCCCAGTGCCCAAGCACAGGCAAAAACCAGAAGGATCGTCAGCATTTGCAACTGGAGCACTCTCCTGACCAATTTAAACAGGCCCACTGAAATACCGCCCCCCTCAACAATTCCGAAGAATAATAACAATCGTCATGGGAAAGATCAACGACATGGACTGTTGCCTAGTTGGAACATCTTATTCGGACATGTAAGCTGCGTCGCGCCATGGATCGGAACCAGTCCGGGCAGATCAAGAAAACCGATCTGATTTCTGATGTTGCAAGCCTACTTCGCCCATAAGGATAGGATGCATTTTATCGATTATGACGATCTAACCCGCCAACCTAAACAGACCATAGGAGGCGGTTTATCGCTTTTTGGGCGAGAACCCCTTCGCCCACGATTTCAACCATGTCGAGCAGGTCACGTTTGAAGACGATTTTGTCTATGGCTTTAAGGATTTGCACATCATCCGCCAAATAATCAAACCCCAGCCGCCGCAATGGCCCAAGGTGTTCGATGATGCGGTGTTCCAAAGCCCGTCATGGAAAACCATCGAAAGCGTGGCGCAGTTTTGGAAGCTTTATTTGAAGGGGATTAAGTGATGAAGGCGTTAGTGGGTGTTAGGGGGCAAGCTTTGCCGCCAGAATGCTAATCAATTTAGCTCATACGAAATGTTGCGATGGGGTGAGTGACCCCATCGCGATTCAGCAATTCTCATTATGGCTCCAATGCCGTCATTCCGGCATGGATGCCGGAATCCAGTGCCACGGACGGTAACTTGTCGGTTGCGTAAGCGTTTGAAAAAGGCTTGATGACGACCCCTAGATTCACATCCTTGTGACTGGATTCCGGCATCCATGCCGGAATGACGAGTTGTCTATCAGCACTTTGGCTCATAATGAGAATTGCTGATCGCGATTCGGGGCATCAACAATCGTTTTAACTAACTTAACGTTTGTATTCTGTGTTTCCTTCTACTCATGCCCAACGCCCCCGCACCGATGAAGAAAAGGGCCAAGGTTGAAGGTTCGGGAACCGCAGCAGTAGTGGCATTGAATGTCAATTGGTTGAATTGAGCCGCATTAGTACCAGAAAATCCCGTCGCAGTCAGGGTGCCGGTCTGACCGGGTGCTAACATCCAGTTCCCATTGGCTGAAAAAACACCAGTACTAGCCAATGAATTTTGGTTTGAAGAACCGCTACCTCCAGAAAGAGAAAAAGCTCCACTTCCGTCAGTAAAAGTGATTTTGTAACCCGTAAACTGTAGCGTTGCACCCACCGCAGTGATCTGGAAGCTGGTTAAATCTGCATCAGTAATGAAAACACTTTGTGATCCAACAGCTAGACCGTCAGAATCACCTCTAAACGCAGTCCTTGCACTTGGGTTCAGGAAGTTCAGAGTGACGCCTGAAACCGTTTTTGAGAAATTGCTTAAAGCGTTTACTCCGCTGGTCAGGTCAAACGTGATAGGCGATGCCTGAGACATCGCCGGACAGGTCATTCCAAGTAACAAACCTAGGGCAAGCGTTGCGGACTTACAGTTGGGGGGGGGGGCTTTGGTGACATTGCTATGAACCTCTTTTTTGATATGAAGTGCGTTGATATGAGATATTTCATGTGGAGATGATAGCTACCGGGGAGAGGAAATACAATCGTATTTTAACCTAATCTTGGGCGGAAAGAGACCATCCATGGCGAGAAGTCTCCCCTTTTGGGCCTTGCATAGGCTACTATTGCAATCCTAATCTAACAGCCTTGTAATGGGAGCCTCATGCTTGCTTATCCTAACGTTGATCCGGTTGCCTTCAGCTTAGGCCCGCTGCATGTGCATTGGTATGGTCTGATGTACGTGGTTGGCATTGGCGGCGCTTGGTGGATGGCCCGTAGACGCGCGGAAAAAGGTCAGGTTGACCTGACTGCGGGTCAAGTCGAGGATCTGATTTTTTACTGTGCCTTGGGCGTGATCTTGGGCGGTCGCCTAGGCTATACGCTTTTTTACAACTTGCCTGCCTTTATCCACCAGCCCTTGATCATATTTCGTATTTGGGAAGGGGGCATGTCCTATCACGGCGGCATGTTGGGCGTGTTCACCGCCATGTGGTGGTATGGACACAAATTGGGAACCGGGTTTTTCTATTTGTCTGACTTCATTGGCCCGTTGGTGCCCATCGGTTTGGGGGCCGGGCGGATTGGCAATTTCATCAATGCGGAACTGTGGGGCAAACCCACCGACCTGCCTTGGGCGATGGTGTTTCCCGATGCCGGCCCGGAGCCACGGCATCCCTCCATGCTGTACGAGGCCATACTGGAAGGGCCTGTGTTATATATCATCCTGAATTGGTATATCCGCAAGCCCCGCCCGCGCATGGCGACTTCGGGGATGTTCATGCTGTTTTATGGCCTATTTCGCTTTGCAGTGGAGTTCGTCCGCCTGCCCGACGAACAAATTGGCTATCTGGCCTTCGGTTGGGTGACCATGGGCCAAGTGCTGACTTTGCCAATGATGTTAATCGGCGGTTGGGTTATTTATTTGGCCTACAACCGCGACAGGGTCATGGCGAGCTATGACTAGCGATCAACTGTAGGGCGGCCTTCAGGCCGCTTCGGCTCGCGAAGGTGTCACTGGCCTCAGCTGGCAGCCTGAAGGCCGCCCTACAGTTGCGTAACAAGTAACTAATCCAAAGCCATGCAACACTATCATGACCTGATCCGCCGCATTTTGTCCGAAGGTGTCGAACAGTCCGACCGCACCGGGGTGGGTACGTTGGCGATTTTCGGCCACCAGATGCGCTTTGACCTGCGCCACGGCTTCCCCTTGGTAACCACCAAGAAGCTGCACCTGCGCTCCATCATCTACGAATTGCTATGGTTCCTCAAAGGCGACACCAATATCGCCTACCTCAAGGAAAACAACGTGGGCATTTGGGATGAGTGGGCCGACGGGAACGGCAATTTGGGCCCAGTGTACGGCAAGCAATGGCGCGACTGGGTCAGTGCGGATGGTCGCCATATCGACCAAATCGCCGCGCTGATCGCTGAAATCAAGTGCCATCCCGCTTCCCGCAGGCAAATTGTCACCGCCTGGAACCCCGGCGACTTGGGAGAAATGGCCTTGGCTCCCTGCCATTGCCTGTTCCAAACAGTGGTGGGCAACGGCAGATTGCATTTACATCTTTATCAGCGCTCCTGCGATGTGTTCATCGGTTTGCCCTTCAATATAGCCAGCTATGCATTGCTGCTGACGATGTTGGCCCAGCAATGCGGACTGGAACCGGGCGAATTCATCTGGACGGGCGGCGATGTCCACATTTATAAGAACCACTTGGACCAAGTGCGCTTGCAGATTTCCAGGGAACCTTACCCATTGCCGACGTTGCGGATCAACCGCAAACCGCCCGCCATCGACCACTACCAGTTCGAGGATTTCGAGGTGATAGGGTATCAGGCCCATCCCCATATCAAAGGGGACATTGCAGTTTGATCTTGCATTTCCATGGCGATCCTCTAATATATGCATATCCATATATACGGGAGTCCAGACAACATGCTCCAACCCGCCCAATTCTTCAAGTGCCTAGCCGACGAGACGCGCCTGCGCTGCTTGATCTTATTGCAACGGCGCGGGGAATTGTGTGTGTGCGAGTTGACCCAAGCTTTGCAAATGTCGCAGCCAAAAATATCCCGTCACTTGGCATTGTTGCGCACTTGCCGCTTGTTGCAAGACCGTAGGCAAGGGGCGTGGGTCTATTACCGCTTGCATCCGGTTTTGCCGGATTGGGCTTTGGCTGTTTTAACCAGTGCCGCAGAGGGTCTTTCGGGCCAAGCGATGTTCATGGAGGATGCCGCCCGTTTGAACGTCCCCGTCGCGTGTCTGACCGACGGGCTACAAAGCGAGGAATCTGGCGCTTTACCACTAATTCCATCAGAAGGTTTAATATGAAAAAACTCGAAATTTACGAACCGGCCATGTGTTGTTCCACGGGCGTTTGCGGTGTCGATGTCGATCCCGTCCTCGTCCAATTCGTCGGCGACCTGCAATGGCTGGCCGAGCAAGGCGTGGAAGTCGCTCGCCTCAATTTGTCCCAAGAACCCCAGGCATTCGCCTCCAACCCGGCTGTGGTCAAGGAAATGGAAGCCGGGATGGACCGTTTGCCCATCATGGTGGTGGACGGCCATATCGTGTCCACGGGTGTTTACTTATCCCGTGATCAATTGGCGACCAAACTCGGACTGGCCGAAACGCAGGCAAACCCGAAGCCGCATATCAAGGTTAGTGAGTCTGGGTGTTGCAAACCTAAAAGCGGTTGCTGCTAATTCCATTTTGAATAAATAATGAAACAGTGTAGGGGCGAATTCATTCGCCCACGGGCGGCTGAAGCCGCCCCTACAAATCATTTCTAGGATCGTTTTTTATGAGCATTCCGACCGTAAACACCCGCTATCTGTTTTTCACAGGCAAAGGGGGCGTAGGCAAAACTTCGCTGTCGTGCGCCACCGGTATTGCTCTGGCTGACTCAGGCAAAAAAGTATTGATTGTCAGCACCGACCCGGCTTCCAATCTCGACGAGGTGTTAGGCGCGAATTTGTCTAGCATCCCAACCCCCATACCTGAAGTGCCGGGTTTGTTTGCGTTGAACATCGACCCGGAAGCCTCGGCCCATGCCTACCGAGAGCGCATGGTGTCGCCTTATCGGGGAATACTGCCGCCCGCCGCGATTGCCAGTATGGAAGAACAGTTTTCCGGGGCATGTACGGTGGAAATCGCAGCGTTTGATGAGTTCTCTGCATTACTTGGCGACCCTGAGAAAACCAAAGAGTTCGACCATGTGATTTTCGACACCGCGCCCACCGGCCACACTTTGCGCCTGTTGTCCTTGCCCTCGGCTTGGAATGGTTTCATCGAATCCTCCACGGGCGGCGCATCCTGCCTTGGGCCGTTGGCGGGTTTGGAGAAGCAACGCAGCTTGTATGCAGCGACCGTGGCGCAATTGGCCGAAGCACAAAAAACCACCGTGGTATTGGTCAGCCGACCGGAAACCTCCGCGTTGCGCGAGGCGGAACGGACCCGTGGCGAACTGGCGGATTTGGGCATAGCCAACCAAGTATTGGCAATCAACGGCCTGTTTCAAGCCAAACCGGGGAACGATGCCATTGCCGATGCGATGACGCGAAGGGCAAACGAGGCTCTGGAGTCCATGCCGAAAAGGCTCGCCGCCTTGCCTCGCCATGTCACGCCTTTCGTGGCCCTTGGCATGGTGGGCATCGCCGCCTTGCGTAGCCTGATCGAACCGAACACCCACGCCGTGCCTGCAGCCCCGTCTGTCGCCAATTCACTCGAACTGCCGACATTCAATAGCTTGGTGAACGATTTGGAACAAGGGGGATATGGCGTCATCATGACCATGGGCAAGGGCGGCGTAGGCAAAACCACCGTTGCCGCTGCGATTGCCGTTGCCTTGGCCCAACGCGGTCATCCTGTCCTATTGTCCACCACCGATCCGGCTGCGCACGTCGCCGTCACTATCGAAAACCCGGTGCCGAATCTTTCGGTCAGCCGTATCGACCCGGAGGTTGAAGTCGAACGCTACCGTCAGGAAATCTTGGAGAAGACCGGCAAAAACCTGGATGCCAATGCGCTGGCGATGCTGGAAGAGGATTTGCGCTCGCCCTGCACCGAGGAAATCGCCGTATTCCGGGCCTTTGCCCAGACGGTTGACGCTGGAAAAACGGGATTTGTCGTCTTGGACACCGCGCCCACCGGTCACACCATTTTGCTGCTGGATGCCGCCGAAGCCTATCACCGCGAAGTGATGCGGGTACAAGGCGACATGCCCGAATCGGTGCGCCAATTGTTGCCACGCCTGCGCGATCCCGCATTCACCCGAGTCATTATTACGACACTGGCGGAAGCCACGCCGGTTCACGAAGCAGAGCGCCTACAGCAAGACTTGGCACGAGCGGGCATCAAACCCTATGCCTGGGTCATCAACCAAAGCCTGTTGGCGAGTGGTACACACGATCCGCTTTTATCCGAGAGAGGCCGCTACGAAATACCTTTCATCCGTAAAGTAGCCGAAGAACTGTCGCCCCGTTGCGCGTTGATACCCTGGCTGGCGGAGCCACCGATTGGTGCGAAAGGATTGGCTGGTGTCGTCTAGTGCCATTAGTAAGTGAAGCTATTGTAGGGGCGAATTCATTCGCCCATGGGCGGCTGAAGCCGCCCCTACAATGGTAGTGTTCAACATAGAATTTGAAATAAAACCTCTGAAATCTGATTACAAAGAGACCATCCATGACTCAACACCCCTTTAACATATTAGTCCTCTGCACTGGCAATTCCTGCCGCAGCGTCCTAGGCGAAGCCCTGATCAATCATCTTGGTAAAGGGCGGTTCTTTGGCGTAAGTGCCGGCAGCCATCCCATCGGTAGAATCAACCCCGGTGCCTTGGCAACTCTAGCCCGTCACGGGCTTCCGACTGAGGGTTATGTCAGCCAGTCGTGGGACGAATTCGAGGATGCCGACATCGACATTATGATTTCAGTCTGCGACTCGGCGGCGGGCGAGGCATGTCCGGCTTATCTGGGAAAAGCCGTGCGGGGACATTGGGGCTTGGCGGATCCGGCCCATGTCAAGGGCACGGAGGAGGAAGTCATGGCGGCTTTTGAAACCACTTACGCCGCGTTGGAAAATCGCATCAATAAACTGCTGGCACTGCCGGTTGAAAGCATGTCCAGACAGGAACTCAGCGCGGCGCTAAACAAAATTGGCGCGGAAGCCGACTGACTTAGGTGACTGATGTTACGCAGCAAGTACCTGTAGGGCGGCCTTCAGGCCGCTTCGACAGGCGAAGACCCTGTCGGCCTGAAGGCCGCCCTACGACAGGCTTCCAAGCTTTACCGCGTAACATCAATTAGGTAAGAAATCCCCCTCAATCCCCCTTTTGCAACGGGGGAGGCCGAACAATACCCCTGTCCGGTTTTATTGCCAAACTATTTCAGGACTATTGCCATGAACACACCGCAAACTAAAAACCTCAGTCCAGCCCGAAAACCCGCAGCGCCTAAACGGCTGGGCTTCGTCGAACGCTTTTTGACCCTGTGGATTTTCTTAAGCATGGGCGCTGGCGTGGCATTGGGCTATTTTGTGCCTAGCTTTACCCAGGAATTGACCCGTTATCAAGTCGGGACAACCTCCATCCCCATTGCCATCGGCCTTATCTTGATGATGTACCCGCCGTTGGCGAAGGTGCGTTACGAGGAACTGCCGCAGGTATTCAAGAATGTCAAAGTCTTGTTGTTATCTCTGGTGCAAAACTGGCTGATCGGCCCCCTCTTGATGTTCGGGCTGGCAGTTTTGTTCCTGCGCGACTACCCGGAATACATGGTCGGCCTGATTATCATCGGCCTTGCCCGCTGCATCGCGATGGTATTGGTGTGGAACGAATTGGCTGACGGCGATACGGAATATTGCGCAGGATTGGTGGCTTTCAACTCCATTTTCCAGATGTTGTTCTTTTCGGTGTATGCCTATGTGTTTGTCACTGTGCTGCCGGAATGGTTGGGTATCGCCAAAGGATTGAAAGTCGATATCACTATTCTGCAGGTCACCGAAAGCGTACTGGTTTATCTAGGGATTCCCTTCTTTGCCGGTATGCTGACTCGGTTTGTGCTGGTACGGCAAAAAGGTCGGCTGTGGTACGAAGAAAAATTCATCCCAAAAATAAGCCCGATAACCCTAATTGCATTGTTATTCACGATTCTGGTGATGTTTTCGTTGAAAGGCGAATACATCGTGCAACTTCCGCTGGATGTGCTGCGCATCGCAGTGCCGTTAGTCATCTATTTTATCGTGATGTTTTTGATTACCTTTTGGATGTCGGCCAAGGCCGGGGCTGGATATCGCATTAGTGCGACATTATCCTTCACCGCCGCCAGCAATAACTTTGAACTCGCCATTGCCGTGGCTGTGGCAGTATTTGGCCTGCAATCCGGCGAAGCCTTTGCCGCCGTCATCGGGCCATTAGTCGAAGTTCCGGTATTAATAGGCTTGGTGAATGTGGCTTTGTATTTCAGGAGGAGATATTTCACGGCTTCATAAGGCGTGTGATTTCTTCCATCTGCCCTTCAATCCAATCCTCCGCCTTTTGGAAATCTATGGAAATGAGGAGCGGGCTACTTTGGCGGCTTAAGTTGGCGCGTATGGGTTGCAAACCCCGACCCGCTTTGACGGGGCAGAAGGCCCAAGCAGGGGCATTGACGAGAATGCCTTTACCCGTATAGTAGGGCGGGCCTTCAGGCCACCAAAGCACCCTGCTAGGGATGGTATTTTCGATGAATCGCCTTATGCCGCCAGCGTGTTGGAATGCTTGCGCCGACTTAAAGCCAAGGCTAACAAACCGACACCCAACAGCGCAAAGGAAGAGGGTTCGGGTATGAGTTGGATGATTGCTTTGATATCCCTTGATATTGTAGAACCATCGGTCGGGGCCTGTTCGATGTCTTGCGGCTGCAATAAGGTGATGACCAAGTCGGCAAAGCCCGATCTGAAGTAAATCGGAGCAGGGAAGATATCCTGAAAAGCAAGACTTCCAGATTCCCTTAATCTAGGATTAAACAGATCTACAATCGTAGACCATTGAAAAATAAGGGTGACCAATTGCTGCTCTCCCCCACTGGAAACAGTAAATTGCAACTGCGAGTCCACCGGATCAGAACACAGATTGCTTCCGCAATTTTGGCCTTGAGTGAATGTCAGCGTTCCCAATTTTACCGTCAATGCGACATTCGGATCGGCCACCATATCCAAGTTGGTTGTTTTACCGGTAAACCCAACCTCGTCATATAGACCCGGAGGAGTCAACTGACTGCCAAGTCCGGTGACAGGGGTACCAACACCAAGTGTGGTTATGCTCACACTCTGAGCTTCTGCGGGTAGGCTTAAGGCAAAGCCAACCAACAAGCCAAACACAGCGAGCAACCCAATGTTTTTCATGCATTTCATGACTTCTCCGATATTCTTTATGTTGTGCAACGATTTTTTCAACGGCTTGCCGACAGGATCCCATCGCATTCTAGATAATTGGCACTAGTGGGCAACTTATGAGCCATAATATACATATCAGCAACTTACAGGGCTATTTTTTTAAAAAAAACGAGCTATTGTAAAATTTATTGACATTCCGGGGTTGGGACATCAAAGGCAACTTTTTATCACCGCCCCACAGTATATATTTTAAGTTTCCCAGCGATAACCTCCCATCTCCCCCATCAACCATGCCTGTCGGTGCAAGCTCAAGGCCCCAAAACCAAACGTCTCCTAATAATAACACCTGAAGGGTGTTTGTTGACATTTCTTTTTCACCCATCAGCTTTTCTGATGGGCCGCGTAGGGCGGGTTTCAACCCGCCAACCCGCCAAGGCGGCATGAATGCCGCCCTACGCCGCCAAATAGCCCCTACGCCCCGCGCCCTATTGGGAATGGCTTCATGCTCACTCTTTTTAACACATTTTGCAGCAACTGCGGGTCTTCGCTGACAAAACGGCTGGCCGATTCTTCCCGCCGCAACCAAGTGAATTGCCGCTTGGCAAACTGGCGGGTGGCGATGATGCCGCGTTCCACCATTTGCGCATCATTCAGTTCGCCGGACAAATAGGCCCAAACTTGTCGGTAACCCACCGCACGGATGGACGGCAGGTGTTGGTGCAAATCACCGCGCCGGTACAATGCCTTGACTTCCTCCACCAAGCCTTGGTCCAACATGGACAAGAAGCGCTGGCGGATTATCTCATGCAACACGAGGCGATTGCCGGGGGCGACAATAAGCCGGACGATGTTGAAAGGCGGCGCTGCGGACTGCCCGCGAGCGCACAACTCGCTCAGGGGAATCCCGGTCAAGCGGTAAACCTCCAAGGCGCGCTGGATGCGTTGCGGGTCGTTGGGGTGGATGCGCGCCCCCGCCTCCGGGTCGACCCGCGCCAATTCCCCGTGCAAGGCCGGCCAGCCGAGTTTTGCCGCCTCGCCATCAATTTTCCTGCGCAAGGCCGCGTCGGCCTCGGGAAGTTCCGCCAAACCATTGAACAAGGCATTGAAATACAGCATGGTTCCCCCAACCAGCAAGGGCAACCGGCCCCGATTGGTAATCTCCGCCATCAAATGCAGCGCCTGCTGCCTGAACTGCCCAGTCGAAAAGGCATCGGCTGGGTCGAGAATGTCGATCAGATGGTGCGGCACACCTTGCCTTTCTTCTAGGCTAGGCTTGGCGGTGCCAATGTCCATGCCTCGGTAGACCAAGGCGGAATCCACACTGATAATTTCGCCATTCAATTCTTGTGCGAGTTGGATGGCAAGCCGGGTCTTGCCCGAGGCGGTCGGACCCATCAGGGCAATGGCGGGAGGGAGGTGGCCTGTAGGGTGGCCCGTAGGGTGGCCTTCAGGCCACCTTGAACCTATAACCATATAGCATCCCAATATGGATAATCCCCAATATGATTGACCAAGCCCTTACGCAATGGATTGCCGACGATGTAACGGGCGACCGATTGCAAATCCTCGTCCTTGCGAAGGGCGTGGTCAAAATAGGCACGTTGCCAGACTTTGCCAGTACGACCGAGATAAAGGTTGACGGTTCGCGCAGAGCGGCCCTTAAACAGATTTATCACAGCGGACAATGTGGCTTCATCATTTAATTGAAACAGCCAATGCAGATGATCTGGCATCAATACCCAAGCCAAGGAATTCAAAGTCTTCGCATTATGAGTTTGCCGCATTTCAGCGATCACAAGACGGGCCACATTAAAATTGGCAAACCAGGGTTGCCGATTCCAAGTGACAGTCGTGATGTGGCATGCATGCCATGGCAAAGAAACACGTCCTTTGGTTAAATTTTGATAAGTCATGAGAGTTCTCTCTTTGGTGGCCTGAAGGCCACCCTACACCCCTGCGGCCTGAAGGCCACCCTACACCCCTGCGGCCTGAAGGCCACCCTACACCCCTGCGGCCTGAAGGCCACCCTACACATTATTGGCCACGCAAGAAGAACCTGTCCAAATCCTTGCCGCTGAGTTCGATCCAAGTGGGCCGACCGTGATTGCACTGGCCGCTGTTCTCGGTCGATTCCATTTCGCGCAGCAAGGCGTTCATTTCCGGGATGGTCAACCGTCGATGCGCCCGGACCGAGCCATGGCAAGCCATGGTCGCCAGCACGCCGTGCAAGGCTTGCTCCAATCTAAGGCTGCGGCCGTGCTGATGCAGGTCGGCCAAGGTGTCGCGCAACAATTTCTCCGCATCCACGCCACTCAGCAACACCGGCACGGAGCGCACTAGCACCGTGTCAAGACCGGACCGGCTCAATTCCATGCCTAAATTGGCGAAGGCGTCGGCAAATTCTTCGGCCAAATCGGCTTCCACTCCGCTTAACTTGACGCTGAGTGGCAAAAGCAAGGGTTGGCTGGCAATGCCGCCGGCCTGCTGCTGCCGTTTGAGCTTCTCATAGGTCACCCGCTCATGCGCCGCGTGTGCGTCCACCAGAATCAAACCGGTGGCGGTTTCGGCGAGGATGTAGATATTATGCAAGTGGGCGATGGCATAGCCTAAAGGCGGATTGGGCGAATCATCGGGCCGGGCCACCGGTTGCGTGTTGACCGATGCCGGTGTGTAGAGTTCGTTCAGGGAGAGGAGGGTTTCCCTGACTTGCAGTGGCAGGGAAGCCTGTCTGGCGCCATGCCCGAAAGAGGGTGTCGGGCGCGAGGAAAATGCTGGCCGCGTGGCGTTTTCAACCGGGGTGTTTGGCGCACCCGCTGCCATGCCCGAAGCATAGTGAGAACCGCCTGGACGGTCATCGGCGATGGCACGGTGCAGGGCGCGGAACAGAAAGTCATGCACCAGACGGCTGTCGCGGAAACGGACTTCCAATTTAGCCGGATGGGCGTTGACATCGACCAGCGCGGGATCCAGTTCCAGATAAAGCACATAAACCGGCTGCCGCCCATGATACAGCACGTCTTGGTAAGCCTGGCGGACGGCGTGGGCTACCAGTTTGTCCCGCACCAGCCGTCCATTGACATAGAAAAATTGCATGTCGGCCTGACTGCGCGAGAAGGTGGGCAAGCCGACCCAACCGGATAGCCGCAAGCCGGAGGATTCGAAATCCACGCCTAAGGCGTTCTCCAAGAAAGCCTCGCCACACAGCAAGGCCAACCGGCCCTCCCGCTCGGTTTGGGCCTTGGCGGGCCTGAGGCTGAGGATTTCCCGCTGATTGTGGCGTAGCACAAACCCTGTCCCGAAGCGGCTCAGGGCCATGCGCTTGATCAGTGTTTCGATGTGGGAAAACTCGGTTTTCTCCGAGCGCAGGAATTTGCGCCGGGCCGGGGTGTTGTAGAACAGGTCACGGACTTCGACGCAGGTTCCGCAAGGGTGCGAAGCCGGTAGGATTGCGTAGCCGCTCTCGGTGCCGTCCGCCAAAATTCGCCAGGCATGGTCCGAACTTTGGGTTCTCGACGTGAGTGCCAGCCTTGCCACCGAGCTGATGCTGGGCAAAGCCTCGCCCCGGAAGCCCATGCTGGAAACCCGCTCCAAGTCAGCCAAGCTGGCGATTTTGCTGGTGGCATGGCGTGATAAGGCCAACGGCAATTCCTCCTGGCCCATGCCGATGCCATCGTCACGGATGCGGATTAGGCGCAACCCACCCATTTCGATGTCCACCTCCACTGTGCCGGACTGGGCATCGAAGGAATTCTCCACCAGTTCCTTGACCACAGAAGCGGGCCGTTCGACCACCTCGCCGGCGGCGATCTGGTTGATCAGTTGGGGGGGGAGGAGGCGGATGGGCATGGTGGTTAAAGTAGTTAGAAGCCTATTTATATGCGGTTTGTCCCCATCCGCAGCCGCGCCACCCCTTCCACAGGCAAGCCGGTGGCGGCGGCGATGGCGGCATCGTCCAGTATCGGCAACAGATTCCGCGCCACTGCCAGCGCCTTGGCCTGTTCCCCCTTGGCCTGACCACTGGCCCGTCCCTCGGCCCGCCCCTTGGCCTGCCCGTCCTCGAATGCCTTTGCCTGCGACCCTCGTTGCAGCCGGATGAAATCATGCCTCCGGTCTTGCTGCTCCAACTCCTCAGGCGACAGCGCGGCGGTGTTGACAATGGCGAAAGCCTCCCGGATCGGTGTCTCGTCCAGCGATTTTGGAACCATATTCAAACGCCCGGCATTTTTGACGAAGTACAACCATTTGTCCTGGATCGTTTCCAGTTGCCCTTCGTCTTTGGTGAATTTCGGCAGTTCGAAAAAGATCAGTTCGATGTCGTCGCGGTATTGGATGAATCGCTCTTTTTCCAGCAACAGGAAACGGCTGCACAGCGCATCCGTCTCGAACAGCGTGAAGTCGGTCAGGGTCAGGGCGATGACCGGGTTCAGCAGGGTATAGTCTTCGCCTTCTTGCAATTGCCTGGAATAACTCTTCGCGGCGTTATACAGGATGCGCTGTTCGAAGCCCTTGACGTTAAGCACCTGCATTTCGATGATGACTTTCCTTCCATCGGCCAGCGTGGCTTTGACATCCACATAGGTATCCTTCATGCCTTGCAGCATGGGGATTTGATAGGGATCGACTATGACAAGGTCGGTGACTTCCCGCTCTTTGGGAAAACCGATCAAGGCGTTGAGGAAACTGATGAGGATCGGCTTGCTCTCGGCACTGCCGAAAACCTTCTTGAAGGCGTAGTCGGTTTTGACATCTAAAAAACGCATGGATAGTTCCAAAATGTTAAGCTATTCATCGGCAATTTTCTCAGCATTGAAGTACTGTCCCTCGCTTTCTGTTAACGGCATCCAATCAGCCAGCTTAACCGTAAAACCCTGTTTGACAATTTCCTTGCCAACCAGACGTAGATATTCAAGATTCGGTTGGAAATTTCCCAAACCTAATAACTGTTTGCCAATGGTAGTAAGCGGATAATTTTCAAGCTTCATAACTTTATCCTGGTCATCATGCTCAACTACCAAAACCTTTCCATTCGAGCGTAATGCACGTACAAACCGATTAGGCAATGAAGACTCGAACTGCGCTGTAAGCCCGGTAGAGTCGACACCACTCAGTAGCCCAAGTTCTTGCATTACAAGCAACAGGTTGAATGATATACCGCTTTCGTCGAGGTGTTGCTTCAGGTTGCGAATGATACGGCCTTCGATAACGAAAG
>CAIODU010000266.1 GCA_903857165.1 uncultured Methylococcaceae bacterium | reverse complement strand
AGTTAAGCCGTCATACCGGCATGGACCGCCGGTATCCAGATTGCAGGGACGCCCCCAAGCCCGCGCCATCCCTGGAGCCTGGGTTCCGGCGGTCCATGCCGGAACGACGATGTTTTGTTAACTTAATGGCAGTGACGCTCCTGCGTGGGAATGCCTCCGGCGATGCTCCTTCGTCGTGGTATTTTGTTATAAAGGTACGAAGCGAATCAATCGTGAACGATGTACCCCCTTCGTCGGCACATCCTGCGCGGGCAGCGAGCGCGACCATCTTGACCGCCATTGCAGGGGTCGAGACACCGGCGCGCCCCAAGGCGGAGCGAACGCTTAGGCTTATAATCAATGGAGTCACGCAGAGTGAAAGGCAAAAATAACGGGCATCTCGAAAAACCTCGCATTTTGACAGGCTAAATGCGAACGGATGCAATAAAATCAACCTGTTCCGTTTGTGCTGAGCGAAGTAAGCCCCGCTTTGCGTGGCATGGCGATGCCAAGAAACAGCTATTACTGGCGCTGTTTGATGACTTTTCGACAATTTACAAGTCATTGTTTCAATTGCCATAAAATAGCTGTTTCTTGAGAGCCTGTCGAAGCATGAACGGAACAGGTTTTTCGAGGTGTCCTAATATTAACCTAAACGGAGTCTTTCGATGCCATTAAAGCAACTTATTTACTTTAGCAAATTAAGTGATATAAAAATGGAGCAGGATATAGGCAAGATTTTAGAATCGTGTGTCCGCCATAACAAGGAAAACGGCATCACTGGCATGTTGCTGTATGCCACTGGCAATTTTTTACAGGTTCTAGAAGGTGGGAAACAGGCCGTGGATGAGACAATGTCCCGAATCTTTGCCGATCCCCGTCATTATGATGTTAAAATTCTTATAGAGGAGCCTATTGCAGAGAGGCATTTCTCGCAGTGGAACATGGGATATCAGCATCTCAGCGAAGACTATCTGCGCGATTTTTCTGAATATGCCCATTTTTTTCAGTTTCGCGCCAATGACGAAGCCATTCGTGCTAAACCAGGCGTTGCTGTGGAATTGCTACGCCTATTTAGCCATAAATAAACGCTGAAATAACCGCCAGCAATGGCATGAAGATTAACCCTTGACCCGAAGCCGCTCGAGCAAACCAGCGGCTGGACGCATTTATGGCAGCCAAAGAAGATTATTACGAATTATTAACCGTCCCCCGCAATGCCAGCGACGACGAAATCAAAAAGAGTTTTCGCCGTTTGGCGATGAAGTATCACCCTGACCGCAATATAGGCAGTCCCGAGGCCGAAGAGAAATTCAAAAAGGTCAAAGAAGCCTACGAGATACTGTCTGACCCTAAGAAGCGCTCGGCTTATGACCAGTTTGGCCACGCTGGCGTCGACCCCTCCATGGGCGGTGGTCAACGTGCTGATTTCAATGATGTATTCGGGGGCATCTTCGGCGATATTTTTGGCGGGGGTGCTAGGCTCGGCGGGGGGGGGCGCAGCCATGCGCAACGGGGGGCCGACCTTCGCTACAACCTCGACCTGACCCTTGAAGAAGCGGTGGCGGGTACTGATGTAAAAATACGAGTGCCGACCTACGCGCCTTGCGGAACCTGTGGTGGAACGGGCGCAAAGAAAGGCACCAGCCCGATGACGTGTTCGACTTGCCAAGGCCACGGCGCGGTGCGGATGCAACAGGGCTTTTTTGCCGTGCAACAAACCTGCCCGGCCTGCCGAGGCTCAGGCCAACAAATCAAAGACCCCTGCCCCTCTTGTCGCGGACAGGGGCGGGTGCAGGAAACCAAAACCCTTTCAGTGAAGATACCACCCGGCGTGGATACTGGCGACCGCATCCGTTTGGGTGGCGAGGGCGAGGTTGGCGAGGCGGGTGGCCCTCCGGGCGATTTGTACGTTCAGGTTAACGTCAAGGAACACCCCATCTTCACTCGTGACGGTGCGAACTTGTACTGTGAAGTGCCGATTAGTTTTCCCGTCGCCTGTTTGGGCGGCGAACTGGAAGTCCCGACACTGGACGGCAAGGTAGCGTTGAAAATCCCTGCGGAAACCCAGACCGACAAACTCTTCCGTATGCGCGGCAAGGGTGTCAAACCGGTGCGTGGCGGCCCGGTGGGCGACCTGATCTGCAAAGTCCGCATTGAAACCCCGGTGAATCTCACCCGTGAGCAAATCGAATTAGTCAAGAAATTGGGTGACTCCCTGGTCGGTGCAGTCGACACCCACAGCCCGCAAGAACAAGGATGGTTGGACGGGGTCAAGACGTTTTTTGATAAGCTGGGCTTGTAATGGTCTGGAAATGATCCCCATGCGACGCTCGTTGCAACCATCGCCATAGGGTCCAGGCTCCGTCTGGCCCAGCGATTCAGAGCATTACGAAAATCCAACGAAATAGAATCTTACCTTTTTATTCCGGGCGCACCCCGTCTCTCCTTAGGCTAGAGCCAGCGGCGTTTCATCATCAAAGGGTTAAACGAGGCGGAAACCCGGTTCCCCAGGACCCATTTCCGCCTCATCCTGCAAGTGGGATATTCGTAAAATCCAAGACGCCCAGGGTTCTGAAGTCACCCGAATACTGGGACTATCTCAGAAACACCCCGTCATTGCCAATCTTACCCCGGCCATTCAGCACATAAATGCCTGCCGAGTTGCCTTTGACAGGGAACGAAAGCGTTCCGTTGCCTACGGAAACACTATTGCCGGTGACGGCATCAACATAATTGCCGTTGCGGACATTGCCTACCGTGAAGTTCTGCCCTCCGCCAATGGCAAGGCCGACTACGGCATAGCTTTCCCCGTTGTTATAGTCGCGCACAAAACTCATGCCGCCGCCAAACTCGTCGACTTGGCTCATCGGCGCTTTTTGCAGAGCCGGGACATTGCGACGGATCAAATTAAGCCGCTGGATATGACCAAACAGGGGATGGCTTTTCGTCTTGCCGATTGCCGCCGGTTCCAGATTGTCGCCAAAATAGGCGCGGCCAGTCTGGTCTATCGTCATGTTCGGGCCTTCAATATCCTGCGGTTTGCCTTTCATGAACTCGATTTCCTCGCCGTAATACAGCGCCGGGATGCCGCGTATCGTCCACAGCATGTTATAGGTGGCGGCTGCCATGCCGGTATCCCCGTTGTAACGGAACTTGAAATCGTTGTCGGGTCCGACATCATGATTTTGCAGGAAGGTCACCAGCTTGGTTGCATCGCCATAAATCCAGTCCGATCCCAACATGCCGCCTATGCCACCATAACTACCATGACTGACGTTATCGCGGAAGGTGGAGAATAGCGGAAAGTCAAGGACGGAGAAACCGGAATCGCCGCCCGAATTGGGATTGCGGGGATCATTGCCAAGTCGGGTATACCACCACGGCCTGATCTGCGAGGGGCCATTGTCGCCGCCCAGATCGCCCATGCCGGTTCCCTTGACCAGAACTTCGCCAAACACAAACAGCCCCGGTTTGTGAGCCTTCCAAGCATTCACATATTCAAGCAGATTTCCGCGCTCCAAATGCTTGGCGGTGTCCAAACGGATGGCATCGACACCCATGTCCAGATACTTGTAAATGGCATTGTTGAGGTAGTCCTTCACATTTTGATTTTCCGTCGCCAGGTCGATAGTGTCACCTGCCATGTGCTTGCGTTGCAAGGCGGTTGGGTTTTCCCAATCGCCGCCCGACATGAAGCCATCAAGGTGATACCATTGCGGGTCCAGCTTTTGGGCATCAATGCCAAAGAAGCGGTTCGGATTATAGCCTGGCTTGGGCACCGACTGGCACGAACTGGCGGGTGCCGACGGCCCGCAGGTGATGGGGTCCGGCAATGGAACGAGTCCATTCGCATCCGTGGTTTGCCGATCTTTGAACCAAGCCGGGGCCACCGGGTTGTCGTTATCCTCGCGGAACGGGCTCTTGTAATCCCCTAGGTTACATTTATACGGGCCGTTGTCTATCTTGCAAGTTTGCGAACCTTGCGGCACATAATATTTGATCGGTAGATGGTCTATCCAAACCTGACCACGAATGCCGTATTGGCTGGAATGGTTGATGACCACGTCTTGGACGATTTTCAGACCCTTGGCATGGGCGGCGTTGATCAAATCCTGATAGCTGGCATCGGGGGATTCCAGTCTGGGATCGACACGGTTCCAGTCATAGGCGTGATAGCCATGGTAATCCAGCCCACTGCGGTTTTCCACTGGCGGCGTAATCCATATCGCGGTGAAGCCCAAATCCTTGATGTAATCCAGTTGTGCGACCAGCCCTTTGAAATCGCCCCGCCATTGCGGGTCGCCGTCTTTGAAGCGATCGCGGTTGTGGTAGTCGTTGGACGGGTCGCCATTGTAGAAACGGGTGGTCAGCAGGAAGTAAATCGTCTCTTCACGGAAGTCGCCCGTTTTTGGCAACTCGCCAATTTGGTAATTGAAGCGGTCTTTCACTTCCCGTGCATCAGTTGCCACTGCCAGCACACCTAGGTTGAGTCCGGGCTTATTGGCAGGAATCGCCTCGCCTGTGTAGTGGGTTGAAGCCTTCGTTGGCTCGCTGCCGTCCTTCGTGTAATAAATGTCCAATTTGGCGTCACCAGCGTTCAGCACAGCCAGCGAGATGGATTGCGGGGACGCATAGCTGCCCGAAGGAGGCGTGGCATTGATAGCCAAGTTCGGGCCACTGCAAGCGCCAGTCTTGATGTCGTTGAGTTTTTTGACATTAATCGCTTTGCTTGACCGGTTGAAGCTGATTTCATAATTTGCACAATCCGGGACAACAACATCTTGTGTGGGATAGTTTTCCTTCCAGTCGCCGCGATGGTCAATCTTAAACCGGGGGCTAGGGTCTTCCTTGGCGAAAGCGACTTGAACGGTATAAACATCCCCGCCGTCGGTATTGGTTAATGGTGTGGCGACCCATTTATTGGGTGTGCCACGGAAATACCAGTTGTCCACCACGCCGCCACATTTCGGATCGGCGGCAAAACCAACTTGGTGAGTGCTGGCATTGAATGTCACCAGATAACTGCCATTTGCCATCAGTTGGTCAGTGGCGGGATAGTTTTCCTTCCAATCACCTAAATGATCGATTTTAAAGCGGGGATTGGGTTTGTCGGCGAAGGTTTGGCAGGTTTCATACACATCCGTCGTGCCTACCCGGTTCATTGCCGTCTTACCCCAATCGTTAGGAGTGCCACGGAAATACCATGAGTCGATTGGCTGCGTAGCACCACAGTTTTGGTCGGCAGTGAATGTGATTTGATGGGTGGTCGCATTGAACACAATGCGATAACTGCCATCGGCCAGCGTCTGGTCGCCTACGGGATAGCTTTCCTTCCAATCGCCAAACCGGTCGATCTTGAAACGGGGGTTGGTTTTGCCTGAAAAGGTTTGGCAGGTTTCAAAAGAATTGGTGCTGCCAATCTGAGTCAACGCCGCCTTGTCCCAGTTATTGGGAGTGCCACGAAAAAACCAATCGGCATAAGCTGGCCCGGCCATGGCCAAGAACATCATAAAAGCCATGAAAATACGCAACATGTTAAATTCTCCTGAGTTTGGGATGATTCCGGCTCGGTTTTCCAGCACCGAGTCGGAGTAATGGAAAACTATTGATGTAACACCGTAACCGCCGTGCCTTCGGCAGTCACCTTGCCAGTGACGGCGCGATCTTTCCATGGGTTGGCATCGGATTTTTCCATCGCCACGAACCACGTTCCCGCCGGTAGGGTGTACTCGTAATCATTGGCGGAATTGTAGATGACGATGATCTTCTGCCAGCCGTCCCCGTTGGCTTGGGCATTGATCGTGTTGACGACAACGCCATTGCGAAGCGTGTCCTGAGTGTTAACATTAGTATTGATTTGGTCCCAACTGGTCAAGCGGAAACCCGGATGGCTTTTTCTCAGCGCGATAGCCTGCTTGTAGTAATTGACGACATCCGCATTATCGGCCTTCCAGTTCCAACGGATTGCGTTGACACTATCCGGCAAGTCGTAACTGTTGGGGTTGCCCTGCTTGTCCCGCAACATTTCGTCTCCCGCCTGAATAAACGGAATGCCTTGCGAGGTCAGCAAGATTCCGCCAGCAAATTCCTGTATGCGTTTAAGATAACTCGCATTATTGCTTGCCCCATTCTGCTTGGCCCAAGCCAGAATTTTGTCCCTCAGAATTAGATTGTCATGGGCGGAAACATAGTTGATCGTCTGCTCAGGGTCGTTCGCAAACATTTGGTCCCAAGGATTGGGCAACACCTTATTCGGGGAATACTCATACCGGATAGCCCCACGGCTACCGACGCGGATCGGAAACAAATCACCCGCTTGGTTAAACAAATATCCGCCGCCCCCGCCGGAATCACCGTCGCCCTTCAAGGCTTTGCGATATTGGTCGTTAAACGCGCCCGCATGGGCATCGACGATTTTGCCAATGCTGCCAAGGCGAATGCGCTCGGCTTCATTGACAGGGTCGTCGCCACAGCATTTCCACGGCTCGCCATAAACCAATAAGCTGGCTTCTGGATATTTTTGGTTCAGGTATCTGCCCCAGTCGCCAACCGCCGCATAATCGAAAATACCCATTAGATCGAAGCGGAAGCCGTCAATGTGATATTCACGCACCCAGTATTCCAGCGAGTCGCGGATAAACCGACTAACCATCGGTTGTTGATGGACGTTGATGGTGGCACCGGCTCCGGAAATATCGTTGTTCAAATAATATTTATCGGTGATCGGGCCGAAGACGGTTTTATCGGGCGTGTGGTTGTAGACCACATCCATCACCACCCGAATACCGGCTTTGTGAAGTTCGTTGATTGTCGCCTTGAGTTCACGAATCCTATCCAGCGGATCGCTGGAAACCGAATATCTTTCTTCGGGGATGTTGTAATTGACCGGGTCATACCCCCAGGTGTAACAAGATCCCGGGGCATTCGTGCAAGCCCTGAAATCATAGAACGGCAGAATCTGCACATGGGTGACACCTAGTTCCTTCAGATGATCGATTCCTGTGGCAACGCTCCCGCCACCGGCGATTGGGAACTTGGTTCCCGCCTCAACCATGCCAAGGAATTTGCCGCGCTTTTCGAGAGGCACACCAGACGATGGATCGATGGTGAAATCGCGCAGATGGACTTCATAAATCACCGCATCCTCACGTTGCTTTAACGGAGGGCGAGGTATCCAGCCTTGTTTTGGCTCGGTCTGGGTGAGATCGACGACAAGATTATTGTTAGTGCCGGGTTCTACCATCACGCCATAAGGATCGCGTGCGACACGACCCTCAACTCGGAAATTATAGCGTTTCAGATTTTGGTCGCCCGCCACAGTCACTGCGTACACATCGGTCAGTCCGTCTGTATCGGGAACCCTTACCATCGGATAGAGTGTGTTATCCAAGGATAATTGGACATTGGCGGAATCCGGCGACCATAAGGCAAAGGTGGTTGCTTCGGGTTTGTAAGTGACACCCAGAGGGGCTTTTGGCGGAGGAATAATGCCACCACACGCCCCCGTCGTTATGTCTTGGATCTTTTTGGTTTCAATCTGCTTGCTGACCCGGTTGAAGCTGATCTCATAGCTGGCACAATCGGGTTTCACCAGCACATCTTGCGCCGGATAGTTCTCTTTCCAATCGGCAAAATGGTCGATCTTGAAACGGGGATTGACGGGTTGTTTGCTGAACTCAACCGTGACAGTGAAAACATCGCTAGTCCCGACTTGGCTCATCTCGGTAACGCCCCAGTTGTTGGGCGTTCCACGGAAGTACCATTTATCCGTCGGTTTAGGACCCGTTACCGAGGTCACCGTGTAGGATTTATTGGATTCATCGAAGCTGATGTCATAGGTGCCCTTTGCCGCGACAGTGATATCGCCTCCACTTTGCACTGCCGCACCCGACGGGCCGCTGCCGCCGTAATTTTGGCTCCAGTCCCCCTTCACATCGAACTTGAACCGTTCGGTGGCGGTATTGCCGAAGCTGACGTTGCTCGACGACCAGACTGTTCCGGTCTTGGACATTGGCGTTTTACCCCAATTATTGTTGGTTCCGCGCAGATAAAGCGTGGGGAATCCGACAGGCTGGTCGGGGATATACTTCTTGATGAAAGCTGCATAGCGGGTCTGCCCGGTTCCAGATGCCACCTCGCCAATGCGCAGAGTGGTCAGGCCAGTGTAAGAGCCAAAATCGAAGGCATTATTGATGTTATCCCAACCGTGATCAGAAGTGATTCCGCCGGACAAGGCGTTTTCACCCTTGATGATTACGCCTTGCCGCTGTGCTTCGTTGGCGACCCAGAATACCAAGTTCTTCGCCAGAGAATATTGAGGATCGAAATTCTGATCGTCCATTTCCAGGCAGGTGAAGTGGAGGACTATCTGTCGGCCTTGGGATGATAAAGTCTTGGCAAGTCCCACGATGTTGGCATAACCATGACCAGTGACATCAGCATTGAAATCCACGCTCGTCTGAATCAGGCCGGCGGCAACTTCTGCGGCACGCGGGTAAGTCGGGTCCGCCATCTTCCAATGCACACCTGGAATCTTGTAACCGATCTTGGCCGAAGGAAAGGCATTGCCAAGATTGCCGATCACATTACTCAGCAAGGTTTTCCCGTGATCCACCAAAGACTGGTTATACCAATCGACAAAATCTTTGCCATAAGGGATGTTTTTATAATCCCCCTTGCTGAAAAACGATTCGGCATTGGCGGGGGGTTGAATTTGGGACACGTCAGTCAGGTTAGTTTTCCAAGCGGCATTGACACCCGCCAGTGTGCCGTACTTGTTCAATGTCTTGGTCTGGAAATCCAAAACCGCAAGGCGCGAATAAGACTGCAAGCCGCCGCGTGTGGGGTAGCCCGTGTTGCTATCGTGTCCGTTGTAGGAGGGATAACGTAGCTCACCGCTTGGCCCGGCAGAGACATTGATCTCGATGAAGTCATCGTCATAGGCCGAGAAGTGGGACTTGAAAGCATTGACAAAATCGGCGTATTCGTTGGCCACCAAACCATCGGCCCAGAGTTGCAGGGTTTCATTCGAGAAATGGCCTTGTTCACTCTTGTATTTAAGGTCGGTGCTGTCAATCTTAATACCGTTGAAGGTATTGCCTACATATTTGCCCCACAACCATGGCGGCAAGGGGATGTTGCAATCGTCGCCGACATTGCCACCGCATTGATGGAACGACAGAATCGGTACAATCTTCAGCCCTTTGGCCTTGATCTTGGAGAATATCGTGTCGTAGTAGGACCAGTTGAAGTTGTTGTCACTCGCCCCTTCGACCTCGCCCCACCAAACATCCACGCTTACCGCAGTGACGCCATAACCCTTAACGGTGGCAAGTTGACTCTCAAATGCCCCCCAATCAGAATTATTGACACGGAGGGGAGCCATGACGTTAGCCGTATCCACTGTTTTTGCGGCGCTCACGGACAATGGCGCAAACAACCCACTGAATAGGATGGCAACAATGACAAACCATTGCCTAAAATAGGCTGGATCTAACCGTTCTGTAGAAATCATCTCATTATCTCCTTACTAATTAACTTCTAAAACGCTGTGACGCTAACTGCCTTACCCTGGAATGCTGCATCGGGTACGATAGTTTTATTACTCTAGGTTGGATATTGTTTATATTACCGTATAAACTGTCCTCCAAATTGAGATAGGTTAACTTTATAGTTGAGACCATGGTTATTATCCCAATACTCTTTTTCTCCAACTGTCACAAACGGTGAAAATTCAAACTCATTCGCATGGACTCCCAATGGTAAGGACTTTACAGCTTGTTTATTCGATCCCCACAAAGTCCACACATTACTTGAAGGTTGCTCTCCATTGGGTCCGCCAATGGAGCCACTTCTCCAGCCCGTTGTGACAACATTGTCAATTTCAACTCTCCACAGTTCTTCCTCTTGAGTGGTCGCCTGCTTGAGAAAGGCAAAAGTATCGCAATGGTTTTCCCAGGCATCAATTGTCCATCGTACACCGACTTTTTTCAAAGGAAAACAACCATCTCGCACACACATCTCGATCCATATTCCTATGTCATATAGACAATAATATCCACCCTCTTCGGTCTCAGATTCCCAGATGCCAGACTTTACATGATGGATAAATTGCATTGTTGTTTACCGCATTTCCATTAAACTGTTGAGAAACATAGTGTGCGTCGTTTATTTTCATCTCAATTTGTAACTACTCAGGTCAATCACGGTAATTGCCAAAATAGCACGTTCTGCTTATCCTTGATCGCATGAACATCCGTATGCCTACCCAAGAGAAGCCCACACCGCCTTCGAGCAAGGAGAAGATGCTGAGCTTTTCACTGGCCGGGCAGTTGGAGAAGCGGGCGGCGATACTATAGAAGCTTTGTGACATAGTATGGGGATATTTTAGGGACTGTCCATACGTAAAAATACGTATAAAACATCGTAACTACTGAGGTCTTTCACTGCAATTGCCAAGACAGCCCATTCTGTTTACCATTGATTGCATGAACATCCGTATGCCTACCCGAAGAGAAATCCACACAGCCTTCGAGCAAGGGGAAGAGGCTGTGGCGGGGCTTTTCATTGGCGTGGGCAAGCGGCTGGAAGAACTGGCCGGGCAGTTGGAGAAGCAGGCGTTGGCAATAAAGGAGTTACAGGCCCGGCTGGCAAAGAACAGCCGCAACAGCGGCAAGCCGCCGTCCAGTGACGGCTATGGCAAGCCGAAGCGGACGGAAAGCCTGGGAAAAGCCGGGCCAAAAGCCGAACGGCGGCCAGCCGGGGCACGAAGGGCAGACACTGAAGCGGTCGGAACATCCGGGCCGGACCGAAATCCACGCGGTGGGGGACTGCTTACAGTGTGCCGCATCACTCGCCGGGGTGGCAGCGGTGGCGCACGAAGAGCGCCAGGTGTTTGACATACCGGCGATGCGCATTGAAGTGACGGCGCACCGGGCGGAGGTCAAAGT
>CAIODU010000265.1 GCA_903857165.1 uncultured Methylococcaceae bacterium | reverse complement strand
AGCTGCATGAGACGATGACTTACCGCCTAACACTACGGAGCGTCAAAGCTTGCTTTGACTTGAGATTGGAAAGGCAAAGCTTGCTTTGCCTGTCAAAGCAAGCTTTGACGCTCCAGCCCTAGGTCGATGCGTAACATCAGCTATTAAAACAATTTAATTCCGTCTTGCGGTTATTGCTTCCAATATGAAGGTTCGACCCTTAGTTTCAACAAAAATTCTTTGCCTGCTTTGTTTCTTATTAGTCAACTATATCGTTTTTTATTAAAGATTGTTACGCTTATGTGACATATGCACTGATCCAATTCAACCCCAAAGCCTTTCACGCAGACCCGAACTGCGCTCAGGGGCACGGTTGATGGCGGCGGACAACATTTCTCGCCCGCCCCAGATTTCGGCGCGATGCTTGGCACGGGTGATGGCGGTGTAAACCAAGGGACGGTTCAACACCGGTGAGACAATTTCAGGCAGTAGGAATAGCGCCTGATCGAACTCCGAGCCTTGGCTTTTATGGACGGTGATGGCGTAAGCAGGCACGTATTCGGGCAGGCGGGCGGGGGCAAGGGCGCGCAGCTTGCCTTCGGCATCCTCGAAGCAAACGCGCAATTCGCCGTCCACCCTCAGGCATACGCCCACGTCTCCGTTAAACAGCCGCAAGCCATAATCATTGCGCGTCACCATGATGGGCCTGCCTACGTACCAACGCTCGTACCTGGGAGTCCGCAGGCGTTCACGTTGCAACGCCTCAAATGCATGGTTGGTCGAGGAGGCACTGGCCGGGCCCGCGTGATGCGCGGCGAGGACACGAAAACGGTTGAACCCTGCCAACACCTCCGCGCCGTCTGCGCCGCCGGCCACCAAATCGAAATAAGACCGATACCCTGCGTCCATCCTCTCCAGCAAATCTGCCTCGTCGAAGTGCGAAACCCATGCGATGTCGGTGAATCGCCCGTCCGTCAACAATTCCAATACCGGCTGGGCTTCCTCCGCTTCGTTGATTCGCCGTGCCAACTCGCCGATGCCGCTGTCGCCGGGGAAGCGGTGGCTGTGCCGCAATAGCGCGATACACTCTTGCAGCGGGGAGGCCGGGGTTTCGTTCGCTTCCAATTGCGGCCCCGCAGTTTTTTGCTGCAAATCACAGAACGACCGGCGATGGCTCCACCCAGCGCAGATGTCGCCAAACACCGCCCCGGCCTCGACGGCAGATAGCTGATCCTTGTCGCCCAACAAGATCAACCTGGCCTTCGGCGGCAGGGCATCCACCAATTTGGCCAACAGTGCCAAGTCAATCATGGATGCCTCGTCCACCACGACAACATCCGCCAGCAGGGGGTTGTCCCGGTCATGGCGGAAGCTCGCCGAATCCGGCTTGCTGCCCAATAACCGATGCACGGTGGATGCGGTATCCGGTATCGACCCGATGACATTGGCAGGGAAATCCAAACTTTGCTTTTGTGTGCGTATGGAATCTTGCATTCTGGCGGCGGCCTTGCCGGTCGGGGCGGCCAATGCGATGTGCAATCCGCCCTGTGCCTGGGATTGCAGGGCGGCAAGGATGCGGACCACGGTGGAGGTTTTCCCGGTCCCCGGCCCGCCCGAGATGACGCAGAACCGGCGCAACACCGCCACCGCTGCGGCGGATTTTTGCCAGTCTGGAAATTGCCCCGCATTAAGCGCGAACAAACGTCCCAAGTCGGTGTCAAGGCGTTCCAAGTCAATTTCCGTGCAGACTTCCCCTGCCCTTGCCAACAGACTATCCGCCAGCCGCTTCTCGTAGCGCCAGTAACGCGCAAGGTAAAGCCGCTCCCCCTCGACGATCATGGGCTTGAATTCGCCGGGGCCACCCACCACGGCACTGGCAAAAAGCACTTCTTTCCATGCCGACACAGAAGGCAGGCGCAAACCCGGATCAATTTCCCTTTCTGCCCAGCGCCGCAAGTCGAGGCAGACATGGCCTTCCCCCAGCGCACGGCTGGCCAGGCTCGCGGCCCATTCCACGGCGGCTTCCATGCCAGGATCAAAGCGGCGCATACAGGCGGCAAACTGCCGGTCAAGCGGGGTTGCGGAAATCATCCTTTACTTGGCTGAATGCCCATAATCCGGGGCGGGTGACAAAGTCTTTATCCCCGTGAAAAAGGGCCAGAACAGGGTTTCAGTGGCAGCGGTAACCGGCAACACCGCACCGGCGACAATGCGTTCGGCCATTGAAGGGGGCAATTTCATGTTGAAATCCTTGACCAAGGTTTCATCCTCGCCCGTCACCAAGGCATACTGAAGGCGGGTGTCGTGAAACGCAACTGGCCGTTCTTGCGGGTCGGTCGAAGGCCAATTCGCACAGCCCGGAAGCGACACGGCAAGCGGAAAGACAGCGGCAATTGCAAATTTGAAGGTTTTCATCTACAGCGTTTTCAACATCAAATAATTTATAATATTTTATTTGGCTATTTACAGCGTTTTCTATATCAATTGATTACTTTATTTAAGCCGTAGGAGCGGGCCATGCCCTCGATTGATTGGGCCGATTCAGCAAAAATGGGCTATTTATCGCGGGCATGGCCCGCTCCTACATGTTGCGTATATTCATTTTTAAGTAACTATTTGATATTAAAAACGCTGTATACGGGCTAACCGAATATTTGCCTATATCAAGCCCAGCGACAACCCTAAGACCAGCAGGACGACGGATACCAGTAAGAATTTGAGGGTGTAGTCGGCGACAGTCTTAAGCATCTGGTCGCGCAGGGCGACAAAACGGGCAAGATTGGCAAAGTCTTTGCCTTCCAGTTCAAGGGGAAGGGTTCCGTCCGGCGCGTGGAAGGCGATATTGGCCGCGAGCCGGCTTTGTACGAAACTTTCAAGCCGCTCGTAAGCCTGCCCGCAGAGGAAGGCGAACTCAACCCAGTCATTTTCGCCCTTTTCCGTCCCCGTGCGGCCTAGGGCCAGGCTTTGCAGCATCTCCCGCAAATCGTCCGGCAAATCATTGCCAACCCGGCGGAGCTTTGCATCCAAGTCGCCGCCTCCGGCGGACAAACCCTCCGCCAATAGCGTTTCGAGCCTTTGAATCAAATGGTTTGTGTCCGTCATGAAGGTTTGGTCGATTCCCAGTGGCGACAAGAAGGGCAACGCCAGTGCAATTCGCTTCCGCTGAATCCACAATGGTTGCATGTATACCGAGGGGCGTTGGAATACATACGATCCAAAGCCCGGTCCAGCCGTATCAAAGCTTCCCTTTGAGTTTCCGCACCGTCTTCCAACAGAAAACCGGTCAGGGTGTTGAGCGTCTTGGCCGTAGGAAGGCTTTCCAAAACCCGCAACATATGCTCAATCGCCTTGCCGGCGCCTTGTTCGGAACGGATTCTTTCAGCCAAGGCCAAAGCCGCAGACTCGAATCCGTAGGTTTCATATAGATAACCAAGATAACCTATCAATTCCCCCGACGGCTTCTCCAACCGGTCATGGCAGATGCGCAGGGGTTCCATGATTTCCTGGATTAGGTCGGCATTTTGCGACTCGACACGTTTTAACGATTGTAGCGCCCCCTCGAACCGCCCTTCGCGCATTTCCAGCTTTGCCATCAGTAAACTGGCCCTCGCGCAACGCGGATCCGCCCGCTGGGCATCTTCCAACCATTGCCGGGCAGCCCTGTCGTCGTCGGTGCAAAGGGTTTCCTCGGCCAATTCACAAAGGAAGTGGGCAACGGTTTCGCCCCTTTTCGGGGGCTTGCCTAAATCTTGCAATTTCCGCGCACACTCCATTGCCTTGCCCCAATCTTTTTCATGCTGGTAAATATCCAGCAACTGTTGGAGGGCGCCCATTCGAGAGTTTTCGTGATCGACTAGATTTTGGAAAATACTTTCCGCCCTATCGAAAAGTCCCGCCCGCAAATAATCCAAGCCCAATTCGAATTGTGCGCTTTCTTGCTGCTGAGGGTTCAAGTCGTCCCTGGCGATCAGGTTTTCATGGATTTCAATGGCATTTTCAATTTCACCGCGACGCCGGAACAAATTACCCAAGGCAATATGAGTCTCGACGGTTTCAAAATCATTGGTCAACAAATCGACAAAGGCATCAATGGCCTTGTCGGTTTTTTCGCTGAGCAGGTAATTCAAACCTCGGCAATAGGCCTTCCTGAGCGAATGGGTGTGCTCAATGAGATATTTGCGGGCGTAATGCCTTTGGGCAGCGAACCATCCGGACGCAGCGGCGACGGGAAGCAGTAGGAATACCCAGTCCTCCATCAGGCGTCGGCAATGTCTTCGCCGGAGGGGTTGGCCCTGTCCCTGAGTTCCTTTCCAGGCTTGAAATGAGGCACATACTTCGAGGCGAGTTCAACCGCATCGCCGGTTTTGGGGTTTCGCCCAACCCTCGGGGGCCGATAATGCAGACAGAAACTGCCAAAACCGCGAATCTCGATTCTCTCGCCACTGGAAAGTGCATTGCTCATTTGATCCAGCACAGACTTGACCGCGATTTCCACATCGTCTTGCGGAAGATTGTGAAACTTTTTGGATAGTATTTCAATTAGCTCAGATTTAGTCACCTTCACATCCCTCACTAAATAGGACGGAGGGCACCTCTGCCCCCCGCCTTTGGTCACAGAAGATTATTTCTCCATCTGTTCTTTGAAAAGGTCACCCAGCGTGGGGGTGCTGGGTTGCTGATGGGCATACTCCTTAATGGCAGTGTGCTCCTCTTCTTGATCCTTCGCCTTAATCGAGAGCGAAATGGACTTGCTCTTCTTGTCCACCCCGATGAACTTGGCTTCGATTTCGTCACCCACGCTCAACTGGGTTCGGGCATCTTCCAAGCGGTCGCGGGAGATTTCCGAGGCACGCAAATAACCCTCCACACTGTCAGCGAGCAAAATGACTGCACCTTTGGCATCCACTTCCTTGACCACTCCCCTGATGATCGCACCCTTGTCATGACCGGCCAACCAATTTTGGAACGGATCCTGCTCAAGCTGTTTGACACCCAAGGATATGCGTTCACGCTCAGGATCAATTGCCAAGATAACCGTTTCGACCTCATCGCCCTTCTTGTAGTTGCGAATCGAATCTTCTCCGATGGTGATCCACGAAATGTCGGACAGATGCACCAAACCGTCGATACCGCCCTCAAGCCCGATAAAAATACCGAAATCGGTGATCGACTTGATGTTGCCCGATATCTTGTCGCCTTTCTTGTGCGAAGTGGCAAATTCTTCCCAAGGATTCGGCTTGCATTGCTTCATCCCCAAAGAAATGCGGCGGCGGTCTTCGTCGATGTCGAGAACCATCACCTCAACTTCATCGCCCAACTGCACGACTTTGCCGGGATTGACGTTTTTGTTGGTCCAATCCATTTCGGACACATGGACCAAGCCCTCCACGCCTTCTTCAAGTTCGACAAAACAGCCATAGTCGGTCAAATTGCTGACCTTGCCAAAAAGGCGCGTGTTGGCTGGATAACGGCGGGCAATATTCAGCCAAGGATCTTCGCCCAATTGCTTCAACCCCAGGGAGACGCGATTCTTTTCCTGGTCGTACTTGAGCACTTTGACATTGATTGTCTCGCCAATCGTGACCGTCTCGGACGGATGGCGCACACGCTTCCAAGCCATGTCGGTGATATGGAGCAGGCCGTCAATGCCGCCCAAGTCAATGAACGCCCCATAGTCGGTAAGGTTCTTGACCACACCGGCGACGATGGCACCTTCTTGCAGGCTTTCCAGCAAAGCTTCTTTTTCCGCACTGAATTCGGATTCAACTACGGCACGGCGGGACAGAACCACGTTGTTCCGCTTTTGGTCAATCTTGATGACCTTGAATTCAAGATCACGATTTTCCAGGAAGGTGGTATCGCGAACCGGCCGGACATCGACCAAGGAGCCTGGCAGAAACGCACGCAGGGCACCGATCGACACGGTAAAGCCCCCACGCACCTTGCCGGTGATCCGGCCAACCACAGTCTCGTTGATCTCGTTGGCTTTTTCCAAATCACCCCAGGCTTTCTGCTTCTTCGCCTTGTCCCGATTAAGCAGGGTGTTGCCCATTCCGTCTTCAAGCATGTCGAGGGTGACTTCGACCAAGTCGCCAATCTTGACTTCCAACTCGCCTTCAGGGTTTAGAAACTGCCATTTTGGCACCACGCCTTCGGATTTAAGCCCGGCGTTGACCACGACAAATTCTTGGGTAATATCCAGCACCGTGCCCGACAACATGCTGCCAGGGCGCATTTCGGACTTGGCAAAACTTTCATTCAATAAATCTTCAAAGCTTTCGCTCATGACTATCTTCTTTATACTCCGCACGGATCAGGGACATCCGCTAGGATTTGGGTTGGGTTGAACACTTCGCCGTTTTTTTTCGGCGGCCAACTGACTTTACAGGCGATTCAGGTGTTAAGCAGGGCCAGACAACGGGCGATGACTGCGTCGATACTCATATCGGACGAATCCACCAACACCGCGTCATCGGCCATTTTCAGCGGCGCCACGCTACGTTCCGTATCGCGCCGATCCCTTTCCTCAATCTCCTTTGCCAGATGCGTAAGGCTAACATCTATCCCTTTTTCTTTCAACTGCTTATACCGGCGTCTGGCACGTTCTTCAGCGCTGGCGGTCAAAAAGACTTTGAATTGGGCATCGGTGAACACCACAGTGCCCATGTCGCGCCCGTCCGCGACCAACCCTGGCAACCTGCGGAACTCGCGCTGTTTTTGCAAAAGAGCCTGCCGGACCGGGCCGAAGGCGGCAATTTTGGAAGTGATGTTACCGCAAATTTCCGTGGTGATGCGGTCAGTTATCATGCACCCGTTTAATATCACTGCGGGCGTGCCCCCTGACCCGAAACTCAGATCCATTTTCATGGCTATATCGACAATGCCGTCTATGTCATCCAATGGGACCCCGGCGTCTTGCACCGCAACGGCAAGGGATCGATAGATTGCCCCACTGTCGAGATAATGCCAGCCCAGGTTCATGGCAATAGCCCGGCTGATGGTTCCCTTGCCGGCACCGGCGGGGCCGTCCAAGGTCATGACTGGAATGTCATCGCACATCCGCATCACTCCTCGATAACCGTTACGTTAAGCCCCAACCCTTTGGCGAGATTGACAAAAGTTGGGAAGGACGTATTCACATTGGCGCAATCATTGATATAAATCGGACCAGTTGCGCGCAGGGCTGCAATGCTAAAGGCCATGGCAACCCGATGGTCGCCGTGGGAATCCACCTTGCCGCCTTTGAGCGGACGCGGCTGGATGACCATGCCGTCCGGCGTGGCGATGGCATGCACGCCCAAGGACTGCAAACCATCGGCCATGACTTGGATGCGGTCACTTTCCTTTACCCGCAATTCCTCGGCCCCACTCAGGCGAGTCTCGCCAACAGCGCAGGCGGCCGCAATGAACAGCACCGGAAATTCGTCGATGGCGAGGGGAACTAAATGCTCAGGGATTTGCACCCCTCTGAGTCTGCTTGAACGGATGCGTATATCGGCCACCGGCTCGCCCCCAACCATTCGTTCGTTCCCGATTTGGATGTTGGCCCCCATCAAGCGCAGAATGTCGATGACACCCGTGCGGGTCGGGTTCACGCCCACATGGAGCAGTGTCACGTCAGAGTCCGCCGCAATGGCCGCTCCCACCATGAAAAATGCAGCCGACGAGATGTCGCTGGGTATGTCAATTTCCATGGCAACTAGTTTGCCGCCCGGACGGATGGCTATGCGATTGCCCTCCCGGCAAGCCGGGTAGCCAAACCCCCCCAGCATCCGTTCGGTGTGATCGCGTGTGGGGGCCGGCTCGGTGACGCTAGTTTCGCCATCGGCATAAAGCCCCGCGAGCAACAGGCAGGACTTGACTTGGGCGCTGGCTATGGGAAGGTCGTAATGGATTGCCTCCAATGGGCCGCTGCCCCTGATCCTGATGGGCGCAGTGCCGGTGGGCGAGGTTTTGATGACAGCCCCCATTTGTCGCAGGGGATCGGTCACCCGCTTCATCGGGCGGCGGCTCAGGGACGGGTCGCCGGTCAACACCGTGTCGAAGGACTGGCCCGCCAGCAATCCGCTGAGCAAACGCATTGAAGTACCCGAGTTCCCCAAGTACAGAGACTCTTGCGGCATCCTCAAACCGTGCAAACCAACCCCGTGAACAGTGACCGCACCCTTTTCCGGCCCTTCAATTACCACCCCCATGGCACGGAATGCGTTCATCGTGGCCAGGCAATCCTCGGCATCCAAAAAACCGGTGATATGGGTCACCCCTTCGGCGATGGATCCCAGCATGATGGAACGGTGGGAGATCGATTTGTCGCCAGGGACACGGGCAACGCCTTGCAAGGTGCCGCCGGGGAAGACCCGGAAGTTAACTTTATCATTCATTAAAACACCACATAATCGGTTTAGTACCCATTTTAATTAAATATAGCCTTGGCTTCACGCAAACACCAACGCTTGGCTTTTTTTCGTTGCGCCGTTGCGTGAGTCAAAAAATCTTTGCTCAACGGCACTCTGCCAAGCCGCATTGTGAGAGAAGCAAAAAGAAGGTTTCACGCAACGGCGCAACCTAAAGATGTCAGGTGCATTTACCTTCCAAGAGCAAGAGTCTGACTTCCTCAATGCCATAAGCCGGAGTTCCAAGGTGCAAATGCTTTCAACTAGTGCCAAGGTCAGCTAGGGATTGTTCAATGAAACGTTGCCGGGCGTTGCGGGCCTCGGCGAAATAAAGAAGTAAATTCTCGGCGGATTCGACGGAATTTTGCTCCATCAAGCTCGCCACTTGTTGCAATTCCTCGCCCATTGCATTCAATAAGGGGATAATCTGCCTGCTATTCAACAGGCAGATGTCCCTCCACATCTGAGGGTTGCTGGAAGCAATCCGGGTGAAGTCACGAAACCCGGCACCGGCATATTGGAAAATCTCCTCCTGCTCATCCATCTCACCCAACATATGCACCAATGCGTAAGCCAACACATGGGGCAAATGGCTGGTCGCGGCGAAAACTTGGTCGTGGTGCAGGGGTTCCATCAAGGAAACCAGTGCGCCTAATGAAACCCAGAAATCCTCGACTAACCGGACTGCTTGGGGGGCAGTTGCCGATGTTGGCGTCAGGATGACCTTTTTTTCAAGATAGAAGTCTTCCGATGCGGCATCCACCCCACTGCGCTCGGCCCCGGCTATTGGGTGGCCCGGAACAAAATTGGCGGGAACCTTGCCGAAGGTTTGCTCTGCGGCCCAAATCACGCTTTGCTTTATGCTGCCGACATCGGTGTAAATTGCCTCCGCCGACCAAACCGGCTTCAAATCACGGAATATCCGGCCAGAAACCCCTGCCGGCGTGGCAATGACCACCCAATCCGAACCTTCTGCCCCTTTTGCGAAGTCCCCGAAGGCATTTACCTCAAACCCGTTATCGATGACACCCAACTCTAACGCTCGGGCCAAGTTTTCGGGGTCTGCATCCACACCCACAATTTCCCAGCAAAGACCACGTTTACGCGCTGCCTTGGCAATGGAACCGCCCATCAACCCAACACCGACGATGCAAAGTTTTTGGATCATAACCCCAAAACTCGATCCAAGGCGGCAAGAAAAACTCGGTTTTCACGAACCGCCCCGACAGTCACACGCAGATGGTTGGGAAGGCCATAATTCGCTATCGGACGGACGATCACTCCTTCGCGCAATAAGGCATCGTATACGGGCAAGGCGCTGCGCCCGACATCAATGGCAATGAAATTGCCTACCGATGGAACATAGGCCAACCCCCGCTTAACCATGGCCTCGGCAAGCATCACTAGGCCCTCGCTGTTCAAGGCGACCGTGCGTTGCAGATAATCGTCGTCGGACAATGCCGCAGCAGCAGCGGCAAGGCCCAGGGAATTGACGTTAAACGGCTGGCGGACCCGGTTGAGCAAATCGGCTATGCCTAAACTGCTGACTGCGTAACCCACACGCAAACCGGCCAAGCCATAGGCTTTTGAAAAAGTGCGGGTGACAATAAGATTTGGGAAATCATCCAGCCATTCGAGTGCGTTAGGATAATCCGGTTCACTGACATATTCAAAATAGGCTTCGTCAATGACAACCAAGGCATGTTCGGGGACTTTCCGAAGAAAACCGGCCAAATCGCCCCGCTTCAGGTAGGTTCCCGTGGGATTGTTGGGATTGGCAATGAAAATGAGCCGGGTGCGCGTATTGATCAACTCCAGCATCGCGTCCAGATCGTGGCCATGGCGAGGTCCGCCAGAACCGTCGTGCGCCTTTGCGACGCAGGCGCTTGCCCCCACCGCTTGCGTGACAATCGGGTAAACGGCAAACGCATGTTGCGAGAAAATGGCAGATGACGCCACCGACAAAAACGCCCGCGCCGCCAATTCGAGCACGTCATTCGAGCCGTTTCCCAAGGTAATCTGCGCTGGCTCGACACCCAGTTTCCCGGCCAAGGCAGATTTCAATTCGAATCCACCAGCGTCGGGATAAAGACGCAGTGTGCCTAACCCCGACCGGATGGCTTCCAGTGCCTTCGGGCTAGGACCCAACGGATTCTCGTTGGAAGCCAGTTTGACAATATTGGGGATACCCATCTCCCGCTCCAGTTCTGCGATGGGTTTCCCAGGTTGGTAGGGCGTGAGCTTGCGAACGCCTTCAACGGCGAGTTGTTCGGGATTCATGTTTGTTTTGTTTTGTTTTGTTGTTTTGTGTTGCATTCACCCGATGCCACGCGGATAAGAACCGAGCAACTTCAGCATCAGCACATTCTTCTCCAATTCGTTGAGGGCTTTTGCCAAGGGTTCGTCTTGGTGGTGTCCTTCGACATCAATGAAAAAGACATAATCCCAAGCCCCACGGCGGGAAGGCCGGGATTCGATTTTGCTCAGGCTAATCGAATGACGGGCAAAGGGTTCCAGCGTATTGTACAAAGACCCCGGACAGTTGTGGGTGGAAATTAACAAAGAGGTTTTATCCGCCCCCGTGGGACCCACTGGGTGACGGCCAATGACCAAAAAGCGGGTCGTGTTGTCCGGTTCGTCTTCGATATTTCGCTCCAGTATGGCCAGCCCGTACAACTCCGCAGCCACCTCGCCGGCTATGGCGGCGCTGTGCGGCTCCACATCCGCCATGCGGGCGGCCTCGGCATTGCTGCTGACACTGACTTTCTCGGTATGGGGAAGGGAACGGTCCAGCCACTGCCTACATTGTGCCAATGACTGTTGATGGGAAAACACGAGGCGAACACTTGCCAAGTCTTGCTCCCTGCTCATCAGGTTGTGATGGATGCGCAATGCCACCTCACCGGCAATCAGCAGGGGCGAGCGCAGAAAACTATCGAGGGTGTGAGTGATGACACCCTCCGTGGAGTTTTCCACCGGCACCACACCAAATTGGCAGGCACCACTTTCCACCGCACGAAAAATTTCGTCGATGGCCGGATAGGGCTGTGCCTTGATGGCGTGACCAAAATGCCTGTAGGCCGCTTGCTGGGTGAAAGTGCCCGCGGGCCCGAGAAAGGCCACAGTGAGAGGCTTTTCCAAAGCCAGACACGCCGACATCACTTCGCGGAAAAAACGCGCCACCGTCTCGCTGGAAAACGGGCCGGGATTGTTTGCAACCATGCGGCGCAAAACCTCGACCTCCCGCTCCGGCCGGTAGAAAGTTTCCACTTCGCCACGGGCTTGCTTGGTCTCCGCAACCTTTTGGGCGCACATCGCACGACGATTCAGAAGTTCAAGAATCTGATCGTCGATTGCGTCGATTTGCTTACGGATTTCCGCAAGCGCAGGATCGACTTTTTGACTGTGATTATTTTGCTCCACGACGAAACCCGGGGTTTTCACTTGAGGCTTAAATGACCCGGGCGGCAAGTACGCCGTTGATCGCCCTTATCTTTTCCAAAGTCCCCGCTGGCACCTGGTTGCTCAGATCGACTAGGGTATAGGCGTACTCCCCCCGGGACTTGTTGAGCAAATCGACGATGTTCAGGTTGGCTTCCCCCAGTGCGCTGGAAATTTGGCTGACCATGTTCGGCACGTTGGCGTTAGCCACGCACAGGCGGCACACGGATTCTTCCGCACGCGGTGACACCACCCCCGGAAAATTGACTGCATTTTGGATATTGCCGTTTTCGAGGAAATCGCAAATCTGGTCGGCCACCATGACCGCGCAATTGTCTTCGGCTTCTTCAGTGGATGCGCCAAGGTGCGGCAGCAGGATGACACCCTTTTGCCCCAGTAAAGCGGCAGTGGGAAAGTCGCAAACATAGTTGCGCATCCTTCCCCCTTGCAGGGCAGCCAAGACTGCGGACTCATCGACGATGCCGGAACGGGAAAAGTTCAACAACACCGCAGTGTTCTTTAACAGGTCGATGCGCGACGGGTTGACCAGACTTCGGGTATGGTCATTAAGCGGGACGTGCAGACTGATGAAATCCGACCTGCTGACCAAATCATCCACCCCCAGCGCCTTTTCCACCGTGGAGGACAACTGCCAGGCGCTATCGACGGTCATCGAGGGATCGAAACCAATGACCTTCATGCCCAAGGCAAGCGCGGCATTGGCGACCTTGACACCAATGGCACCCAGGCCAATCACGCCCAGCGTCTTGCCCGCCAGTTCAATTCCAGCGAAGTCCTTTTTGCCCTTTTCCACTGTTTGGTTGATCGCCTCGTCGTCCGTACCCTGCAATTTATTGGCGAAATCCCAAGCTTGGCAGATGTGCCGGCTCGCCAGCAACATACCGGCAATCGCCAGTTCTTTGACCGCGTTGGCGTTGGCCCCGGGTGCATTGAACACCGGAATGCCCCGCTGGGAATATTCGGCCACCGGGATGTTGTTGACACCCGCCCCGGCCCTGCCCACACATTTGACGGAATCAGGGATGGCAATGCCGTGGAGCTTGAACGAGCGCAGCATGATCGCGTCGGGGTGTTGGATTTCCGATGCGACTTCGTACTTGTCACGCGGCAGCCGGTTCAGGCCAACGGGCGAGATGTTGTTGTAAGTAAGAACTTTATACATGTTTCTTAAGATTCCTTTGCGTATTTTCCGCAGAAGTTGTTAGTTTATTTTGATGATAAAGCGGTCAACTAATTTCGTTTGGAATTATCCGTGTTTCCGCTCGAACTCAGCCATGAACTCAATCAGCGCATCCACACCCGCCGCTGGCATGGCATTGTAAATGCTGGCGCGCATCCCGCCAACTGAACGATGCCCACCCAAGGATACCAGACCGGCAGCATTGGCTTCGGTGGTGAAGGTTTTTTCCAATTCCGGGTTGGCTAGGGTGAACGGCACATTCATCCGCGAGCGGTAAGCAGGCTCCATCGGATTGCCATAAAACGGCGAAGCGTCAATGGCAGCGTAAAGCTTGGTCGCCTTGGCAATATTATGCGCTTCCATCGCCGCCAAACCGCCCTTTTCCTTCACCCATTCCAACACCAAGCCGAGCAAATACCAATTGTAAGTCGGCGGGGTGTTCAACATGGAATCATTTTCGGCTATGACTTTGTAGTCAAAAATCGAAGGCGTGACCGGCAAAGCATGGCCGATTAGGTCATCGCGGACGATGACCACGGCAATGCCGGCCGGGCCCATGTTCTTCTGGGCGCCGGCATAAATCAAGCCGAATTGGCTCACATCCACCGGGCGCGACAGGATATTGGACGACATGTCGCAGACCAAGGGCAAACCGCCTGCATCGGGGATTTCCTGGAATTCCACGCCGTTGATGGTTTCATTGGACGTGTAATGCAGGTAAGCGGCTTCGGGGTCAATTTTCCAATCCTCCCGTGCCGGGATGTTCTTGAATCCATTTTCCTTGGAACTGGCGGCGACTTTCACTTCGGCGTATTTTTTCGCTTCGCTGATGGCTTTGCCCGACCAAATGCCGGTGTTGACATAATTGGCAACCTTTTTGCCCGCCAACAAATTCAGCGGGATGGCGGCAAACTGGCCGGTCGCGCCGCCCGCCACGAACAGCACCTTGTAATTGGCGGGAACGCCCAATAGTTCGCGGAAATCCGCCTCGGCCTTTTCGGCGATGCCGACGAAATCCTTGCCGCGATGGCTCATTTCCATCACCGACATGCCCGACCTGCCCCATTCGAGCATTTCGGCTTGGGCGCGTTGCAATACTTCCTCCGGCATCGTCGATGGACCGGCACTAAAGTTGTAGACTCTGGACATATAAACCTCTTAGGTTAGTGTTGATAATATTTTCTTGACACCACGCTGGGCGTGGTGTCAAGAAAATAAAGGTAAACCATCCGCTACGTCAAATGACGATTGGCCAGCAGTTGAGTTTCAATAATTCGGGTTTCTGTTCAATGTTTAGACTAAGTATTTCATACCTTTGTAGAAATTTAATTTTCGCTCCCATGCCGGAGTACTCATCGTTATGTACAAGTGCGCAGATACCTGTATTTTGCAACCCGTTGGGTTGCCAGCTATTAGCCGGGGGTTGAGCGACTGAGCGACACCCCCGGTTGATGTCAAATACAGCATTCGACCCCGAGAGGGGTCGCAGCAAATAGTCTATAAAACACAATGCCCTTCTGAATGTTTTGAATAAAGCTTCGGTTGGTAATACCTCTGATGAACCGGTTTAGCTAAAGACTACGACCCTTTCAGTGTCGATATTCTTATTTATATGCTATCCGGGGGCTTTCCGGGGGTGTCGCTACGCTCAACCCCCGGCTAATGGCTTGAACCCCTTCGGGGTTATGTTTATTCTGCATGAACAAACGATAAAGCCGTTTGCCTGCCCAACCCGGTTGAATTTATCATACACATACGGCGCATTACGCTAAAACGCTAATGCGCCCTACGGTTGCGCCTTATCGCGTTGAGCATCTTATACCTTTTAATAAATATAATTTGCTTTCCAAAGCCGAAGCGATCATCGTTATATACAAGTGCGCAGATACCTGTATTTTGCAACCCGTGGGGTTGCCAGCTATTAGCCGGGGGTTGAGCGACTGAGCGACACCCCCGGTTGATGTCAAATACAGCATTCGACCCCGGAGGGGTCGCAGCAAATAGTCTATAAAACACAATGCCCTTCTGAATGTTTTGAATAAAGCTTCGGTTGGT
>CAIODU010000264.1 GCA_903857165.1 uncultured Methylococcaceae bacterium | reverse complement strand
TCCACCGGTTCGCCGCCGCGTATGCGGATGGTCTGGGGGACGCCCGGATAACGCGCGAAAAACGCCGGCAGCGCAAGCTCCCGGTTGCGGAAACGAATGTTCTGGTTGCAACGCAACTGGCTGACAACCTGCACACCCCCGCACAGCGACGAGGCTTCGTTCATGAACGGCCGGTTGCCGTACAGCGCGTCGGCCAACACCGCCTTGACCTTGACGGCGGCGTGGTGGTGCCGGAAGTCCGCGATCATCGACAGCACGCACTTTTCCTTGCTTGGATAGGCCGGGTTCCGCGCGGGACGCGCCGGACGCTCTGCCTTGCCCGCCTTGGCCTTCTTCAACCGCCCGTCCTCCTTGCGCCAGGCCACCACCGCCGGGTCGGGGCGGTAAAACCGGAACCCCACGGGGAGGGTCACCCGCCCGCTCACCAACACCAGGAACACCAGTGTCTGCCCGTTGAAGTAGCCCCCCGTCTTCTTGTCGAAGACCTTGTGGGCGGCATGGATGCGCCTGTGTCCGCTTCGCCCGCCGAAGGTCGCTGTCGTCGGCGGTCAGAACGCCCTCCCTTATGCCGTGCCGCTCCAGCACCCTGCCCACGCTGGCTTGGAACAGCTTGTCCCAGGGAATCTTCGTCTTCCTGAACATCCACGACAGCGCGCCCAGCCGGTAACCCCCCAGCCCAATGCGTTCGAAGCTCGCCCAGCACACGCTGTTCGTCATCAACACGCCCATCAGGCAAAACTTCAGCCAGCTGCGCTGGGCGAAACTCAAGCCGCGCCCGGTGTTCAATTGCTTCAGCGAGGCGGCAAGCTCCTCGACAAACGCGTCTACAAACGGCAACGGCTGGGTGAAAATGGCGATCCTCCAAAACATTCACTGGCCGGGAAAAGCCAATTATACTTTTTGCCTGATTTCAAGGGGGTGGAACCCTCTAAAAACTTGAAGATCGAGTGAAATGCTGGAAAACGATCAGGCAACCATCTCCCGATGGGTATGCGGCATGGCCGAACCCCGCTCCTGAACCGTGCGGCAAAAACTGGAGCGGTTAGCCATAGACAATTTAAAGTTTTCATTAGATAATCGCACGCGAAACCAAATTTGGGGCGGAATGCAAGGCTTGCGTACACTCGTTGTGTGCGTTCCCAAGCTCAGGAAAGCCGGCTATCGGGAACCAGACGGAACAACTCAATAACTGATGTTACGCAGCAATCATCTGTAGGGCGGCCTTCAGGCCGCTTCGGCTTGCGAGGTGGCACTGGCCGGTTGGCAGCCTGAAGGCCGCCCTACAACAGCCCGCAACGGATGCCGCGTAACATAAGTTCGGTAAGTAAACTGAATCTTTAGGGCCTTAGGAGCGGGCCATGCCCGCGATGAATTGAAAGCCTTGCAGTCAGGGTTTCGCGGACATGGCCCGCTCCTACGAAGCAACATCAATGAGGTAAGGAAAAAACGTCTATGCGAATCACGATTTTTGTTCTGGCGGGGTTGTTTAGCCTTGCCGCCTGTGCGCAACCCGCCACACCTCTCAAGCCTTCCGCCCCGCCGGACTCGGTGCAACACACGGCTAAAAATCCAGCCACCCCTGTCGCCAAGACTGGCGGCTTCGATCAAACCCTGTCCCTGCAAGGCATCAGCTTCCATGTGACCAGTGCCAATGCGGGTTCCGTGAACAAGCTCCGCATTGTGCCTAAAGGCTTGAAGGGTGACAACAAGCCTATTGAAAAGGAAATCGACGGCACGGTGACCGGGGCCGAAGTGGCTGATTTGAACGTCGATGGGTCGCCGGAAATCTACGTCTATGCGACCTCGGCGGGCAGCGGTTCCTACGGTTCGCTGGTCGCTTATGCCGCCAACAAGGGCAAATCCTTGAGCGAAATCTACCTGCCGTCTTTGCAAGACGACGCCAAGGCGGCGAAGGGCTACATGGGCCACGACGAATTCAGGGTTGTGGAGAATGGCTTGGTGCGCCGCTTCCCGGTGTATGGCGACAAGGACACCAACGCCCAACCGACCGGCGGAACCCGTCAAATCCAGTATAAGCTGAAAGCGGGGGAAGCCGGTTGGGTGCTTAAGCCAGCGCGGGTCGATAATTTTTGAAAGGATGTTATCGTTCCCACGCTCCGGCGTCAAAGCTATTAAGTTAAGAAAAACCACGTCGTTCCGGCAGGGATTGCCGGAACCCAGATGCCACGGATGGCAAACTAGATTCACTTCCCTGTGATCTGGATACCTGCAAGTCCATGCCGGTATGACGGCTTAACTTGATAGCAGTGACGCTCCAGCGTGGGCATCATAAAGTTTTTAATAGGAGACACCACCCATGCGACAACTCATCATCGTTCTTCTGGCGAGCCTTGCCTTAGGCCAGCAGGCGTTTGCGGCCAATGCGAGTTTCAAATGCAACGCGCAATCCTCCAAGGTCGAAAAGCTCATCTGTAGCGATAAGGCATTGGCTCAAAAAGATGTCAGTGCCGCAAACCTGTACAAATCCGTCATGAAGAGCCTCCCCAAGGATCAACAGCAGTCGCTCAGGGAGGAACAACGCGGCTGGCTCGAAGGCCGCAACGCCTGCGACAAGGCAGCGGACATGAGGGCCTGTATCGATGAAGATTACACTCAACGGATTAAAGAATTGAAGGATCGTTGATTCAGCAAGGCAAGAAATTCAGTCATTTCATCGCTTCCACGCCGAGGGATTGTTGGTAGCCCGTCATTTCGGCAGGGATGCCGAAATCCAGCGTCCATGGAAGGCAATCTGTGGGGCAGGATTGAAGTTGAATCAAGCATTTGTTGAATCTTCAAGTTACCATCCTTGGCCTGGATTTCGGCATCCCTGCCGAAATGACGGTGATTTTTATCCCGGCGGGAGTTATATTACGATTAGCGCTGAAGCGTGGGAACCATAAAAATTCGGCAAAAACTTATCATCACGAGGCAAACCAGACGGGGAAGCAGCAATTCTCATTTTGACGAAGTTACCCGGTTTCCGGCTTCGGGGGTGGCGGTTTCTTGAAGCTTTCCAGCATGAAATCCATCAAGGCATCCCAACTGTCGAAGCACAGGTAGCTGGTTAGGGTTTTGATGTCGTTGA
>CAIODU010000263.1 GCA_903857165.1 uncultured Methylococcaceae bacterium | reverse complement strand
TTGATTACGTTGTTTAAGTTTTGAAATCGTTGGCGGCAAAGGGTTGCCGCCCTACAGTCCTTGTTACGCAGTAGGTCGGCAACCCTTTGCCGACATTGGCGTAAATAAATAAGTAACTAATAGAGATAGAAAACGCTGTAGCTGGTTCCCAAGCTCCAGCTTGGGAACCTATATTAGCTCCAGCTTGGGAACCTATATTAGCTCCAGCTTGGGAACCTATATTAGCTCCAGCTTTGCCGTTTATTAGGAAGCCGGAGATGCTGAAGACCGCTTCTCTATCAAACTGAAGTTGATAATTTCCGCCGCGCACTGATCCGAAGATTCCCATTTGAAAGAGGCTATGACAGGGTTATCGTGTAGAAAACCATGCCAGTCACTACGGAAAATAAACCGGCTCCTGCGGCTTGGGTACAGGGGTCGTTTCCTCGGTTTTCACAATCCAACCGCCACCCATGGCGCGGTATAAGCCAATGGAGGCGATGAAGGTGTCGCTCTGTGCCTGCGTCAGATCGATTTGTGCGTCGAACAATTGCCGCACGGAGTCGAGATAGGTGAGGTAGTCGGTGTAACCTTCATCGTAGCGAATCTTGGACAGCTTGAAATAAGTTCCCACGGCAGCCACCCGTTTAGCTTGGCTGTCGCGTTGCTCTTTGGTCTTGATCGTGCCAATGAGCGAATTTTCGAATTCACGGAAAGCGGAAATGATCGAACGTTGGTAATTCGCCAAGGCCCCGCGTTGCTGGGCCTCCGCCGATTGGACTTGGCCTGCAATCCTGCCCGCTGTGAAGATCGGCATGGCAAGATTGGCACCCAAGGTCCAAAAATTGGCACCGGGGGTCATCAATGTCGCCATTTGGGTGCCCATTTGGCCCACATCCCCGGTGAGGGAAATTTTCGGGAAGTAGTTGCCCCTTGCCACCCCGATGCGGGCGTTGGCCGCGATCATCTGTTGTTCAGCCAATGCGATGTCGGGTCGGCGGATCAGCAGATCGGACGGTAACCCGGCTGGCACGGAGGGAATATTGAGTTCATCCAGCGTCAGGCCGCGTTGGATCGCGCCCGGATTGCGCCCCAAAAGAATGCTCAGTGCATGTTCGGTTTCGGCAATGTTTTTCTCGAATAGCGGAATCTGGGCGCTACGCCTTTGCAGTTCCGAATCGGCTTGGGTAACCTCCAGTTCCGAGGTGTAGCCTTCCTCAAAGCGCAGTCTCGCAATGCGCAGCCCCTCTGTGAGTGTGTCCACCACATTGCGGGTGATTTCGAGGCTCTTGTCAAAGGTCCGCAACTGGATGTAAGTGGTGGCGACATTGCTGACTAAAGTCAGAATCACTCCGCGCTGAACCGCCTCTTGGGAGAGCATGTCGGCGAAGGCCGCTTCGTTGGCGCGGCGCAACTGACCCCAGATATCCAGTTCCCAATTCATTTGTGGGCCTAACCGGGCGTAGTCAAATTCCCCTCCGCCTATGCTGATGCCTTGGATGTTGGTCATCTGCCCACTGGCCTGCCTACGCTCATAGTCGCCGAAGCCTGCAATCTGCGGAAACAGATGCGACCGGGTGGAACCATAAGCCCCCATGAAACTATCGACGCTGGCAACGGCAATCTTCAGATCGTAATTGCCCTTTAAGGCTTGGCCCACCAAGCGATTCAGCACGGGGTCGCCCAACTGCCCCCACCATTGGGTGTTGCTTAAATCGCGTGCATCCTTTTCGGCGAAACGCCATTTCTTCGGCGTGTCGATGATGGGTTTCTGGTAATCCGGGCCGACTTTCCAGCAGCCTGCCAATAATAAAATTAAAACGGCGGCGGCAAGCTTACGCATGATCGTTCCCCCCTGGCTTATTGCCATCCTGCGGGGATTTGTCTTTCACACTGGTTTCATCCAAATCTTCCATATAAATGACATCCTCCGGTATTTTGTCATCTTGCATAGTGCCGTCTTGCGGGGCTTCGCCCCGCTTCGACCTTTTCTCCACCACATAGAAGGACACCGGGATGAGGAAAATGGCGAGGGTGGTCGCCGCCACCATGCCGCCGATGACCGTATAACCCAAGACCTGCCGCGACAAGGAGCCGGCTCCGCTGGCAACAGCCAGCGGGACGCAGCCCAAGATAAAGGACAGGGCGGTCATCAGGATGGGCCGCAAACGCAGACGGGCCGCTTCCAGGGAGGCATCAATGACGGACTTGCCTTCGTCCACGCCCATCTTGGCAAATTCGACGATGAGGATGGCGTTTTTGGCGGCGAGGCCGATGAGCATGACCAAGCCAATTTGGGCATACAGGTTGTTTTCAAAGCCGCCTATCTTGAGTCCAGCGAATGCGCCGAACACGGCAATCGGGGTGCCGAGCAACACGCTGAACGGTAGTGTCCAACTTTCGTACAGCGCGGACAAGATCAGGAATACGCAGAAAATCGCGAACGCAAATACCGCCGCTGGCGAGATGCCTTGTTGGGCCAGCTTTTCTTGGAAGCTCATGCCAAGATAGCCGTAACCCATTTCTGTCGGCATGGTTTCGGCGAAAACCTCTTCCAAAGCCTTCATCACCTGCGCCGAGCTAAAGCCCGGCCTCGCCGTGACATTGACTTGCTCGCTACGGTAGAGGTTGTAGCGCATGACGAATTCCGGCCCCTCAGTTTTGCGGACACTGGTCAGCGTGGACAGAGGCACAGTGTCGCCGACGCTGTTGCGCACACTGAACAGGCCCATTGAGTTAGTGTCTTTGCGGAAGTCGCCCTCGGCCTGCACATACACCTGCCATTGCCGCCCGAAGCGGTTGAAGTAATTGACGAAGCCCGAACCCATGTAGGCTTGCAGGGTCTTGTAGACATCAGACAGCAGGACGCCTTGCTTCAGCACCTTGTCGCGATCCACATCCACAAAAAGCTGCGGCACCGAGGGTAGCGCGGTCGTCATGGCGCGGGCGATTTCAGGCCGCTGATTGGCTGCCGCGAGGAACCTTGCGGTGTTTTCGGCCAAGAAGGCGATATCCTTGCCTGCCCGGTCTTGCAGCACCATGGTCACGCCGCCCGAAGTGCCGACGCCAGGGATGGCCGGGGGCGGAAACGCGAAGCCGACGGCTTCGGGTATCTTCGCCATCTCACTGTTGATGTGGTTGCGGATGGCGATGTATTGCTCCTCCGGCTGGGTGCGCTCAGCCCAATTTTTCAGCGAAATGAAGAAGAAGGTGTTGTAGGTGGTGTTGGCTTGGCTGAGCATGTTGAAGCCGATGACCGAGGAGTAATACTGCACCCCCGGCGTGTTCTTTAAAATCTCCTCGATTTTCCGGGTGGCCTCGCTGGTGCGTTGCAGCGAGGACACATTGGGGAGCTGGATGGCGGCAAAGAGATAGCCTTGGTCTTCATCCGGCAAAAAGCCCATTGGAATATTCTTACCCAAGAGGCCCGCCATGCCCGCCAACAGGCCAAGAAATACCATGCTGATGATGCTCTTGCGGATTAACACCGAACAAAAACTCACATAACCATTATTGGTTTTGCCAAAGCCCCAATTGAAGACATCGAAGAATTTCTGCAACGGGCCGGTGCCGCGCACCCTAGGCTTAAGCAACAAGGCCGCCAAGGCCGGGCTTAAAGAAAGCGAGTTGAACGTGGAGATCATCACCGACACGCCGACGGTGACGGCGAATTGCTGGTAAAGGCTGCCAGTGATGCCGGGAATGAACACCGTGGGCATGAACACCGCGATCAAGACGAGCGAAGTGCCAATGATCGGCCCGGTCACTTCCTTCATTGTCTGTAGCGTGGCATCCTTGGGGCTTAAGCCTTTTTCGATGTGATGCTCGACCGCCTCGACGACGACGATGGGGTCGTCCACCACCAAGCCAATCGCCAACACAAGGCCAAACAAGGACAGCGTGTTGATAGAAAAGCCCAACATCGGGAACAGCATGAACGTGCCAATCAGCGACACCGGCACGGCCAGCAGCGGAATCAAGGTAGGCCGCCAGCCTTGCAGGAACAGGAACACCACGCAAATGACCAGCACCAGCGCCTCGAACAAGGTATGTATGATCTCGTTGATGCCTTCGGTGACGGCCAATGTCGTATCCAACGCGACCACATAGTCCAAATCCTCGGGGAAGCCCTTCTTGATTTTTTCCATCACCTCTTTTGCGCCGTTGGCGGCGTCGATGGCGTTGGTGTCGGGCAGTTGGTATAGCGCGACCAAGGCTGCCGGCTGGCCGTTGAGACGCCCTATCATGTCGTAAGTCTGCGCACCAAGTTCGATCCGGCCCACGTCCTTGACCCGCACGATGGAACCCGATGGGTTGGCGCGCAGTACGATGTTGCCGAACTCTTCCTCGGTCTCCAAACGACCTTGGGCGCGGATGGCGTAGGTGAACTCTTGTCCGGGCGGAACCGGTTCGCCGCCGACCCGCCCCGCCGGGTTGACGTTGTTCTGCACTTGGATGGCGTTGATGATTTCGGGGATGGTGATGTTGAGCTTGGCGAGCCGGTCCGGCTCGACCCAGATACGCATTGCGTACTGGCCGGCACCAAACACCGACACGCTGGCGATGCCCTTCACCCGGGTCATCTGGTCGTTGATGTTAATGAAGGCGTAGTTGGCCAGAAAGACGTTGTCGTAAGTCCCCTTCGGCGAATACAGCGCAAACATGATTAACGGCGAGGCCGTGGACTTTAGCACGTTGACGCCGAAATTACGCACGTCCTGGGGCAGTTGCGACTCGGCCTGGGACGTGCGCATTTGCGTCAACACTTGGGAGATGTTCGGGTCGGCCTTCACGTCGAAATTAACCCGTAGCGTCATCTGCCCATTATTGGCGTTGATGGAATACATGTAGTTCATGTTGTCCACGCCGGACATTTGCTGCTCGATGGGGGTGGCGACGGCCGCCTCCAGCGTGGACGCGTCCGCGCCGGTGAAGGTGGTCTGAACCTGGATTTCAGGCGGGGCAATATTGGGGAATTGGGCAACCGGCAATTCCATCATGGAGGCAAGGCCGAGCATCACCATCAAGATGGCGATGACAATCGCCACGATGGGTCTGTTGATGAAAAATTTGGCCATGTGGGGCTACCTCCCCGCTGCGGCGGGGGCTTCCGCGAAAGGTTTGGGATTGACCTTGCTGCCAGGGCGGACTTTCAGTATGCCCTCGGCGACCACGCGCTCGCCCGGCTTCAAGCCTTCTTCAATCACCCACTGCGTGCCGATGGTCTCGGCGGGCTTCACCGGGCGGATTTCCACGGTGTTGTCAGGTTTCACCACCGCCACCATGCGCCGGCCCTGCATCTCCCCGACGGCCCGTTGCGGCACCAGCAAAGCGCCCATCTTGGTCCTGACCGTCGCCCGAATCCTGGCGAACTGACCGGGGCGCAGCAGATTGTTAGGATTGGGAAACAGGGTGGCGACTTGGATCGTGCCGGTCTTCACATCCACTTGGCGGTCGGCGAAGAAAAACGTGCCGCCTTCGGGGTAGACAGTGCCATCGGCCAGGATCAACACCAGCGGCGGTTTGTCGCGCGGGTTTTTATCGCTGCGGGCAAAATGCATGTATTGCTGTTCGCTTAAAGGTGCGAAAGCTTTGATCGGATTGACCTTCGAAACTGTCGTCAATATTGCGTTGGTGCTGCCGGGCCCCACTAGATTGCCCAATTGCGCCTTGGAAAGCCCGGCGATGCCGTCGATGGGGGAGGTGATCTTGGTGAAGCCTAGCGAGAGTTGCGCACTTTCCACGGCGGCTTTGGCGGCGACCACTTCCGCCACGGCTTGTGCCTCGCGACCTACGGCATTGTCCCTGTCCCTTACGCTGACCGCGTTTTCAGGCAATAGCCTTTGGATGCGTTGCATATCAAGGCGGGCAGTTATTAGCAGGGCTTCCTGGCGGGCGAGATTGCCCTTGGCCTGGTCCAAACTGGCTTGGAACGTCCTAGGGTCAATCTCATAAAGCAATTGGCCTTTTTTGACCAAATCGCCTTCCATGTAATTCTGTTTGGTGAGATAACCCGTCACTTGGGCCAGAATCTGCGCGTTGACCATGCCGTCCAGCGTACCCACCCATTCCAGATAGATGGGCACGTCCCGCTGTTCGACTTGGACAACCTCGACCGTGGGCGGCGGCGGGGCGGCGGCGGCAAGCCTCTTTTGCTCCTCCTTGGCTTTGTCATCACATCCTGCGAGGATTGACACGAAGACCGCACCGAGCAAGATTGAATGCGGAATAAACCTAAGGCTTTGTAGGGTGTTTTTCGCAAAATCTTGGTTTCTCTTCATAGCTCCATCCAACGGTACTAATAGTGATTGGGAGTTCGGTGGCCTGTTCCTGCTTAGATGAACAGTCGGGTTAATTCAGCCTTTTGGGGCGTTCCGACAGAAATAGCCCGAACCCGCAAGGCCGTGCAGCATAAATTTTGCTGACAGGAGGCTATTGTGCCATCATTTTGGACAAATTGGGCGGCAAAAAAGCTTGATTAAGAAATGACAGCCTGTGCAGAGAGTGCGTCATGCGGTCGTGTAGCCCTTGCTGGGGAAAGCGGTCCGGCAAGCCTGTTCGGGTTTTTCGTCGATATTTCTTAGGTCCGCCCACTGGATAAGCCTCCCGCCGTTGTGGAAATAAGTACCGATCCAGCAGGGCTTTAACGCTCGCCAAGTTACAGTTATATTACAGACAATAAATCTTAGGCAGGAAGCGATGCACAGATAGACGTTTTATTAGAAAGAACCATTTTTTTTATTGATCAGTTTGATTTTTTTCTATACAATAATTTTTTAGTCTAGTATATGACAAAGGGTATGGCTATGGCAAAAGCGTTGATAATAGGTGCGGGTGGTGTTTCCAGTGTTGTTGTTAACAAGTGCTGTCAGACACCTGATGTTTTTCATGAAATATGCATCGCAAGCAGGACTGTGGCAAAATGTGAGGCTATTAAAAATAAGCTGCCAAAAACCTCAACGAAGGTTAGCACTGCCTTTTTGGATGCCGACAATTCGCAAATGGTGATTGATCTGATAGAGAGCTTTAAACCAGACATTGTCATCAATGTGGCTCTCCCTTATCAGGATTTGACAATCATGGATGCCTGTCTTGCCACTGGCGTTGATTACTTGGATACAGCTAATTATGAGCCTACGGATACGGCTAAATTTGAGTACAGTTGGCAGTGGGCGTATAGGGATAGATTCAAAAATGCCGGAATCACTGCTTTATTGGGTAGTGGTTTTGATCCTGGCGTGACAGGGGTTTTTTGTGCTTATGCGCAGAAACATTACTTTGATGAAATACACAGCATTGACATTCTTGATGCCAACGCAGGGGATCACGGCTATCCATTTGCAACAAACTTCAATCCTGAAATCAATATTCGAGAAATAACTGCAAATGGAAGATATTTTGAAAATGGCAATTGGATTGAAACTGATCCCCTTGCCATTAAAAAAGTCTACGACTTTCCTCAGATTGGGCCAAAAAATATTTATCTATTGTACCATGAAGAGTTGGAATCCCTTGCCATCAATATCAAAGGCGTAAAACGGATTAGATTCTGGATGACATTTTCGGACAATTATATAAACCATTTGCGTGTCCTTGAAAATGTCGGAATGACCTCAATCGAACCCATCACCTATGAAGGCAAAGAGATCATTCCGCTTCAGTTTTTAAAGGCAATTTTGCCCGATCCGGCTTCGCTTGGGCCGAGGACTAAAGGCAAAACAAATATAGGGTGCATTATCCAGGGAACAAAAAACGGAGAACCTCTAAGCTACTATGTGTACAACGTGTGCGATCATCAGGAATGTTATGCCGAAGTCGGTTCACAGGCGATTTCTTATACGACGGGCGTCCCGGCAATGATTGGCGCGATGATGATATTGAAAGGAATTTGGAAAAAGGCCGGGGTATACAATGTAGAAGAGTTTGATCCCGATCCGTTTATGGAAGCACTTAACAACTGTGGGCTCCCGTGGCATGAAGCGTTTGCCCCTGCATTGGTTGAAGATTAAGGCATGGCAATGGAACTTGATTTTAACGCTTTAAATACACCCTACTATGTCATTGACGAGCGTCTTCTGGTAAAAAATCTTGAAGTGCTGCGCTCTGTCCAAGAAAGGACAGAATGCAGCATTCTTCTTGCACAAAAAGGATTTGCAATGCACAGCCTTTATCCCCTTATTGGAGAATACCTGAAGGGAGTCACTTCAAGTTCGCTTTTTGAGGCAAGGCTGGGCTATGAAAAGATGGGTAAGGAAGTCCATATGTGCGCACCTGCTTATGTTGATGAGGAGTTTGACGAAATAATTAAATACTGTGACCATATTGTATTTAATTCATTTAATCAATGGCAGAAGTATAAACCTCAAGTAACCAAGTCAGGCTCAAAATATATTCAGTGTGGGATCAGAATCAACCCTGAATACTCCGAGATTGCAGTTCCCCTTTACAATCCCTGTTACAAGTTCTCTAGGCTAGGGGTCACGCTGAAAAATTTTAGGCCAGACCAACTGGACGGGATAGATGGCTTGCATTTCCATACCCTGTGCGAGCAAAACTCAGATACCCTGTGGCGTACCGCTAAAGTAGTCGATGAAAAATTTGGCGAATATATTAAGCGTATGAAATGGCTGAATATGGGGGGAGGGCATCATATTACAAGGCCCGATTATGATATTGAAACATTGGTTCGTTCAATCCTGTATTTTAAAGACAAATACTCAATAGACATTTATCTTGAACCGGGAGAGGCGATTGCCCTGAATACTGGCTTTCTTGTGGCCAAGGTATTGGATGTCATCGAAAATGAAATGACGCTCGCTATCTTGGACACTTCAGCGACATGTCATATGCCCGATGTCCTAGAAATGCCCTACCGACCCAATATCATCGGTGCGGGTAAACCGGGGGAATACGGTTATGACTACCGGCTTGGGGGCATGACTTGCCTCGCCGGGGATGTGATTGGTGATTATTCATTTAAACAGCCATTAAAACCGGATGACAGGCTGGTGTTTTGTGACATGGCGCATTACACCATGGTCAAGAATCATATGTTCAATGGTGTCAATCTACCGTCAATAGCCACATTCAATGCTGAGGAAGGCATTAAGATAGTCAGAAAATTTGGCTACGAAGACTTTGCGGGCAGGTTGTCCTAAAACACTTTTGGTCAACTACTTGGCATCCAGCCAATACGATCCTGCGCCTATGGTTTGTTGATTGATTGCATAGGTGCAAAATGCCTGCTGCTCAAGCAAAGCTTCCGCAGTAATCAAACCCACATAAATGCCAAAAAAGCCCATCAGCTTCGGTCCGTATTGTTCTTTGTCAGCCAGTGAAAGCGCTTTGTACCCGGCATCGTCCAGAGAGTCGAACGCGCCTTTGAATTTGCCCTCATCCAGCGTCAACCCATCGCACTGCTCGGCGGCGGCGGCGGCGAAGGCGAGATCGGCGAGTAGTTTCTGTTTCTTTGCGCCGGCGAAGCCGATTAGCCTTTCACTTACCGCGTCCCAAGCGGGGGTCAACTTATCCCATGCTTGGGATGACACTTTGTCATGCGCAGCCCATGTGAACGAGGGGGTCAGCAAGGCAAGCATGGCGATGGCTATTACAATTTTATCGAAACGCATATAAGCTCCTGATGGTTCACGGGTTCACTTAAATCTGTTGTTTGGGGGCTTCTTTAGCGTCGGTAATAACCTCCTTTACGCCCTGCCTGATAGTAACCCCCTCGGTAAGGGCGATAGACTGGGGGCCGGTTGACGGCCACGACATCCCTGCGATAGTAGTCGTTGCGGCTGCTGGCCGCCACGCCCAGCGCGGCGGCCCCAAGCGCGAGACCTGCCACACCCGCAGTTGCGCCGACATCGACTTGTTGTTGACCGGTATGGGGATGGTATTTAGTGCAACCGCCTGTAAACAGTGCAGTTGCCACTATTGCCAATGACAGTAGAGCTATTTTGATTGTTGCCATAATTCACCTTGTTGGTCAATCCCCTCTCCCTAATGCCATCGGGCCAAGCCTTGCGCTCCAGACACAGGCAATGGGAGGGGGGTTGATGCCATAATCCGGTTAACGCTGGGAAATTAGCTTTCCTCTTGATCCAACTGCCTTTTTGCCTCGACTAGCGCGGCGTTTTTCTCTGCGCTTACAGTGGGGAATTCCAGATCCAGTGACTTGATGCTGGTGACAAGGATGTCCGAGATCAATGTCCGTGCAACCCACTTATGGTCGGCAGGTATCACATACCAAGGTGCCCACTTTGTGCTGGTCGCGCTTAAGGCATCTTCGAATGCCTTGGCATACTCATTCCAAAACCCCCTTTCAGCCATGTCCGCCGCAGAAAACTTCCAATGCTTGTCGGGGTTTTCCAAACGTTCCAGAAACCGTTTTTTCTGCTCGTCCTTGGAAATGTGCAGGAAGAACTTGAGGACGAGCGTGCCATTGCGGACAAGGTGGTGCTCGAAGGCATTGATGTCTTCATAACGCTTTTCCCAGAAACCATCGCCACGCTTGCCGGGGGGCAATTTTGCTTTGTCCAGCATTTCCGGGTGAACCTTGACGACCAGCACATCTTCATAATAAGACCGGTTGAAAATGCCGATGCGGCCCCGTTCAGGTGTACGGCACATATAGCGCCATAAAAAGTTATGGTCCAATTCTTCGGCGGTGGGTTGTTTAAAGCTTTGCACCTCGCAACCCTGGGGGTTCAAGCCTGACATCACATGTTTGATGATGCCATCCTTGCCGGCGGCATCCATGGCTTGCAGCACCACTAAGACTGAATGGATGTCGCTGGCCCAAAGCAGTTCCTGCGCCTTGGACAATTCCTCGCGATTTTCTTCGAGCAATTCAGCCGCCTTTTGTTTGACCTCCTCTTTGCCGAAATCCTTCAATTCGGGCAACGAAGCCCAACTGGTGCCAAAGTCTTTCAAGTTGACTTTTTTGCCCGGCGTTACACGAATCTGGTCAATTACTTTTTTCTTAATCATCTGAACGTGTCCTTAAAATGGATAGGAAGAATCGAAATTTTTGGGGCATCCCTTAGGTTTTGCGGATGCCGATGTCTGGATGCGTGGCCTGATGAGAATTGCCACTTGCGTCATTTTGCCATAGTCAAGCCAGTAAACCATCCAAAGCAGCAATCAACTCCTTGCTTGGCCGATCCCAAAATATACCACATCCTAGTGCGTTTTCATGGCCCATGCCGCGCAGGAACAGGTAGAACACGCCGCCAAAATGGCTGTCGTAGTGGTAATCGGGCAAACGCAAGCCAAGGTAGCGATGCAGGGCCAGGCAATAGATCAAATATTGCAGGTAGTAATGCTCACGGGCCATGGCCTGGAGCAAACGGGGAGGAGCGTAGTCTTGTGCTGTCGACCCCAGCCAATTGGATTTGTAGTCAAGGATATAATATCGCCCATCGGCCTCGAAGGTAAGGTCGATGAAGCCTTTCATATATCCATTCACTGTTTCAAACGCCAGGGATTCGGCGGAACGGGCGAACGCCATCGGCAATCCCAAAGCGGTTTCGCCTAGCAATGCCTTCAGCCCTTGCACTGCCAATTCATGGATTGGATAGGTGAATTCCAGTTCGGCCAGCCGGTTTCTTGCGTCGATGCGCATCAGCTTAAGGTTTTTGCCATCCAAGTCGGTGGCAAGGGTGGTTTGCACACTGTCTGCGACAACCGTTGCCCACTCTTCGGCGATGCCGTGTGCCTTGAGTTTGCGACAGACTAGCCGTTCCAATGCCTTCCTGTCGGTGTAAGTGAAATCCCATTCCTCGAAAATGGCGTGCAAGCAACGCCCCGCGCCCGCCCCGCGAGGGAAAGCGAAGAAGCTGCGGTCTTGTGGCTGGTCCCTGGGGTCAGGCTCCGACGGGTCGTAGTCCGGTGCTTCGCTGTGACGGCCCCGGGCCAAGGCGGAGAAACTGGCCATGCGCCAAGTCGGGCGCAGATAGGGCCGGGTGAATGTGCGGACATGCAGGTCTTGAGCGGGCGTTGCGGGGGGTGCGTAAGGCGTTTCGTCGATTTGAAAATCTTCCACGGCAATCGTGCCGGGGGCTTGCCTGGCAAAATCCTGCAAAGTCGCTTCGATGGCAGCGTTATCCAATCCCTTGCAAAGGCAGTCCATGCTTGCCAATGGATCGTCGGTGGTTGCGGACGGACCATTCAGCAGCCATGCCAGCGCTGACGTTTCCATGCCGGAAACCAACCCCCAAATCACCTGGCAGTGGTGCTTGGCACGGGTGATGGCGACATAGAGCAGGCGCAACTTTTCGGCGAGTTTTTCCTTGCTTGCCAGTTGGCGGTGATATTCGTAATCAGGCCCGCCCAAGGTAAGCACGGGTTGGTAGTTACGATCCGCATCGTGGAATGAAGCGGCGGTTTCTTCTTTCTTCCACAAGTTGCCATCCCAAAGAAATGGGCAGTGGACAATCGGATACTCCAACCCTTTGCTGGTGTGGACGGTGACGATCTTGACCCGCTCGGCATCGCTTTCCAACCTCAGCAGGGCTTCCTCGTCACCTCCGGGGTCGCGGAGGGTGCGTGAAAACCAGCCTAGCAGAACCTCCGGCCCCGGTTTTTCGCGGCTTTCGACTTGCAGCAACTCGGCTAGGTGCAGTAGGTTGGTCAACCGCCGTTCGCCGTCGGGATGGCGCAGCAACCGTTCGACCGCGCCATTTTCCTCCATCCAGCGGCGGAACATGGGCATGAATCCCCGTCCCAGCCATAACTCGCGGTAACGGCTGAAGTCGTGGACTTTCCCCCCCCAAGCCTCTTCATTATTTTGCAGGCTGAATAAGGTGAAGGCGTCCAGCCCGGCGAGTTCCGTTGCAAGTGCCGTGCGGATGCGCATTTCCCGCTGCGGCTCGACTATGCCTGACAATATCAATTCCAGTTCCACCGCTTCTTTGGACTGGAAGACATTGTCCTGTCCTTGGCGCACTGCCGGGACGCCGCGTTGTGCCAAGGCTGCTTGGATCAAGTTGCCTTGGCGATGGGTGGGCACCAAGATGGCGATGTCGCCGCCGTTGACAGGCCGGTCTTCCCCCACGCCGACCAGCCGCGCCTTGCCTACTGCCGCCAAATTCAGCAAGCGGACAATGTCAGTGGCCGTTGCCTGTGCGGCAAGTCGATTGGCAGTTTCTTTGCTGAGTGCCTTTTCCCCGTCGCGGATAAGCGTGAAGCGCAAGGGTTCGCCAGTGTCCCCTTCCACTGTGAGCAGGGGCCTTTTTTTAGCGGCGGGCTGGACAGGGTGGTAGTCGATCTCGCGGAGCAGGAAGGGATTGGGCGAACGCATGAACAAGGCATTCACAGCGGCAATGAGTCGGGGGGCGGAGCGCTGGTTTACCGCCAACGTATAGTGGGCCGCAGCTTGCCCTCGTGCTTCCAAATAGCTGAATACATCCGCCCCGCGAAAAGCATAGACGGCTTGCTTGGGGTCGCCGACATAGAATACCGGCCGGTCACCCGTCGAGTAAATCGCCCGGAAAATCCGATATTGCACCGGATCGGTGTCTTGGAATTCATCAATGAGGGCGGCGTGATAACGTGACCGGATGACCGTGGCCAGATGGCCGCCTTCCGACGAACGCAAAGCATCGGCCAACCGATTTAGCAGATCGTCGTAGGACACCAGCCCCAGCTTGGATTTGCGCTTGGGCAACTCGGCATTGCATTCGCCGATCAGGCGTATTTTCAATCCGATGAGCTTCAGACTGTAAATACCCGCCAATTTTTCCGCAGCCTCGGCCAATTCCGAGCAGATGTTGAAAAAAGGATGGCGAGGGGGGGGCTTGCCTTTTCGTGTCCCTTTTTCCAATTCTGCAAGACCAAGCTTTGCCAGCTTTTCCGGGGGTGGCAGCCGGGCATCTTCTCCGGCGAAAAAATCGTCGAAATCGGCAAACCAGACGGGCAAGGCATCGGGGCGATAGGATTTTTTATTTAGAATTTCATCCGCCGCCGATTGGAGTACAAGGCGGGTGATTTCATCTCGAAAGTCCAGCCAAACGGCCCTCGCGTTGCCGAATGCGCCGATAAGATTTTTTTCGGCGGCCGCACCATCCTCAGGTTCGGGGATGGTCGTGATTTCCAAGTAAGGCTTGCCTAGGTGCGGGCGCACACTTTGCCGCCAAGCGTCCGGGGTTTGCCCGTTATCCGCCAGATAGCTTGCCCACAGCTTGGACGCAGCGGCGGTTTCCCGCCGCCAAAAATCATCGACTATCTCCTGGATGAAGCCGGACTCGTCCGGGGCCAGTTCGGTCTCAAAGGCCATGCCTGATTCAAAAGCACTTTCCGTCAATACCCGCTGGCAAAAGCCGTGGATGGTGAATATCGCCGCTTCGTCGAAATTACGGATGGCGGTCTGCAAACGGCGCATGGCCAAGCGCCGTTGGCCTGAAGCGACGACACGTTCCAGCAAGATTCGGCAATAGTCGTCGGCAGGTTCGCCGACCGCGATCACCGCCAAGGCTTCCGTCAGTCTTCGGCGGATACGTTCGCGCAGTTCGGCCGTGGCCGCTTTGGTGTAGGTCACCACCAAAATCTGTTCGACCCGATAAGCTTCTTCGACAACGAGGCGGACATAAAGCCCGGTGATAGTCCACGTCTTTCCAGTCCCGGCGCTGGCTTCGATGAGGTTTACGCCTTCGATCGGGGTGGCAAACACGCTGAGTTCTTGGTACGCGGATGTTGTCACACCTCTTCCTCCAGCACAGCCATCAGTGGCGAGAATATGTCCAAGCTCAGGCTTTCAAATTCATCGTCCAGCGGATCGCCGCCGCGATAAACCATCTGATAATAGGGGTTCTCGGATTCCCCGAAAAATGCCCCATTGCGGTAGGCGGGGACATCCCAGACTTTGTGCGCTTCTTTTAGCGCTTTTTCCCTATTTTCAACTGCTACGTTTTTTGCGTAGGCCCAGGCACTCTTGACGAAAAAGGGCAGGGGGCGGCACAGACCTTGCCGAAAATAACCCAGCAGTTTGGCAAGCTCCAAGCCTGGGTTTCCGACCGGGCCAAAGCGGAAGGTTTTCTTCTCTCCGACCAACCGGCTCTCGCACAGCACATTGGGTGGTTGGAGTAGGCATAATGCCAGATGTCTGATCCAAAGATTGAGGAGGTCGCGGGGACTGATGGCGTGCAGCCGCCATTCGACCAGCCCTTGGGCAGTCACCCCACGAAGGGCGCTTTCCAAGCGGATGCTTGCGGACTCAAATTGTAGGAAGAAGGGTTCCAACTTCGGAATATCCATCAGTGGCAGTAGGATAGGGGCGGCCTTTTTTGCAATAGCATGTTCCTTGGCGAAGATCGCCTGGCCAAATCCGCCGTGGGGCAGTGTACCCGCCGCCGCCGCCAGGCGTTGCGCCGTGTGCGCAGGGAAATTCCCATGCAGTTCATCCAAGGCCATTTTGCGCATGGATTCCTTGTCAAAATAATCCAGTGCGAAAGGTTCGCGGTTCTCGAAAGCCTCCTCGCCCACATTCAAGCTTAGCCCTAGGCGGTTGCGCAGCAGATAGCGCGAGGGGTTGGAGAAAAAAAAAGCCAATCCGTCAAGATCAACAACCAGCGGATTTTCTTCCGGTTCAGGCAGGGGCTTTGCGAAAAAGCTCACGGTGCTTTCGCTCTGTTTTCCCAAGCTATTGGCCGCCATCAGCCAGTGAGTGGAGAAACCCGGCAATTTCGGGTCGTCTTTGAAATAGGCCGGGTTGAAACCTTGCAGCGAATGGGTGGTGAGGATGTGGTCAAGGCAATCGCCGCCGTCTTGCATGGCGAAGCCAGACTGGATCACATCCAGAATATCTGCGACCAATACCGATGGGGGTAACACCCCGTTATCGCGAATGTTGCGGCCCACATGGCTTATGTAGAGGATGTCCCGGGCAGACAGGAGAGTCTCCAAAAAAAGATAACGGTCATCCAATCGCCTGGACCGGTCTCCCCTGCGGGGGTGGCGGGCGATGAGGTCGAAGCCTTTGGGGTGTTGACGGCGTGGGAAAGCGTCGTCGTTTAGCCCAAGCAGGCAAATGACCTTGAACGGCAGGCTGCGCATAGGCACCATGGCACAAAAGGTGACCCCTCCGGTCAGGAAACCGCCGCCGGATTCTGTATTCAACTGGTTGGTCAGCCAGCGTTTCACCACCATCAGGTCGACGGGGGAGCCGAAAGCGGCCAGTTTGGCCAGTTCGCCCAATAGCTCAAAGGCATCGCGCAAACGCTGGCGGCTATTTTCCTCTTCTTCTGTGGAAGGTGAAAACAGGTTTTCGAGCAGGTCGGCAAGCTGGTCAATCCAAGCGACCAAAGGCCGGGATGGTTTTAGCCCCTCGCTGTATTGCATCAGCACTTCGACGAACTCGGCGAATCGCCCGATAACTTGGGCCAGGCCGCCTTCCAAGTCGTCAAACGGCAGCGTCTCGTCGAAGAGGGGGATGCCGTCCTCCGCGACAGTCTGCGGCAGGGCATAACCCAGCAACATTCGTTGCAGGCCTTCCCGCCAAGTGTGGCGGGATTCTGCGGGTAGCCCCAAGGATGCGCGATGGTCTGCATCCCTTCCCCAGCGAATACCCGTTTCCCGCACGGTCCGGTGGATGACCGGAAGGTCGTCTTCGCAAAGTCCAAAACGGTTGCGCAGGAACGGCTGTTCGAGGAAATCCATGACCCACTCGGCATCAAAGCGCGAGGAGGGGAGATCGAGCAGGCGAAGAAATGTTTCGTGGAACGCCTGTTCGCCCGTTTCGCCGCGATCGGCAATCCCGAAGGGGATGCGTGTCGCGCTCTCGGCGGCGCCGAACACTGCATCAATGTAAGGCGAATAAAGGGCGATGTCGGGAGTCAACACGGCAATGTCGGCAGGATTGAGTGCGGGGTCGCCGTCCAGCATCGCCAATAACTGGTCACGCAACACTTCCACCTCCCGCATCGGGCTGTGGCAAGCGTGAATTTGCAGGGATCGGTCGCCACGGGCGATTAATTGGCGAGGATGCTGTCCCCCGTTTTCCACAGCCTCGGAAAAGCGCAGGGGACTCCTGTCAACCAGGTTGAGAATGTCAGCTTGAAGCACATGCAATAGGCTGTCCCCAATGTCTTGATCTTCAAACAGTTCGACAATATCGGGGGACTCATGCAGTAGGCTGTCAAAAAATTCGCGGCCTTGCTTGCCTAATGATGCCAGCAAGGGATTGCCCTCTTCCAAGTATAAATCCGAGGGATCGTTCTCGCCGGCCAACTTGGCGATTTCGAGGCTATCATGAATTTCGCCCCATGGCTGGCGACAGGGGTTGAGCGCAAACAAGGCCACATAGCAATGCTTCGACAAGGCTTGGACTACGTTTAAAAAAACCGGGGGTAGCGAGGAAATGCCGAATAGCAGTACACGCTCCGGTAGGCGACCTTCGACTTCGCCGCTTTCAATCGCTTGCAACAGGCGTTCAATCAGGCGGGTGCGATGCGGTTCTTTGATCGTCGCCACCAATTCGCACCACAGCAGGGCTTGCCAATGCTCGTCCGCACCCAGCCCTAGCATCTCACCCCGTTCCCATGCGGCTATCCAATCCGGGCGGTAAACCAAGTATTGATCGAACAGGTCGGCGATGCGCACCGCCAGTTCGTAGCGGCGAATGTCCTCCCCTCCCGACAGATAGTTTGCCAGCGTGGGCACACGCTCTAAGTTATGCGGTTTGGACAGCCAATCCATCAGTCGAAAGGCGATGGCTTCGGGGGAGAAGGCTGAGCGCAGGGGCAATTCGCCGAGCGCGGTTCGCAGCAGTTCCCACTGGTGGGAGGCGGGGAGAGGGAATTGAATGTTAGCGCAAATGCCATGCTTTGCAGCGAGTTTCAGGGTTATCCAACGCCCCATGCCTTTGCTTTGGACGACGATGGTTTCCTTGGCGAGGGCATCGCCCTGAGGGTGCGCGACGATGGCTGCCAGCAGTTCAAGCAGCGTTTCCAGCCGGTTGGATTGAAAGAGATGAAGCATAGTGGAGGTTCAAGTCATGATTAAAGTGATTCCTGAGCGGCAAAGCTTGCTTTGCCACTCCAGTTTGCCCGCCTTGCCCAGTCAAAGCAAGCCTTGCCACTCCCAATTTGGCCTAATTTATGGCTTTGACCCCGGCCATCCATTCTCGTTTATCCAAAACCAGCCAAAATCTTTTTTCCCAGTAACCTAATTAGGCGGGCAGCGTTTGATCGGTCTATTCTAGGTTATTGAAAAACCAATTAAATAAATCTGCGTCGAGACGGAATTGCAAAAGTATGAAAAATCACGCTTGACTTCAATGGGGTAGGTTTCTATATTGCTTCCTGTGGGGCGTTGTGGGAAAAAATGGTAATAAATGGGGAAGGGTAACTAAGTTGTTTCGAGGCTTCAATCCAATCAACATTGACGAAAAAGGCCGCTTGGCCGTGCCAACCCGCTATCGGGCAGAGTTGCGGGAATGTTGCGACCAGCAATTGGTGTTGACTGTCAGCCCGGACAAATGCCTTTTGCTCTATCCCTTGCCCGAGTGGGAGGAAATTGAACGCAAGCTCAGCAAGCTTTCCAGTTTGGATAAGCGGGCTAAGCGCTTGCAGCGTTTGTTGATCGGCCATGCCACCGAATCCGAAATGGATGCGCAGGGCCGCGTCCTAGTCTCAGAGCCACTGCGGCAATTCGCCGGCCTGGGGAAGCGTGTCGTATTGGTAGGGCAGGGAAACAAATTTGAACTATGGGACGAGGACACATGGAACCGTAGCCGTGACGAGTGGTTGGAAGAAGAAAACTTGGACGAGCTATCCCCTGAATTGGGTTCCCTCTCGTTTTAATGGACAAAATCAATAATCTACACATGCCTGTCATGGTGGAGGAGGTGCTTGAAGCACTTGCTGTCCGCCCTGACGGCTGTTATGTCGATTGCACTTTTGGGCGCGGCGGTCATAGCTTGACGATTTTGCGCCATTTAGGCAAATCCGGGCGTGTATTGGCAATGGATAAAGACCCCGCCGCGCTTGATGCAGCGGAGGCGAAGGCGCTTCTTGAGGATTCGCGCTTCGCCTTAGTCCATGGGAGCTTCATTGGTTTGCGTCAACACGCCGAACGCCTGGGAATAGTCGGTGGCGTGGACGGTGTGCTGATGGATTTGGGGGTGTCTTCCCCGCAATTGGACGAAGCCGAACGGGGTTTCAGCTTCCTCCGTGATGGGCCTTTGGATATGCGGATGGATAACAGCCAAGGGAATACGGCAGCCGAATGGCTCGCAGTGACCGGGGAAAACGAAATAGTCCGGGTGTTAAAAACCTATGGCGAGGAACGCTTTGCCCGCCGCATCGCACACGCCATTGTGGAGGCAAGGCCCATTGAAACCACCCGGGAACTGGCCACGCTGATTGAAAAAGTTGTCCCCGTCCGGGAAAAGCACAAACACCCGGCGACGCGCTGTTTTCAGGCAATCCGCATCGCCATTAACCATGAGCTGGATGAATTGGGGGAAGGATTGAAGAGGTCGGTGGAAATATTGGCCCCCGGCGGGCGTTTGGCGGTTATTTCATTCCATTCCCTAGAGGATCGAATCGTCAAGCATTTCATCCGCGATCAGGAACGCGGGAAACCCACTCCTTCGCGGCTGCCCTTGCTGCGCGAGCATCGGCCGACACTGATGTCCATAGGCAAGGCGAAAATGCCTTCTGAAGAGGAAATGCGAGCGAATGTTCGCTCTCGCAGCGCGGTATTGCGGGTGGCTGAAAGAGTGGCGGCATGAGAATCGTGATGGTATTGCTAGTTATTTTGGTGGCATCTGCCCTCAGTGTCGAGTATACGATACACCGCTGGCGGATGTTGAATGACGATAAAAACCGCATCAGCCAGGAATTGGAAGCTTTCGACATGGAATTGGGCCAGCTTCAATTGGAACAAAATACATGGGCCGAACACAGCCGAATTGAGAAGATGGCGCACGGGCGCTTGGGAATGGGAATGCCGCAAAGGGATTCCATAATTTACATCAAACCTTAGAATTAGAACGAGTCTGGCGATGATAAAAGTTATACGCCCCAGAATGACAAATGAATCGGATTACTCCAGACGATGGGGCGTCCTGTTGGGTGCATTGATGCTGGGCATGGTTGTCCTCGTTGCGCGGGCGGTCAATTTGCAGGTTCTGGACAAGCAATTTCTCCAGCACGAGGGCCACATACGCCATGATGGCTTGGTCTCGGTCGCGGCCCACCGGGGGCGGCTTCTTGACCGTAACGGAGAGTTGCTGGCCATCAGCACACCGGTCAAATCGGTTTGGGTCAATCCCAAGGAATTCGAGTCTTCGGAGAAAGACATTAAATCGCTAAGCGACCTGCTTGGCGTGTCGGTGAAGGAAATTCACGAGCGCATTGATAACTCAAGCCGTGGTTTCGTTTACCTAAAGAGAAGGATTAGCCCCGAACTGGCCGAGCAGGCAATCGCCTTGGGCATGCCGGGTGTTTATGCGGATCGCGAATTCCGGCGCTATTACCCCGCCGGTGAGGTCACCGCGCACCTGATTGGTTTTAACAATCTTCAAGACGACGGGCAGGAAGGCATGGAACTGGCCTACAACGACTGGCTGAAGGGCGTTCCGGGCAAAAAATGGATTATGCGCGACGGCAAAGGCCGGGTGATTGAAGATTTGGAAAATGTAAGCCTGCCCGTGCCCGGTAAGGATCTCGCGCTGAGCATCGACCAGCGCCTACAGTATTTGGCCTATCGTGAGTTGAAAAAGGCCGTGATTCAAAATAAAGCCCGTTCGGGATCGCTGGTTTTGCTGGATGCCGAGAATGGCGAAGTGCTGGCAATGGTGAACCAACCCTCATTCAACCCCAACAGCCGGATGAAAATCAGCGGCAATGTCTCTCGCAACCGGGCCATGACCGATGTGTTCGAGCCTGGGTCGACGATCAAGCCCTTTGTCGTCGCCTGCGCGATGGAATTAGGCACGGTCAAGCAGGGCACCGTCTTCGACACCTCGCCTTTGCACATTGGGCCAAACGTCGTCAAAGATGTGCATAACTACGGGATGCTGGATGTCGCCCATATCCTGCAAAAATCAAGCAATGTCGGCGTGTCAAAAATCGCGCTCAACCTGCCGTCAAGCAAGTTTTGGGCGTTTTACAACAACCTCGGCTTCGGCCAGCCGCTGGAGACCGGCTTTCCCGGCGAAAGCAGCGGACGCCTGTCCGCCGACCACCATCAATGGGGGCCGTTCCAAAAGGCGACCATGTCATTCGGCTATGGCCTGTCCACTTCTTTACTGGGATTGGGGCGGGCTTACCTTGCCATTGCCAATGATGGCGTAATACCCATGGTTGGCTTGCTTAAACATGACAAGCCGGTTGAGTCCCATCGGATTATGTCCGCCAAGACTGCCACTGGTGTACGCTCCATGCTCGAAAATGTGGTTTCACGCGAAGGCACTGCGGTCAAGGCCAGCGTTGCCGGCTTCCGCGTTGCCGGGAAAACCGGCACGGTGAAGAAAATCGGTGCTCACGGTGGCTATACCGACAACAGCTATCTGGCTTTGTTCGCAGGAATGGCGCCCGCCAGCGATCCTAAATTGGTTATGATCGTAATGATTGACGAGCCTTCTTCAGGGGCATATTACGGCGGGGCAGTCTCCGCCCCCGTGTTCTCCAGTGTGATGGAGGGTGCATTGAGGATGTTGAACATAACTCCTGATGAGGAAAACCAGGCTCCAGTGATTGTCGCAAAGGACGGCACCATATGATGTCTGTGACGGGAACCCCCCTTCCATTGTCCAGGCTTCTGGCCGGACGGATGGATAACCCCGTTGATGTCTTGCTTGACGTGCGGGGGCTTTGCCTTGACAGTAGGGCGGTGCGCCCAGGGGACTTGTTTTTCGCTTTGGCGGGCAGCCAATCCCATGGCATGAAATACGCCGCCGCCGCCGCCGCTTCGGGGGCCAGTGCGATCCTCTACGATCCGGCAGGTGGCGGGGCGGACTACGCCTCTCCCGGATTGGGGATCCCCTGTGTCCCGGTGGAGAAACTGGGGCGGCAGTTGGGTTACATCGCAGACCGCTTTTTCGGCGAGCCTTCCGCGCACATGGACGTGGTTGGCATCACTGGCACGAATGGGAAAACCTCATGCAGTCATTTTCTCGCCACCGCCCTAGGGGAAGGCAAACCGGCAGCAGTCATCGGCACCTTGGGTTGGGGAGTGCCGGGTGTCTTGCAGCCCACAGCGCATACGACACCGGATGCCATCGAGGTTCACTGCCTGTTAGCCAAGTTGCGTGCGAAGTCATTTGCCAATGTGGCGATGGAAGCTTCGTCCCATGGCCTGGAGCAAGGGCGCCTCAACGGAATCCGCTTCGAAGGCTGCTTATTCACCAATCTGAGCCGGGATCACTTGGATTACCACTTGACCATGGAGGCTTACCTTGAAGCCAAGTTGCGCTTAGTCGCCTGGCCTGGCCTGAAATTCATTGCATTCAACCTAGACGACGACAGTGCCAGTGCCGTCATGGCGCGGGCATCGTCCGGTGTGGTGAGGAAAATTGGCTATACATTGAGTGAAAGACATAAGCCAAGCCCGGGAATCGAAATTGTCCAAGCTGCGGCGATCAAGCACGGCCAAGACGGAATCTCATTTGATGTTTTTTTTGAGGGAGGGAAAATCAGCCTCGCCCTGCCGTTATTCGGGGAATTCAATGTGGAAAACCTAATGGGCGTTGTCGCGGTGTTGCTGGCTAAGGGTTTCAACCTACAGGAAGTGGCGCAGCGGATGAAGAACGTTCGTGCGGTCCCAGGGCGCATGGAACGGTTTTGCGCGGCAATGGGGGCGACTGCTGTCGTTGATTATGCACATACCCCCGCTGCGCTGGAAAAAGCCCTAGCCAGCCTTAGGCATCATTGCCGGGGTTCGTTGTGGGTAGTGTTTGGCTGTGGCGGCGACCGGGACTGCGGCAAGCGCCCTCAAATGGGGTCTATCGCCGAACGGCTTGCGGACTATGTGGTGCTGACTGACGACAATCCGCGCTCCGAGGATGGCGAGGCGATCATTAATGAAATTATCAGCGGCTGCAAACGGAGTGACATCATCGTTAAGCGCGACCGGCGTTTGGCCATCGCCCACGCGTTGGAGCGGCTAGGCCCGGACGATGTCCTGCTGGTGGCTGGCAAAGGTCATGAGGAAACTCAGGAAATCGGGGGGGTGAAACACCCTTTCAATGACCGGGAAGTCGTCGGTCAATTGCTTGGCCTGAAGGAAGGACGGAAGACATTATGCGCCTGAGTGAACTCGGCCTGATTGCCACGGGTGAATTGCATGGCGAGGATGCTGAATTCTCCTCGGTAAGCATCGACACACGGACATTGAAGACTGGCGATCTATTCATCGCCATTAGCGGTCAGCGTTTCGACGGTCACGATTTCGTCGGCCAGGCCGCAAGCCTTGGAGCTTGTGCGGTTTTAGTGGAACGTATTGTCGAATGCCCCTTGCCGCAAGTGGTGGTGGCTGAGGCGCGTAGCGCACTCGGCAAGCTGGGCGCAGCCTGGCGTACAAAATCCCCGGCCACTGTGGTGGGTTTGACCGGGAGTAACGGCAAAACCACGGTCAAGGAAATGCTCGCTGCCATTCTTTCGGTCAATGCAAAGGTATTGGGCACGCGCGGCAATCTCAATAACGATCTGGGGGTTCCCCTCACTCTTATGGGCCTTGCCTCGGAACATCGTTATGCGGTAATCGAAATGGGGGCGAACCATCTCGGGGAAATCGCCTATGTGGCAGGGTTGGCCCGGCCCGATGTTGCCCTCATCACCAACGTCGGCGAAGCCCACTTGGAGGGTTTTGGCAGCCGGGAAGGAATCGCACGGGGCAAGGGCGAAATCATCACTGCCTTAGGGCCGGAGGGCATCGCCATTCTTAACGCCGATGATCGGTTTTGCGGGTTATGGCGGGAAATGGCCGGGGTTCGGCAGACGGTCAGCTTCGGTTTCGGCAGCGATGCGGATGTAAGGGGTTTGGTGGATTCGATAAGCGTGAGCTGGGGGGGCGAAAGTTTTAAGACGCGCTTTAGCTGTGAACACTTAGGCGCAAGGCACGAAATCACCTTGCAACTGGCCGGTCGCCACAACGTCGCCAATGCATTGGCGGCAGCGGCAACCAGTTTGGCCTTAGGTGTGGATTTCGAGCAAATCAAACGGGGACTGTCTGGTTTGGCTCCAGTGCCTGGGCGAATTCAGCCCGACCGGGCCGCCAACGGAGCCTTGTTGATCAATGACACCTATAATGCCAATCCCTCGTCCTTCAGAGCCGCTCTGGAGGTCTTGATGGAAATGCCGGGCCAGCCGTGGGTTGCATTGGGTGCTTTTGGAGAGCTGGGGGAGACCAGTTCCGAGCTTCATGCCGAGTTGGGTAGGCTGGCACAATCGTTGGGGGTGATTCGCTTGTATGCCACTGGCCCATTGGCAAACAAAGCCGTGGAGGCTTTTGGCCAGGGTGCCAAGTATTTCCCACGCCAAGAGGAACTAATCGAGAAAATACAAGCAGATTTGAGCCAAGACGTGGCTTTGTTGGTAAAAGGATCACGCAGCCAGCATATGGAACGTGTCATTGAAGCCCTTCGGACAAGTACAGAAACATGTTGCTGAAGCTTGCGTTACTGTTGGAAAGCTATATCGATGTTTTCCGTGTATTTCACTATCTTACCTTCCGCGCCATTCTCGGCGTGTTGACGGCCCTGGTGATTTCGTTGATGGTGGGGCCGGTCATGATTCGTCGCCTGAGCCGCTATAAGATTGGTCAGAGCATCCGCCAGGATGGGCCCCAATCCCACTTCTCCAAGGCGGGGACGCCGACCATGGGAGGTGCCTTGATTCTGGTGTCGATCGCCATTAGCACCTTGTTGTGGGCAGACCTGAGCAACCGTTACGTCTGGGTGACCTTGTTGCTGACGCTTGCTTTTGGCGGGATAGGCTTTATTGATGATTATAAAAAACTGGTATTGCGCAACAGCAAGGGTTTGGCCGCAAGGCATAAATATTTGTGGCAATCCATTTTTGGTTTATCGGTGGCTCTTTACCTTTATTACACGGCAAGCCTGCCAGCGGAAACAACATTTATCGTGCCATTTTTCAAGAACGTGAATTTTAACATGGGCTGGTTTTATGTGTTGATGGCCTATTTTGTCATCGTTGGGACTAGCAATGCAGTCAACTTGACCGATGGCTTGGATGGATTGGCGATCATGCCCACTGTGCTAGTCGGTGGGGCGTTGGGAATCTTCGCCTATGCTTCCGGCAATAGCCATTTTTCCGAATATTTGGGCATCCCTTTCCTGCCTCAATCAGGTGAGTTGGTGGTGTTTTGCGGTGCTTTGGTCGGGGCAGGCTTGGGTTTCTTATGGTTTAACACTTACCCCGCCCAAGTTTTCATGGGGGATGTCGGCGCATTGGCCTTGGGGGGCGGACTAGGTGTGCTGGCCGTGTTAGTGAGGCAGGAAATTGTGCTGATGATCATGGGGGGGGTCTTTGTGATGGAGACCCTCTCTGTCATACTCCAAGTGCTGTCCTTCAAAATGACCGGCCGGCGCATTTTCCGCATGGCACCGATCCATCATCACTTTGAATTGAAAGGTTGGCCCGAGCCTAGGGTTATTGTCCGGTTTTGGATTATCACTGTCGTTTTGGTGTTGTCCGGCCTTGCCACCTTGAAGCTAAGATGATCCGAAAGTCAAGTTACCGTCGATGAATGACGAAATCTCAACAGTGCGATCACTTTCCAGGCTTGGGCTTGACGGGTCATCGCGAGTCCTGGTGGTGGGCCTTGGTTCGACGGGCATGTCAGTGGCGAGGTTTCTGTCTAATCAAGGCATTAAGCTGGCAGTTGTCGATTCCCGGGAAAAACCGCCTGGATTGGCCGGATTGCGTGAATTTCTGCCGGATGTGGCGGTGTTCCTTGGATGCTTCGATCCGGTGGCTTTCGAGCGGGCCACGCATTTAGTGGTGAATCCAGGTGTGGCGTTGGACACACCAATGATCCGCCAGGCCATGCTTTCGGGAAAACCCGTATTCGGCGACCTTGACTTGTTCGCTTGCGTGGCAAGTGCGCCGATAATAGGCATTACCGGTTCCAATGGCAAAAGCACAGTCACGACTTTGCTTGGGCTAATGGCTGATGCGGACAACCGCAAAGTCAAAGTCGGCGGGAATTTGGGAACACCCATGATGGATTTGTTGGGCGGGGATGCCGGGTTATATGTCTTGGAACTTTCCAGTTTCCAGTTGGAACGATCCAACCTGCTGGAGGCAGCGGCTGCGACCGTGCTGAATATCAGCCCGGATCATATGGATCGCTACCCCGACCTTAAAGCGTATGCCGATGCCAAAAGAAGGATTTTTCGGGGAAAAGGTTTAATGGTGTTGAATGCCGACGATCCGATGGTCGGGGCGATGGCCGAGGATGGAAGGCTTTGCGCACGGTTCAGCCTGAAAGAAGGGTCGGATGCCGAGTACCGGCTGGCTAACATTGACGGCGAAGCTTGGTTGATCCGGCGGGATCGGCAATTGATGCCCGCATCCGAATTGCGTATCAAAGGACGGCACAATATCGCCAATGCCTTGGCTGCCATTGCCTTGGGCGATGCTGTCAACCTGTCCGACGCAGCCATGGTAAAGGCGATGCGTGAGTTTTCGGGCTTGGATCATCGCATGCAATGGGTGGGCGAAGCGGAGGGGATTGCATTTATCAACGATTCCAAGGCCACCAACGTGGGCGCGTGTGTCGCAGCGCTGGAAGGCTTAAGCGGCCCAGTGGTCCTGATTGCCGGGGGCGACGGCAAGGGCGCTGATTTCTCGCAACTCGCCGGGGTAGCGGCCGGGAAAGTCCGTGCCGTGGTTCTGATGGGCCGCGACGCGCCACTGCTAGAGCAGGTTTTTAAACCGGTGGTGGATACGGTGCGGGTGGACAATATGGCACAAGCCGTGGCCGCAGCGCACAAGTTGGCCCGACGCGGGGATGTCGTGTTATTGGCGCCCGCTTGCGCAAGCCTGGATCAGTATAAAGATTATCAAGAACGTGGTCGCTTATTTGCCGAAGCCGTGAGGAGAATGTTGTAATGAAAGCACTTGTTGCCGGAAAAAGTCGAGGATTAGTATTGCAATGGGGGCATAAACGCTTTTACCTAGACACCGTATTGCTCAGCGTTTCAATGGGTATCTTGGTGCTGGGCTACATCATGGTCGCGTCCGCTTCCCTGCATTTGGGTGAAAAACTGGCCAACGATAGTTTTTATTTCCCCAAACATCAACTGGCCCATGTCTTCATAGGCATTGCCGTAGCGGTGTTCGTGGCCTCCCGTCCCTTGGCGTTTTGGGAAAAATATGCCCAATTCTTGTTTGTGGCAGGATTGTTTCTGCTGGCACTCGTTCTGGTGCCGGGCTTGGGTAAGACCGTCAATGGCAGTGTCCGCTGGTTGAATATCCTTGGGTTGCGCATTCAGGTATCCGAGGTGTTCAAGCTTATTGCTGTGGTGTACATGGCGACCTTCATCACCCACCGGATGCAAATGGTAAGGACTTCTTGGCAGGGGATGCTGCGCCCGATGACGATGTTGGCGGTGGCCTGTGTTTTGTTGTTGAAAGAGCCTGATTTTGGTTCTGCCGCAGTCATCGTGGCGGTGGCAATGGGAATGCTGTTCTTGGCAGGGGCAAGATTGGTGCAGTTCGGCATTTTACTTGCCATGGCCGGCGGAGGTGCTGCCTACTTGGTTCTTACCTCCCCTTATCGACTAAAGCGTGTGTTGAGTTTCGCCGACCCTTGGTCGGATCCGCTGAACACAGGATTCCAACTGACACAGGCCTTGATTGCCTTTGGGCGGGGGGAATGGATGGGCGTGGGATTAGGTTCCAGTGTGCAAAAGTTGTTTTTCCTGCCGGAGGCCCACACCGATTTTTTGTTTTCGGTGATCGGGGAAGAATTGGGTTTGATGGGTGCCTTCTTGGTTATCTCGCTGTTCTCCATCATTGTGTGGCGGGCATTTGTGATTGGCCGTTTAGCGGAACGGGTGGGAAATACCTTCGCCGCATTCATCGCCTATGGACTCGGCATTTGGTTTGGTTTGCAGGCATTTATCAATATGGGGGTCAACATGGGCATGCTGCCGACTAAGGGTTTGACCCTTCCGCTGATGAGCTATGGAGGCGGCAGCATGATTGTCATGTGTGCCGCGCTGGCACTGCTGTTCCGAGTGCGCAGTGAAATCGTTGAAGGATGTGGCGGTGTGTGTAGGGAGAGGTCGACATGGTAGCGCGTGTCATGATCTTGGCCGGGGGGACCGGCGGACATATATTTCCCGCTTTGGCTGTGGCGGACGTGTTACGGCAGCAAGGTTGCGAAGTGAAATGGATGGGAACCCGTGCGGGCATGGAATCCCGATTGGTTCCTAAAGAAGGCATACTCATCGAGTGGCTTACGATTTCCGGGTTTCGCGGCAAAGGCCTGTTGGCCCAGTTGCAAGCCCCATTCAAACTATTAGTCGCCTGCTGGCAGGCCGGTCGGATTTTGCGGAGTTTCAAGCCCGATGTGGTGTTGGGCATGGGTGGTTTCGTGGCGGGGCCGGGGGGTATAATGGCGAGGCTGTTTGGAATACCCCTGGTGATTCACGAGCAAAACAGAATTCCCGGTACGACTAACCGACTTTTGGTAAAATGGTCGACGAAAGTGCTTGAGGCATTCCCAAGAAGTTTCAACGCTAAAGTGGATGCCTGTTGCGTGGGCAATCCGTTGCGTCGATCCATTGTCGAAGCCGTGGCAGCGGAAAAGCCGGCCGGGGAAACAATCCCCCGGCTATTGATACTGGGCGGCAGCCTTGGCGCGAAGGCATTGAACGAAGCAGTGCCCGAGGCCATTTCTTTGACAGGCGAAAAAATGGAAATTCGCCATCAGACCGGCGAGGCCATGCTTAAGGCAACCGAGGATCGCTATGCCAGCCTTGGGGTTGATGCCACGGTGACCGCATTTATTCAGGATATGGCTGAAGCTTATCTGTGGGCTGACTTGGCGATTTGCCGGGCAGGAGCGGTGACATTGAGCGAATTGGCCTCCGTCGCGCTCCCTTCCATCTTGATTCCTTACCCTTACGCCATTGATGACCATCAAACGGCGAATGCCCGCTACTTGTCGGATGCCGATGCCGCAGTGCTGATGCCCCAGTCCCAATTAACCCCCCAACATTTGGCCGATGAATTGAAATCACTGATCCAAGCCCCCGAACGAATTGCCGCAATGGCTCGCAATGCCCGTTCCCTCGCCAAGACTGATGCCGCACAGCGGGTTGCCGAGATTTGCCTGATGGAGGCCGGCCGATGAGATTCCCCCATGCCATGGTCGAAAAATACGGCATGGATCGCATACGCCGGATCCATTTCGTCGGCATCGGCGGAGTGGGGATGAGCGGCATTGCCGAAGTGCTCATCAACTTAGGCTACAAGGTCTCCGGTTCGGATTTGCAGATGAACCCCAATGCCCGCCGTTTGGCCGGTTTGGGGGCGGAAGTGTTTGTCGGGCATGACGCTGAAAACGTGAGGACAGCCGAGGTTGTGGTCATCTCCAGCGCAGTCGGCAATACGAACCCTGAAGTGGAGACGGCGCGCCTACAGAAAATACCGGTGGTCTCCCGCGCCGAAATGCTGGCCGAGTTGATGCGTTTCCGTTATGGCATCGCCGTTGCCGGTACCCATGGCAAAACCACGACCACCAGTCTGGCTGCCAGCGTCTTGGCCGAAGCGGGCCTTGACCCTACCTTCGTCATCGGCGGCAGATTGAATAGCGCGGGCACTAACGCGCAATTGGGCGGGGGCGATTATTTGGTTGCCGAGGCCGATGAAAGCGATGCCTCGTTCCTGCACCTCCAGCCGATGATCGCCATCGTCACCAATATCGATGAAGACCACATGGAGACTTACGGGGGCGATTTCCAGCGGCTCAAGGCAACCTTCATCGAATTCCTCCACCATCTCCCCTTCTACGGGTTAGCGGTCTTGTGTATTGACGACCCAGGCATTCGCGATATTTTGCCTAGCGTCAACAAACCAGTGATAACCTACGGTTTTAGCGAGGAAGCCGACATCCGCGCGGTGAATATCGTCAGGCAAGGATTGAGCACCCGTTTCACCGTTCGGAGATCGGCTTGCGATAGCGAACTGGAGGTGACTCTCAAACTGCCCGGCAGCCACAATGTACTCAACGCCCTGGCGGTGATTGGCGTGGCCTCCGAACTGGGTGTGAGTGACGAGGCCATCCAGCGCGCCTTGACCATGTTCAAAGGCATAGGCCGGCGTTTCCAGATCAATGGCGAAATTCCTTGGGGCGGGGGTTCCGTCACCTTCGTTGACGACTACGGGCATCATCCACGCGAGGTTGCGGCGACTTTGGATGCCGCCAGACAGGCTTTTCCAGGGAGGCGCTTGGTGGTGGTGTTCCAGCCGCATCGGTACACGCGCACCCGCGACCTGTTCGAGGATTTCGTGGCGGTGTTGTCAAAGGTTGATTTACTGATCCTGTTGGACATTTACGCGGCTGGAGAGCCGCCAGTGGCCGGTGTGAATGGACGCTCACTTTCCCGTGCCATCCGCATACGTGGCTTGGTCGATCCAATTTTTGTGCCGAAGGCCGAGGAATTGAGCGAAATATTGCCGAAGATACTCTGTCCAGGAGACGTGGTGTTGACCATGGGCGCAGGTAGTATTGGCGCAATGGCGGCAGAGTTGCCGGGACGGCTCGCCGCCAAAGCCATCCATGGTGAAAATATCAACAATGGGTAGGATTGCACCTCTGGGCAAATTTGATAGTCCGGTGACCATTCACCACGAATTGCGGGGGGAGTTGCGCTACAACGAATCCCTTAGCGAACACACCTCTTGGCGTGTCGGCGGTCCGGCGGAACAACTGTACCTACCTGCCGACAAGGCCGATCTAGTGTGCTTCTTGCGTGCTTTGCTAGCTGACAAGCCTTTGTTTTGGCTTGGTTTAGGCAGTAACTTGCTGGTGCGTGACGGAGGCATTGGGGGAGTGGTCATCTGCACGAAAAACCGGCTTAAAGCGATGCATGGCGTTGCAGATGGGCGGATTTACGCGGAAGCCGGCGTTCCATGCGCCCATGTGGCACGTTTCTGCGCCGGGCTAGGCTTGAACGGTGCCGAGTTCTTGGCGGGCATCCCCGGCACTTTAGGGGGCGCCTTGGCGATGAATGCCGGTGCTTTTGGCGGGGAAACTTGGCCTTTGGTGGATAAGGCATGGACGGTTGATCGCTTCGGTAGTGTCCGCGAGAGGACAGTCGATGAATATCAGGTTGGCTACCGTAGCGTCAACGGCCCCGACGGCGAGTGGTTTTTAGCGGCGGAACTGAAGCTGATTCCAGGCGATACCGGCCAGGGCCGCGAACACATCAAGTCACTGTTGGCAAAACGCGCGGCAACCCAACCGGTCAACCAACCGAGTTGTGGGTCGGTGTTCCGCAATCCGCCTGGGGACCATGCCGCCAGATTGATTGAGTCCTGCGGTTTGAAGGGCTATCGCATCGGCGATGCGTGCGTGTCGGAGAAGCACGCCAATTTCATTGTGAACCTTGGCGGGGCAAGCGCCGGGGACATTGAGCGTCTAATCGAAAAAGTGCGTGAGCAGGTAAAATTGAGCCATGGCATATGCCTTGAGTCGGAAGTCCGCATCGTGGGCGAGCCATTGGCAAATTGATGAACAGGAGTGGATGTGAAGGTTAAAACGAAAAACGCAGAAGATTTTGGCCGTGTTGCCGTGCTGATGGGTGGGGCATCGGCCGAGCGCGAGGTTTCTTTGCGAAGTGGGAAGGCTGTGCTGCAAGCCCTGTTGGTTCGTGGCGTGGACGCGGTTGGCCTGGATGTGGGGGCAAATCCAGTCGAACCCCTGTTACAGTCAAACTATGACCGGGTTTTCAACATTATCCATGGGCGGGGCGGCGAAGATGGCGTAGTCCAAGGCGCACTGGAGGCGTTGGGCATCCCCTACACGGGCAGCGGCGTGCTTGCCTCCGCCTTGGCGATGGACAAACTGCGGACAAAATTATGCTGGCTAGGGGCCGGTTTGCCGACGCCGGGCTGGATGCTTCTGGAAAACCCTGATGACTTGGAACGTTGCGCCATGCAGTTGGGTTTTCCGCTGATCGTAAAGCCAGCCAATGAAGGATCAAGCATCGGGATGAGTCGGGCGGGGAATCTTGATGAATTGCGGCAGGCCTGGCAGATTGCCAAGCAATATGATTGCCAAGTCTTTGCCGAGGTCTGGGTTACCGGTAAGGAATACACGGTGGCAGTGTTGGACGATCAAGCGTTGCCTTTGATTCGGCTTGAGACCCCCCATGCATTTTACGACTTCGATGCCAAATATCGCGCCGACACCACCCGTTACCATTGCCCTTGTGGCTTGGAGTCCAGCCAAGAGGCTGAGTTCCAAGCATTGGCACTTAAATCTTGCCAGGCTTTGGGTGTCAAGGGTTGGGGGCGGGTCGATCTGTTGGTCGATGATGAAAATCGCGCTTGGTTAATTGAGGTAAACACGGTTCCAGGGATGACCGACCATAGCTTGGTGCCCATGGCGGCCAAGGCTGTTGGCATCGAATTTGACGAGTTGGCATGGCGAATTTTAGAAACCAGCCTCGGCTAGGCATAGCCCGGCGGAATGCCATTCCAGCTCGGCGAAAAGGCAGGAATAATATACGGCTCATCAAAAGGGTGTTGCGGTTTGCCATGATTTTTGGTTTGGCAGGACTGGCTTGGATGGGTTGGGAGCGAATCCCGGCACAGGAATTGAGGACGTTATTCCCGATAAACTATGTTCGAGTTGCGGGGGAAGTCGAAAACTTGGATGTGGGCAAGCTGCAAGATGCGTTGCGGCCGACTCTTAGCGGGGGTTACTTTAACCAAGACTTGGGTGAAATCGAAGGGGTCATACATTCTTTCGCCTGGATCGACCAAGTCAGGCTGTCGCGGATTTGGCCGGATACTTTGGAAGTTGGCATTACCGAACAAAAAGCAGTGGCGCGGTGGGGTGAAAGGGCATTGTTGAATCCTAGGGGAGAGCGGTTTGCCCCTGACGGGGTCGAGGCTTATGCCAATCTTCCTGTCATTTACGGCCCATTGGGAATGGAAAGTTTTTTATTGGACACATTGAACGCCCTCAATGATAGACTCGCAGCAAAGGGCGTGAAAGTGGCCACTCTCGACATGAGTAAGCGAAGGGCTTGGATTGTCAGGCTGGATAATGGCTTGGAGCTTCACTTCGGCAGACAGGACCCGGTCAAGGTGTTGGAACGCTTCTTAGGGCTGGCCCCAAAGTTGGGCGAGGATGTGTTTGCACAATTGAAGAGGGTCGATCTGCGCTATCCCAATGGTTTCGCCTTGGTATGGAAGTCTGCGGATGAAATCAATGGGGAAGGCGGAGCAATGCTCCAACTTAATGGCAAAGCCAGCAATCTGGCAGAATAGAGAACTAATGAGCATGGCAAGAAAATCGGAACATAATTTGATTGTTGGATTGGATATTGGCACTTCAAAAGTGGCCGCTATCGTCGGTGAAATGAAGGAGGATGGTGAAATCGAGGTCATTGGCATCGGTTCCCAGCCTTCCCGTGGCCTGAAGAAAGGCGTGGTGGTCAATCTGGAAGCGACGGTGCAGTCCATCCAACGCGCCATTGAAGAGGCTGAGTTGATGGCGGGCTGCCGAATCCACTCCGTATATGCGGGAATAGCCGGTAGCCACATTAGCAGCATGAACTCCCATGGCATCGTTGCCATCAAGGAGAAGGAAGTCACCCAAAGCGATGTTGACCGGGTGATTGATTCGGCCCGGGCGGTGGCAATCCCCGCCGATCAGAAAATACTGCATATCCTGCCCCAAGAGTTTGTCATCGACCGCCAGGAAGGCATAAAGGAGCCTATCGGCATGTCAGGCATACGCCTTGAGGCGAGGGTGCATATCGTAACCGGGTCGGTCAGTGCCGCGCAGAATATCGAAAAATGCATCAGGCGTTGCGGTTTGGAAGTGGATGATGTCATCTTGGAGCAATTGGCTTCGGCCCATGCCGTGCTGGCGGAAGACGAAAAGGAGTTGGGTGTTTGCCTAGTCGACATTGGCGGAGGCACAACCGATATAGCGGTTTTCACCGACGGTGCGATCCGCCATACGGCGGTCATCCCGATTGCCGGTGACCAAGTGACCAACGATATTGCCGTGGCCTTGCGGACACCCGCCCAGTATGCCGAAGAGATCAAGATCAAATATGCCTGTGCGCTGACGCAACTGGCCAAGTTGGAGGAGACCATTGAAGTGCCCAGCATCGGCGACAGACCCTCCCGGCAGATTTCCAGGCTCAACCTTGCGGAAATCGTCGAGCCGCGCTACGAGGAGTTGTTGTTGCTGGTGCAGGCTGAGTTGAGGCGGAGCGGATTCGAGGATTTGATCGCCGCCGGCATCGTTCTGAGCGGCGGCAGTGCCAGAGTCGAGGGTTTGGTGGACTTGGCCGAAGAAATTTTCCACATGCCGGTGCGTTTGGGTTTGCCTCAATTTGTCACCGGATTGGGGGATATCATCCGCAACCCCGCTTATTCGACCGGGGTGGGATTATTGCTGTTCGGACGGCAGCACGGCCCGCATGGGGAAAGAGGTTCTTTGGGGGACGGAGGATTCAGAAGGATGTTAAGCAAAATGAAAAGTTGGTTTCAAGGTAATTTTTAGTTTTTTTTATTGGCAATTCAAGTCGCAGGAAGACATGGGGTGGAAAGTATGAAATTTGAAATAGCGGATTCCTACAGTCAAAAAGCCGTCATTAAAGTCGTCGGCGTAGGCGGGGGGGGCGGTAACGCGGTCAATCACATGGTCAACAGCCATATCGAAGGCGTGGACTTCATTTGCGCCAACACCGATGCACAGGCGTTGAAAAGCATCAATGCCCGGTCGGTGATCCAACTCGGCAACGCGCTGACCAAGGGTCTTGGCGCGGGTGCCAATCCGGATATCGGACGGCAGGCCGCCTTGGATGACCGCGAACGCATCCTTGAGGTGCTGGATGGTGCGGACATGGTGTTCATCACTGCGGGCATGGGGGGCGGCACCGGCACCGGGGCCGCGCCAGTCATCGCCGAAATTGCCAAGGAGGCAGGGATTTTGACCGTCGCGGTGGTCACCAAGCCTTTCCATTTCGAGGGCAAAAAGCGCAGGGCCATCGCGGAGAAGGGCATTGAGGAATTGAGCCAGTTTGTCGATTCCCTCATCACCATCCCTAACGAAAAGCTGCTGCCGGTGCTGGGCAAGAACGTCAGCCTTATCGAGGCATTTGCCGCAGCCAATGATGTGCTGTTGGGAGCGGTGCAGGGCATCGCCGATCTGATCACCCATCCGGGGATCATCAACGTGGACTTCGCCGACGTGCGTACGGTGATGTCCGAAATGGGCATGGCAATGATGGGCACGGGTGTCGCCGTCGGTGAGAACCGCGCACGCGAGGCTGCGGAAAGGGCCATAGCCAGCCCGCTGCTCGACGACATCAACCTGCAAGGCGCCAGAGGCATTCTCATCAACATCGCCGGCGGTTCGGATCTTACCCTCAGCGAATTTAACGAAGTCGGCAACGTGATCCACGAATTCGCGGCTGATGACGCGATTGTGGTGGCCGGGGTTTCCGTTGATGCCGAGCTCAAGGATGAATTGCGCGTCACGGTCGTCGCGACGGGGCTTGCCAGCCAGCGCCAATTGAACGAAGCTCCGATTCGTCTGGTGAAAACCCACAATGGCGAGATTGATTATGGCGCTCTCGACAAACCGACGAGCATTCGCAATAAACCGAAGCACGACACTAGGGGTGAGCCTAAGAAAGAGATGGACTTGGAGTACTTGGATATTCCCGCTTTCCTGAGACGCCAGGCGGATTGACGGGGACCGGAGGAGACCTCGCGCGTGTCAGTTGCGACAATTTATCGACTTGCCCTGACACGGGCGCTGGTTGTCCTGTAAATAGCCTACCCAAACGTTGGGTGGGCGAAATCAAAGCTTATGGGTGTACCGATGATAAGGCAGAGAACACTAAAAAACGTAATAAGAGCAACCGGTGTGGGATTGCATACCGGCCAAAAGGTCTATTTGACCTTGCGGCCGGCCGCGCCCAACAGTGGCATCAAATTCCGGCGAGTAGATCTAGCTGAACCGGTTGTGATTGAGGCAAGACCCGAGAATGTCGGGGACACCACACTCTCGACCACGCTCGTCCAAGGCAAAGTCAAAATTTCCACCGTGGAACATCTCCTATCCGCGCTGGCGGGTTTGGGCATCGACAATGCCTACATTGATGTCAGTGCGTCAGAAGTGCCCATCATGGATGGCAGCGCCGGGCCATTTGTATTTCTGGTCCAATCGGCGGGAATCTTGGAGCAGGACGCACCGAAGAAATTCATCCGCATTAAAAAAGAAGTGATGGTTGAAGACGGCGACAAATGGGCGAAGTTCGAACCTTACGATGGTTTTAAAGTGACCTTCACCATTGACTTCGACCACCCGGTGTTCAACCGGGACAATCAAACCGCCAGCATAGACTTTTCCTCCACCTCCTTCGTCAAGGAGGTCAGCCGGGCCAGGACGTTTGGTTTCATGCGTGACATCGAAGCATTGCGCAAGAGGAAGCTGGCCTTGGGCGGCAGCATGGACAACGCAATCGTCGTGGACAATTACCGGATTCTAAACGAAGACGGGCTTCGTTACGCGGACGAATTCGTCAAACACAAAATACTGGATGCAATCGGCGACCTTTACTTGCTCGGACACAGCCTGATCGGATCATTTGTCGGCTTCAAGTCAGGCCATGGCCTCAACAATCAATTGCTTAGGGAATTGCTGAAACAGAAGGATGCATGGGAATCCGTGACCTACAGCGAAGAAGAAGGGCTTCCCATCTCTTACATGCGCACTATCCAGGCAATACGCTAAACCGCCTTCATCCAGTCCACCTACCCTTAAATAACGGAACGGCGCCTAGGTTTTTTTCCTTAGGACATTTACCAGAATGCCTTTGCCTGTAGGGTGGCCTTCAGGCCACCATGGCGCCCTAGGGGGCATCCTACATTGGGAGGGTTATTTTCTGGAAATTGCCTTAGCGTGCCGTTCCATCGTTGCGCCCAACTTTGCCAAGGCCACGGCCAACTCGTCGCAGGGTGCGTCCTTGCTGCTGGCTTTCACCATCTCGATGACTTCCTGGGAAGTGGGCCTCATCGGTTTGTCCGCTATTTCTGGCTCCGGGGTCGGAAGATTTCTAACCAAAACCCGCTTGAACGGTGATTCTAGGTTTTCATTAAGTTTTGCTAATATTGATGGCGCATAAAACCTTAGTTGGGATGCGACCATCTGCGAATCGGAAAAAATGACCAAGGCTCCATCCTCACGCGCCACGCAATGCGGGCATTCGTTTGCCAATATCTCAGGCAATGCCTTTTTGACTGATCTCAGCAGTTTGTCATGGAGTTCGATGCGCCGGAAAATATCCAGAAAAGCCGAGTCTTTCAGGAATGACTGGGGGTGTTTGGGTTTGTGCGGCATGGCTATGGCAAGTTTGGTTTGGCAGCATAGTGTACCTTGTTGCGTTGTTGCCATCGCGTTTATCCTTCGGCAATTCGGCTACCAACTTAAGGCGGGCACGATCAAAGCCTACCCGTTCGCCCTGATCTCGTCGAAGTCCGCCCTGAGCTTGTGATCCAATTTCAAACCACCCCGTTTGCAAATATAAAGCATTTTTCTCGTTCCCGCGCTCCAGCGTCACTGCCATTAAGTTAAGCCAATTTGATTCATTGAACGAGGCGGATTTCCAGGCTAAGGCCGGACATATCCTCTCCGCCTTGACCGACAACCCTACAATCCAGAGCCTTGGCCGGAGCCAGTCCCTTCCTTGGCCCAACTGAATGAAGCGTTTAAGGTTTATCTGGATGCCTACCATGCCAGCCTGACCCGCGACACTTTGAAAATCGCCCAACGCGATGTGGCACGGCAGACTTGGACTGACCTGCTCAAACATCTCGCCAACTATTTGGAACTAGTAGCCCATCTCGACACGGCACTGCTGGCAACCACCGGCTATGATCTGCGCAAAGACATCGTGCGCGGCATACATGGCGGCACTTTACCCGCCCCGTCTGATTTTAAGATTGCCCACGGGCCTAAAAGCGGCTCCTTGATGCTGCATGTCGCACGGCTTGCCGGGGCGAAAAGCTATGAAGTGCAGATGGCTCCAGTTGACCCAACTAATCAAGACAATTGGAAACCCGCCACCACCTCGGCGACCGGAACCCATATCCTGCTGGAAGGGTTGACCCCCGCCCAGACCTACTGGTTCCGCATCCGCGCCATCGGCAGCGGCGGCGAAGGGTTTTGGACTGATCCTGTGAGTGTGATTGTGGTTTGAGAGGGTGTTATCATTGAGGAAAACTGGTAAGGTGCGGTGAGCTTGTCCTGCGCGACTCGGATTGAGCATAATTGAAGGAGCGCAAAGCGCTTGCAAACCGCATCATTGGGACAACACAACAACGACTCTAAAGGGGTAATAACATGGCTGCTGCTGTTCGTTGGACTGTACAAGTTTCACCCGATACCGATCTAGCTTTGCGTGACTTTCTTGATACACCAAACTTGGA
>CAIODU010000262.1 GCA_903857165.1 uncultured Methylococcaceae bacterium | reverse complement strand
TACAATGCTGGCTGACTCAGATGGAGGAACCCTTATTCTAGTTTTTCTTGATTATGCGTCACAATATGATGTTAATTCAGGAAACTATGCGGGAGGTTTTGCACTCATGGCTTCAGGTTGCACAGCCATAACCCTGGACAATGTCTATTTGTATTCTGCCAATTCCAGCTCAATAGTGAAAATTGACCGTACTAATGGTCAAAAGTATACTATGGATATGCCACCTTATCTAGAAAATGATGTCTCTTGCATCTCCGTCACGCCAAATAGCGAATATGTCCTCATCGGCGTAGGCATCGATATGACTAGGTCTGGCTTTGGCTATGTACTACCGGTTTCAGTTCAATCCGATGAGTTACTTCCATCTATCCAATTATTGAACAAAAACCCTTGCTCCATCGCCTGCACACCAGATAGTCAATATGCCTTGGTGCTGTCTGATAGTGACAATACGGTGTCGGTGGTTGATCTAAGCAGCTTCAGCGTTACTGACACTTTATCAGTTGGTGGCAACCCAACATCCATCACTGTGACCCCCGACGGGCGCTATGCCTTGGTGGTAAATACCGGTAACGACACAGTATCCATCATCGATATCGACACTTTTAGCATCGTAACAACAATACCTCTTGGTTATCAACCCCACTCTCTGGTTGTAACGCCCGATAGTCACTTCGCTTTTGTGGCTAATAACAAAGATGTCGTATCCGTCATTCTGCTGGATAGTCTGAGTGTTGTGCAAACGCTTACGGCCAATACGGAGGGGGTTCTTGTCTCTCTGCTTGCCGTCTCACCCGATGGCAACACGCTTTATATGGTAAGTGCAAATGGCATTTTCAGCCAATTTAGCAATAACATTGGGGCAAGCTAAATACAATAGGGCACCTCGAAAAACCGGTTCCGTTCATGCTTCGACAAGCTCAGCACGAACAGAACAGGTTGATTTTACTGAATCCGTCTGCATTGAGCTTGTCGAAATGTGAGGTTTTTCGAGATGCCCAATAGACCTGAACCTAAGCCGGGTGAATGGCTGCGGAAATTTCTCAACCTAACCACTGTCGACACCAATGACAACCAAACCCAAACCAATCAGGTCTTTGCACGCCAGACACAGCAAATTTAACGCCCGCCTTCCCGGTGGTTTCCTCACGCCGGTTGCCGCAGCGCTGTTCGGGCTTTGCATCGCCCCGCAAAGCGCCTATGCGGATAATAACTGGAACGGCGGGACTAATTCGCAATGGAACACGGCGGCGAACTGGTTCTATCTGGGCGACACACGCGGCTTTCGCCGAACCCGCCAAGGCTACGGCGGCCCCCGCGCGTTTTTCCAACGCAGCCAAGAAGTGCCAGGCGAAGTAGGCCGGAGCTTGTTGGAGATGGCCGACGAGATTGAGGCCGAAGATTTGGAGGCCATCCGCGACCGGCTGGAAAGTTTGGAAACGCTGCGCCCTTGGCTTGCCCCGGACCGGCTGGCCTACATGCCCTTCGGCACGGGTCACCGGGTTTGTATTGGCAATGCCTTCGCGCTTGCGGAAAGCATGTTGCTGCTGGCAATGATCGCCCGGCATTACCGTTTTGAACGCCTGCCTGGACAAACCGCCGAACCGGAACTCGAAGTGACCTTGCGTCCGAAGGGTGGCATGCGGTTGGCCGTGTACGCCGCAACCTGACAACGGATGCCAACGAACCGCTCAGAATCGTAAGGGGTCGTCGCTTAACCGGTGCGTGTCGCCCTGGCGCCGGGTCAGGCCGACATGGTCGAAATATTCGAGGATGTGGATCGCCAGTTTGCCGCCCGTGCCTATGCGGTAACGGAACAAGGCGGCGGACACCGTGCCATCGGGCGTTTGCCGGACGATTTCGGACAACCGGGACTAGCGGGGGCATTTGAACAGAAACTTACGGTTTCGAAGTCAATTTGTAATTTCTCAATAAGTCATGGCAAAAACTTCCCAAAGCAGCTTGGCATGTGGTATTAAATAACCCCATGAAAACGCTCCCTCCTTTTCCTGAAGTACCTGCGAACGAACGGACGCCCTGCGTAGATGCTTTGCTGAAAATCATCGAGGGGTTGAGGGAAACGGTTCAACGGCAAGGCGTGGAGATCGGGCGTTTGAAGGACGAGATTGCCATTTTGAAGGGGGAAAAAGCCCGTCCGCAGTTCAAGCCGAGCCGGATGGAACCCGAGGCGTGTGCGGCTCCGGCCCCGGAAAGTGACCCGGCCACGGATTCCGACTCCCCTCCAAAACGCCCCGGCTCCGCGAAGCGGAGCAAGACGGCGGAGATGACGCAGCCGCTGCTGAGGGAAATGCTGGGCGAGTGCGGGATCGACATTTCGGCGGGTCAAATCGACGCCCTGCTGGCCCATGGCCATGAAGGGTTTCTGCAAGTGTTGACGCCGGTCGAAAATTGACCAGCCGTACCGATTGAAAATTGACCAGGGGGTTTAGCGGTGCAGCGTACTACACCGCGCTGGATTAGTCGATCAAACTGAGACGGTTTTGAACTCCTTTTTGGGGTGTGTTGTTATTGCTTCACCCTACTCGCCAGCCTCGGCCTCAGATGTTTC
>CAIODU010000261.1 GCA_903857165.1 uncultured Methylococcaceae bacterium | reverse complement strand
GCGTTTTCGCTGAGCAGGTCGAGTTCGTACTCGAACAACCCGCCGAGTCTCTCAGTGCCGTGCATCCGGTAAAACAGCAGCACGTCCTCGCCCAGCGGCGTGGACACTTTGATCGGGCGGTTTTTTTGGGAGATGGGCATGATTCAAGGAATCCTTTTTTCGGCTGATTCTAGCGTAATCCCATCCCGTTGGTAAACAGATTCCTGCCAGTGGACCTCTTTGCCGCCGCCGTGGGGAGGCAATGTCGGTTTCGTCGGCGAAGCATTTCACTACAAAGTGGCGATTCACCCTTCAACCCGCATGAGGCGGAATGGCAATTGCCGAGCAGGGACAAGCCCGAAGACTGGTGCGATGTGTGGGGGGAAGGCAATCTCAACGGGGAGGATGTGCATGCCACGGCCATCCCGGATTGCGCCGCAGGGCGGCTCCATCCGGGCTACGTCGGCTCCGTCAATGTTCGGGGCAACCCACGACACACCAAACGTTGCGACGGGATAAATATCCCGTCGCGCTTCGTTGTCATGTCATCGACTCTTCGCATGATTCAGCAATATGGCGGAAACTGCTATTGTGTTGAACTTTACTTTGCGGGATAAGCAAATATTTCCAAGGCTTGCCCCCATGCAAGGCGTTATGCTCCGTTGCATAATTGCAATATTGGCAAGCCGCTTTGGCTTTTTCCTTCACCTCCACATCAGTCATTTCTTTGTCGGCTTTCATCTCGGCCAGATAAAGCGCATACATCGTTTCGATGACAAAATCAGGCTCATAAAGCCTGGCGTTGTGATCCCAATAAATATTCAATTGCTTGGCGGCAGGGCGTAGCCATTTAACCACTTCTGTATCATTCTCAAGCATAATGGCAAAGTCCTTCTCGCCCTTTGAATCGAATTTGTATGAGGTATGACAGGCTTTCTTAAACCCGGAAAACACTTTCTGCGGGATTGCACTGACAGGCGTTATGGTGTCGGTAAAGGAATGAATAACGTCTGTTTGGATTTTAAATAAATTATGCCCTTCGATTTTTGTAAAGGGTTTTATGATGGGCTTATCACAAGATTTTGTAACGCAATAATAATGCGCTTTCATCTGCACATGGATGAAGGCGGCGATTTCCCGTTTATGATACCGTACCACATTGGCAAATTTATAACCCTCATTGCATTCAACTTTAATTTTCTCTAATGCTTGATCAACCAGCTTATGTAAAAAAACAGCTTGGCCATCATAGTCAATTTGGGGGAAATGGATCAACTCATGCAGAACAAGCGATAAGGGTTCAAAGGCATGACTGCCATATTTAGCGGTCAGAGTTGCTTGGGCATTTTCCTTGCGCTCCAAGTATTGAAACATAATATCTTCCGAAACGGCTTCATAATTCAGCTTTTCAACATCCAAATCAAAATCATGGAATCCTGATTCAACTTCATTGCCGGGTTGTATGATAATGCGGGGAATCTCTATCGTGTGTTGAATGAACTCATTGACCGTAGTCTGATAAACTCCTTCAATCTCCTTGATGACTTCAGCCTCGTTTAAATCAGTTTTTGTTGAAGTCAGTAGCTGATCCTTGACGTGTGCCACGACACTATTCTTGATTGCTTGATGGCTCAATTCGGTGATGGTTTTCACCTGATGGCTGATTTGAGGAATGGCTTCATGAATGGATTGTTTGATTGCCAAGGCAAGCTCTGCTTTGGATTTATCCTCGGATTCCGGCAGGGCATCAATCGCTTTCTTTTCCATTGCCATTGTTTCTTGGATAGTGGTGTTGGCAACCACGACTTCCTTTTGACCCTCGAAATGGCTTGGGTCAATTTCGATGATGTTTTTTTGTTTGATGATGGAACCGGGCTTATTGGCTTCCTCGATGATGCGCTTGAAATTATCGTGGGCAATAATCGTCAGCTTGTCCACCTTGTCATGGCCGGTGCGCTTGCCGCCATAGGGCAAACGCAAACCCCGGCCTATGGTTTGTTCGGTCAGGGTTTCCGAAGCCGAGGTTCGCAGCGGGATGATGGTGTATAGGTTAGTGACATCCCAACCTTCTTTAAGCATGTTGACATGGATGACAATTTCAAACTTATTGTCCGCATTTTCCAAGGTTAGCAGTTGTCGGATATTCTCATCCTTTTCCTCGCCCCTCTGATTGGAATGGATTTCCATGACCTTATCGGCATAGCGGCCTGCAAAGAAATCCTTGGATTGGATGATGGCCTTGACCTTGGCAGCATGGGCGGTGTCGCGGGTGACCACCAAAACAAAGGGCTTGACCCGTTTGCAGCCTTCATCCAGTGCATACAGTTCCAATGCGACTTTAGTATCCTCATGAATGAACAAACCGTCTTCCAGTTTCAGCAGATCAAGCTCCTCCGGGCTTAGCTGGCCCGGATCAAAATCCTTTCGTGTGGCAACTGCCGGTTCTTTGACAAACCCATCTTCAATAGCCCTGCCCAATCCATATTGATAAACGACATTTTTAAATGGTTTGATCCCGCCGGTTTCGGTTTTTGGCGTTGCCGTCAGTTCCACACCCAATACCGGGCGCAATTCGTTGATGACCTGCATCCCCCGCTCGGCGCGGTAATGGTGGGATTCATCCATCAAAATCACCAAATCATCCAAGTTGGCGAGATAATCAAAATAAGACTGCCCAATATATTCCGCCAAGCGTTTGATGCGGGGTAGTTTGCCGCCTTTGGTTTCGGCGTTGATTTTGGATATATTGAAAATGTTGATATTGATGGACTCATCAAAGATGTTCAGCGTTCCCCGGCTCGCGTAGTTGTCGCCGGTGATGATACCCGGCGGACGATGCACATAATCGCCTATGCCCGGAAACACATATTTGGGGCTAAGCGGGTTGGAGAAATCCTCAATCAGCTTGGTATAGATGGTTAAATTGGGGGCGAGGACAAAGAAATTGTTGATGCCCCTGGCTTGATGCAACCAAGTGATGAAAGCCCCCATCAAGCGCGTCTTGCCCACGCCGGTTGCCAGCGCAAAACAACAACAAGGGAAGTTCCGCTCAAATTCAGTGAATACCTTAGCCTTGCCAGTGTCCGTTGCCAGTGCGCTCATCAGAGTGATGATTTTTTCCTGCTCGGCGGCGAGGTCGCAGTCCTTTTGCAAGCTCAACACATCGGCAATCTTAGTCAAAAGGTTCAGGCTCTCGGCTTGCGGGCGGCGCAGACTCAGCCGGTTAATCAGGTATTCAGCGTGATGTTCCATTTAATCCTCTTAAACTGATGTTACGCACTCGTTCGCGCAGGACAAAGCCTTGGCAATTGGAAAATGTTCAAACTCGTCATTCCGGCAGGGATGCCGGAATCCAGAGTCCAAGGATGGCAAACTTCGGCTCACTTGTAGCTTTTCGGGCAGGCAGGCCGAATGCCGGAAACGGTCGTTGCACGACATTATTCCGGCCTACATCTGTCAAAGCACGCATTAGGTGATTCCTGAGAAAGAACATCCCATCAAGAATTTGATCCGCAGGCAAAAAATAGAGTCCACGAAAGGCACGAAAAACACGAACAAAAGCATGTCTTGTTCGTGCCTTTCGTGTTTTTCGTGGACGATTCTTTTGGT
>CAIODU010000260.1 GCA_903857165.1 uncultured Methylococcaceae bacterium | reverse complement strand
GTCGCCATGAAAACAATAAAGTTCTAACTAAAAACAACATTTGTAGGAGTATAGCATCATGGCAAAAGTACAAAAATCAACTGACTCTTCTAGCTTGGCTGAAGTTGTAGACCGCATTCTGGACAAGGGCATCGTTGTTGATGCATGGGTTAAGGTGTCTTTGGTCGGCATCGAACTGCTGTCCATTGAAGCCCGCGTCGTCATCGCTTCCGTCGAAACCTATTTGAAATATGCCGAAGCTATCGGCTTGACCGCCAGCGCGGCCGCTCCAGCCTAAAGCGAAAATGAGGGCATCCCCGCCGCTGTGAAGCCAGCGGCGAGGTGCTTTTGGGCGTAAGGCAGGAAAATAAGGCTTTTAGAACTGATGTATAGCAAAAAACAAGGAGAAGAACCATGGGCCAATTAACAGAAGACATGGCGCGATTGCGCCAAAACATCAATGGCAGCCGGGACAGCCGCGAGAAAGATAACGCTGAGAGCACTGCTCAGGAATATGTCAGGGCAACCAGTGTAAACACAATGATTGCCGGGTTTGCTTCCACACGCTCCAACCAAGCACAGGTGGATGCGCAAGGTCGTGAGGCATTTGTAAGCTTAAATACCGGCAGTGTAGCCGATCTGCTTGACAATTTTAGCAACGACCGCCAATCCATGTCCCGACAGGGCAGGGAAGAGCGTGCGTCCTTCGTGTCCGATGTGGCGAGAAAGACCGCCGATCTAATGGCAGAGTTTAATGCCAATCATAAAGATACCTCTGAAAATGCTGCAAAGGAAAGAGCAGACTTTGTACTCAATCTCGGTAATGAAGTAGCCAGTTCGCTGGAAAATATCACTACCACAAGGATCACTCAGGCAAGCGAAGCGGCGCAGGATAGATCCGACTTTTTCAGAGATTTAGCGAATTCGGTTAGCAAGTTCCTGAGTGATACTCAAGATAACCGAGCGAATGATGCCAGAGTTTCATCGCAAGAAAGGAATCGCTTCGTTGCGGCGCTTGTTGAAGATGTTTCCAGTCAGCTTGAGTCAGTTAATCAAGCTCGTTCAGATATGGCCAAGAGTACAAGCGAAGAAAGGGCAGCCTTTGTGTCTAATCTTGCAAGCAGTGTGGCAGCGTTAGTAAACGAAGTGTCCAGTGACCGTGCAGGGGCAAATGCTGCATTTTTTGGTGGTGTCGTTAAATCGGAAAAAAAAAACGATATCCCCAAGATAGTCGTTAGCCAGGCCAAGGCGTCCGGTGATAAGCCTGCAGCTAGAGAAACATCGGAGGCTCAGGTTGACGCAGCCAATGAACCGTCGAGTGTCCAACCAGAGGCAATACAGCCGTTTGATCAGCCGCCACCAGCGGCGGAGACTGTTCAGGATACACCGGAACCAGCTACTTTATGGGACAGTCTAGTGGTGAAGAAGGGTAAAAGCGGAGACCATGAAAAGCCTAAGAAAAAACACCACGGAACGGCTGGAGAGGAAAATCGGGATAGCAAGCAAGGCGAAAGCTGATCCGATTCTTGGTGGATTGTCCTTGCGCCAACTCAAGATGCGGAGATTAAAGGTCAACGCCGTTAAGTTAAGCCGTTCGTGGTAAGCTTGTCGAACCATGGACGGCTTAACGCTTAGTAGGTTGGGATTTTGCATGCACCCCTCTCGACAGGCTCAGGGTGAGCGGAAAATCCTTACTAATGTTTTGGACTCTTGGGTTTTGATCGGCTTCTGCTAAATTAGGCATCAATCATTACATGAATTCGACGCATTGATGCTTCATCCCACAATACAATTTCCATCATAAGCACTTGTCACTGGCAAGGGCAATATTGCAGCTTTTAACAGGAACTCTATCAATGATAAATAACAATACAATATCTAACACAAACCACCTTACAGATGAGGAAAACGTTATTCCAGAAGCGAGCGATAGTTTTGTTATCACTCCCTATCTTGGTAGGATTATTGATCGTGCCATGCTTTATCTTCATTCGGGATATCCGGTGCATTTTGCGGGTCCATCTGGAACTGGAAAGACAACCTTGGCCTTCCACTTGGCTGCTCAATGGGGAAGGCCCGTAACACTTCTCCAAGGTAACGAAGAGTTTGTTACTTCTGACTTGACGGGAAAAGATGTTGGGTATCGTAAAAGTAGCTTGGTGGATAATTACATTCATTCAGTGGTGAAAACTGAAGAACAAATGAGTCGTATGTGGGTGGACAATCGCTTGACAACCGCTTGCCGAAAGGGAGATATGCTAATTTATGATGAGTTCAATCGATCAAAGGCAGAAACAAATAATGTGTTGCTTTCTGTTCTTGCCGAAGGCATTTTGAACTTGCCTGGTCTTCGTGGTTCGGGCGATGGTTATTTGGATGTGCATCCAAGCTTCCGGGCAATTTTTACCTCAAATCCAGAAGAATATGCCGGTACGCACAAGACGCAGGATGCATTGATTGATCGTATGATCACTATAAAACTTGGTCACCCGGATAGAGCCACTGAGATTGAAATATTACACTCACGTTCTCGATTAGATAAACAAGAATCTACTTATATCGTTGATATCGTCAGAGAGCTACGAGGTGACGAACATAAATCCAAGACCAGCCTACGCGCAGGCATAGCTATAGCAAAGATTCTAAATTATAAAGGTATTAAGCCACGTTTTGGAGATAAATTATTCCATGAAGTATGTTACGACACTTTGAGTATGGAAACAGCCAAAGTACAACATTCTGGTCGGTCAATTTTCTTCGAAATGGTAGATGATGTAATCAACAAAGTCTGCCCTCCGTTAGAAACAGGATCGGCTAACAAAAATCAGGCTCGAAAGATAAAGGCTGTGGAGTAAGCAGTATGGCTATACGTTCCAGACCGCCACGTTCCGTGTCCGATATCAAAACTCATTCTGGACGTGCGAAAAACAAATATGAGGTCTACCGAAACTATTTTCAGGTAGGGGCGTTAGAATTGGAGCGTTGGCGGCGAGAACGGGAGCGTGAAGCTGCTTCATCGCGCATAGCAGGTATTGACAGCCGCATTGCCGATATCGACAAGGAAAAAAAAATATTGCTAGACGCTGCGGATGAAGTACAATCCGAACAAATGGGTAAACCTGAGCCTGTTGAAAAAAAACCATCAGGTTTAAAAATCAAATATTAAGGTGAATTGTATGAGAAGTATTCGCACCAGTTGCCATATCCGTACCCATCGGGGTTTAAGAAGTTTTCGCTCTTGTATAAATGCGACAGGTGTGGCACAAATTCTCCCTGATATTGGGCGTATTCATCTTGAGGAGTGTCGCCGTTTAAATCGGGTGCTGCATGTAGTATTTGCAAATAGTTTTAGAAGAAGCCTAGCGGGAGCGTAATGTGAATGCCATCAAGACTAATAGCGGACGTCCAAAAATACTCTATGCCCTTTGTGCCACGGATGGGGTAACACCCGCCTATAAGGTTAAAGGTTTGGAAGCAGCAGATGTTTATGCCATTGACCATGGAGGATTAAGGGCTGTAGTTAGCGATACTTTAAGTCCTCGCCTACGCCCAGAAAGACGCAATATTACCGCCCATCAAACAGTTTTGCATTATCTAATGGAGCAAGGAACTGTACTCCCCATGCGTTTCGGGGTGATTGCGCGTAATGCCGAGGCAGTGAGGAAAGTGCTTGATGCCAACCACAAAAGTATTAAAGAGCATTTTGAACGTCTTAAAGGCCGTGTGGAGATGGGGTTGAGAGTCAGTTGGGACACCTCCAATATCTATGAATATTTTGTCGCAACCCACCCTCTTCTTCAAGATGCACGTGATGAGGTATGGAGCAGATCCACCAACCATCGAAGAGATGATAAAGTCGAATTGGGGCGGCTCTATGAATCTTTGCGCACTGCAGACCGTAAAGACTGCACCGAAAAAGTCAAGGAAGTCTTGATGGACTATTGTGAAGATATCGTTGAAAATCCGGTTAAGAGAGAGAAGGATGTCATGACCTTAGCTTGCTTAGTTGATAGAAAGCATATGGATGATTTCGCCAAGGGTGTTTTCCAGGCATCAAAGCTTTTCGATAATGTCTATTTATTCGATTATACCGGCCCTTGGGCACCCCATAATTTCGTTACTTTGGACTTGCATGCACCATCGACCAAGACCAAGGTTAAGGAAGGCGAAAGTGATGACTTGGACGATGAAAGCGAAAGTGATGACCCAGACTAGGGTTTAAGCATGCTGATTGTCGATGATATATTATTATTTCCGGTAACGGCAATTAATTGGGTATTCAAGCAAATCCATGAGCTTGCCGAGGAAGAATTGGAAGGCGAGGCTGACCGCATTAGGGACAATCTAACCGATCTCTATATGCTACTGGAGACTGGTCAGATCACGGAGGAAGAATTTGAACAGCAAGAAAATGAACTATTAAACCGTCTTGACAGCCTTCAGGAGGAAAACGACATGATAGGCGGTGATGAGTCTGACAGTGGAGAGGGAGACGAAGGCGAAGACGAAGACGAAGACGAAGACG
>CAIODU010000259.1 GCA_903857165.1 uncultured Methylococcaceae bacterium | reverse complement strand
GGTGACATGTCGGTTGCGTAAGTGTTTGAAAAAGGCTTGATGGTGACACCTGGATTCACATCCTTGTGACTGGATTCCGGCATCCATGCCGGAATGACGAGTTGTCTATCAGCACTTTGGCTCATAATGAGAATTGCTGCGCCAGCCGGGGGCGTGTTGCTTTTCTGTCCTTGCCGCCAAATCAATCCATGCATAGGCTTGGATTGGAACGTGTCCTCTCAACGAAACGGTCAGCCCTACGTTTTTTTCTTTCAGCTTTCCCGACTTTAGAGGTGTACCATGGTGAACTATCGGCGGAATTTCTTGCCGGGCGGGACGTTTTCCTTTACCGTGACTTAAACGATTGTCTTTGGTGCGCCAAGGCCGTAGATTATAAGGGCGCAATAACCGTCAGGCGAACTGCGCCGAATGGTTGGGTTTCGTTCGGAGGTATACGCTAAAAAGCTATTCCGCCCTGCGCGGGCTGAAGAGTGGGGGTGTTCCCATGTAGTGGAAAACCCATTCCTGATAAAGATACTCAACAATAAAGGGCGTGGAAAATGGCTTTTTTAACAAAATTATTAGGGGCAATAATCGTTGGCGTTTTGCCACTGATTTTATGCACCCTGTGGTATGGATACAATTACTTCCCAGTCTATGCCAAAGGTCATGAAGATATAGAATTGCGGTTGGTACAGGGATTGGTCTATGTTCAAGACCGGGACTGGCGACAAGTCACCAAAAACACGACGCTCAAGCCGGGGCAATCGATCAGAACCGAGGACGGCTCGGCAACCTTGGCATTCTTCGGTTCAAGCTTACTAAAACTGGATGCCAATACCGAGGTCAATATCGTCACGGTCAATCAAGCCGAGGTACAAGTAATCATCAAGCTGGAGAACGGCAGGGCTTGGAATCGTGTCATCAAAGCGACCACCAAAACGGAGTCAGGCAACTGGAATACTAAGGGACTCAGGGAAAATGAGGTGCCAATGCCGACAGCCGTGGCGACCGTCAGGGGATCGGCATTTTCGACGGATGCCAAGGGCAGCATCAGTGTGATTGAGGGCAAGATCGGCATCTTTGCCGACGGTCGGCAGGTATTGGTTGGTAATGCGACAGCGGTCATGGATAAAATCATTACGCTAAGGCCGCTGAATGACAAGAATCCTTGGTTACTTGAAAACAGGCGGCAGGACAACGAGTTTGACGCATGCTTGGCTGTGCGGATGGGGGAAAATATAGATCGCTGGCGGCGATGGCCAAGCAGTGATCGTGCGATAAGCACCTGAGGTTGGGCGATCTGGCCAGACGGAAACTTGGTTATACTGAGGGGCAGCTAGATCATGCAATCGAGAATGCCGTCAGGCACATTCTTGCTGCCTAGTCCTTTTTATGAAACTGATGTTACGCAGCAACGGCTCTGGGTCGTTGTAGGGCGGCCTTCAGGCCGCCAAACAATCCCCAAGTTTCGCTTTACCCACCGAAGCGGACTGAAGGCCGCCCTACAGGCGCTAACTGCGTAACATCAGTTATGAAAAATAACCGCAAGCAGCTTGCCCGCTTCGGCAATCGTCGTTCGATTCTGTGTTTCGGCACGGGAATATTGGTGTTTGTGGTTTGCCTGCTAATATTTTTCAGTAAGTTGCTGTGGCCGGTTTCCCTGTCGCTCAGCGACATACTCTACCAACCTGCCCCCCGTGCGGAAGATATTGTCGTGCTGGCCGTGGACGACAAAAGTTTGCAGGAAATCGGTCGCTGGCCTTGGGACAGGAAAGTCTTCGCCGCGCTAATCGGGAAGCTGCAAAACAGCCGTGCCATTGGCATGGCCATTTCATTTTTCGAGCCCAGCGGCGACGATGGACTGCTGGCCCAAGCCATCGACAACAGCCGGGTTCCGGTGGTGCTAGCCTCGGAATTCAGCGGGACATTCCTCAAACCGGCCTTCGCTAGCAAGGCAAAAACCGGCCATGTCAATCTGCTGTCGGACAAGGATGGCGTCATCCGATCTGTCCCTACGGAGATCGGTGGCGAACCCAGTCTTGCCTCGATGATTGCCCAAATCGGAGAACCCTTGGCCATTCCGGAGAACCTAGTGTTCCGATTTTCACAAACGCCGGTTATCGTTTCCATCGCCGATGTTCTCTTGGATCGGGTCAGCATCGCTTCAGGAAAAACCGTGCTGGTCGGCGTGACCGCGCCGGATTTTCACGACGACCATCTAACGCCTATCCGCAAGGCGGTTAGAACGCCCGGCGTCATCATGCACGCGGATGCGATTGCCACCCTGCAAAGGCAGGATTATCTGAACAATCAGGGGATTGCCGGCATATTGCTGAGCATGGGCCTGTTGTCGCTGGTCGCCATGGCGAGCCTTTGGGCCATGCCCTTGGGCTATGCAATAAGCTGCCTGTTTTTGACCATTGCGGGTTATCTGGCGTGGGCGCGGGAAGCCTTCGATTCAGGGACAGTCGTGGATCTACTGCACCCCGTCGGCAGTTTGATACTGGTGGCGGCAGGCTGCACGCTAGCCTTGTATTTCACGGAAATCCATCAGCGCAAATGGATAACCAACGTGTTTGGCAAGTATGTGGCCAAGGAAGTCGTCGAAGAGATTATGACCGCGATGAATTCCGGGCAAGATATCGGATTGGGAGGTGAACGGCGGCATATCACCGTGCTGTTCTCCGATATCAGAGGCTTCACTACGCTGTGCGAGGCATTGACACCGGAACAGGTGGTCGAAATGCTGAACGAATATTTTAGCCTGATGACTGAGGAAATCATTAGCCGCAAGGGCATCGTCGATAAATACATAGGTGATGCGATTATGGCTTTCTGGAATGCGCCTGTCGAAAACAAATACCATGCGGTGCAGGCATGCCGGACGGCCTTGTGCATGGTGCGCAAACTGGATGCGTTTAATCAATTGCTGCAACAGCGCAAACAATCGACCATTGACATTGGCATCGGAATCAACAGTGGCGTTGCCTTGGTAGGCAATATCGGCTACAAGGATCGCTTGTCTTATACGGCAATGGGCGATTCGGTCAATCTGGCATCAAGAATTGAAGGCTTGACTAGGCAGTATGGCCCGAGGATTTTAATCAGCGAGTTTACCCACATGCTGGTAATGGACGCATTCGTCTGCCGAAAACTGGATTTGGCGGCAGTGAAGGGAAAGGCCCGGCCAATATATATTTATGAGGTCATGGGTGAAACCGCAGACGAGGAGACGCTGGAATTCATCGGCTTATATGAGCGGGCACTGGCCTTGTATTTACTGGGTGAGTTTGCAGACGCTGGGAAAGCGTTTGAAGAGATTATAAAGCTGAGGGATGACATAGCCTCCAATATCATGATCGAACGGTGTATGGAATACATCAGGGACAAGCCGCAGGATTGGATCGGCGCTTATGTGATGCAGTCCAAGTCATGAATCTCACTGGGTTCAGCCAAAATGCCGGCAGGGTTCAAACATGGCCTATTTCGGGTGGCTCAATCCCATACCGCTATCCCGCCTTTAGCCTACGCGGAATAACCCGCCCCAACAGCCGTTTAACCGTCTGCCGTTCATCCGGTTGGCCAAAGACAACATACAGAATCACCAGCATCACCATCCCGTAGGCAACAGCCAAGCCAGCCAAGGCCGGTATCAACACGAGCCGGCCAGTTCCCAATTGCCCCCAAAAACCCTGGCTGGCAACGAAGAGGGCATAACCGACCGCGTAGGGCACAAGCCCTGGCAATAGTGCATGCCATAACCAGTGCCGCTGGCTAACGCCTAACTGGCTATTGGTATAGAGCAGGAAAAGCCCGCTACTGACCATTCTGGCACCGGTCGCCGCAGCGATGACGGCAATCAACGTGTGGCCCAATACGGCATAGGCAGCCACTAGGCCACAACCCAACAAAATCAATTGCGGAATCAAGTAACCCCCTATTGCCTTTCCTGGATGTGAAATCCCCTGAAAATAGGTCGAGGCGGGTCCGGTCAGTGCATTTAAGTGATATCCAGCCGCAGCACACATAAAGATAATGCCTGCCTCGCCATAGGCTGGGTTAACCCCCATCCAAGCAGTGATAATTGGCATGGCAAACGGTGTCATGAAGCCCAATGCGAAACCATTCAACATATTCAGGTAACGTGTGCCACGCAAATAAAGCCGGATGATTTCCTCATTCTGGTTCAAGCTGTGGTAGTGCGTCAACGCAGTCAACATGCTGTTGTTGGCCGATGAAAATACCTGCGTGGTCATCATCGGAAATTTCTGCCCGATGTCAAGAAGCACGACGGAGGCCACGCCGGTCAGCGTTCCCGCCACCAGCCTTTCGCATGAATAGAGGAAAACACTGAGCAAACCTGAAATTTGCATGATGCCGCCGTAGCGGAAAAACAGATGGAAAGTTTCCCACCCGATGCCGCGAAGCCGGATTTTAAGTCCGGGAATGGCCCGATAGCACAGGATGACATAAATCAAGGTTGCCAGAAGGTAACGGCCCACGAAAGCCCAGAGCAAACTGGTGACCCCCCAACCTTGCATCATCATCGCCACCATTAGCAAGGTTTCAACAAGATAGCTGATGATCCAAACAAGCGTTTGCCCGGCTATTTTCTGCATGCCTTGCAGCACATAGGCAAACGCGCCAAATGTCATGTCCAACAACATGGTTGCGACCGTTCCGAGAATCAGGATGGCCGCTGTTTCATGCAAGTGGGGTGGAATCTTGAAAGAAACAAAAAGCCATGGGAGACTGAACCAAAGCCCAGCCAGGGTGAATAGGCTGAAGGTGATGGTGAGGGTCAACCCGGCACCAAGCAGCGGGCCTATTTTTTCATACCGATGGGTGGCGTTGTACTCGGCGACATAGCGGACATAGACATTGGACACGCCAAAGGCCCCCATCCCCACATAGCCGATGATCAAAAAACAGGTCGCCCAAATGCCGTATTCCTCCATCGAAATATAATGGAGAATGAATGGGGGCAAGCCCACCCTCGTGGCAAGGTACAATATCCGCCCCAGCATTTGCGCGGCGGCATTTCTAGAGACTTTTGCAGATTGCTGTTGGTTGATCGTTTTGATGCTTGGCATGGAGATAAAATCCGGGCTATAGTCTAAACCTCCTCACAGTTTGGCATAAAATCAGCCATTTTTGCTCTATTTTCAGCGTCAAGCAGGGTAGGGTAACCTAACAACGATAAGGCAAAATGATGAAAACCCGATTCCAAATCATTGAAAATATGCACTTCAGCACAGTTTATTGGCAAAATCCGGCGGGGAGGCTTGCATGAAAATGGCAATCTGGCGATGGCATTTGCACCGATTCCTATTGGACAAAACCAGTCTGTTGTGGCCGTTCTCCACGAGTGAGGAAAAGCGGCGTTTGCTGTTCATCGGCGAGCGTGACCCCATTTGCCACACGCAATGGTTTCCTTTCTTTTCCCACAGCCAAGACTTGGCAAAACGGTATGGCATGGAAATACGCGAATTGCCAATGGCCCGGTTTAACGAAGGCCGGCATCCTTACCGCGTTCCGGTGGACGCGGTGTGCTTTCAAACTTGGTTCGACCTTGGCCCGGAAGCAATCGAAGCGCTGGTCCGTAAAATCCGGGAAACCTGGCCTGATGCCCGCATAGCCTATTTCGACTGGTTCGCCCCCACTGATCTTCGCTATGCGGGAGTTCTCGATCAATGCGTAGAGGCTTACGTCAAGAAACAGGCATTGCGTGATTTCAGCCAATACAGTCAACCAACACTGGGTGACACCAACCTCACCGATTATTACGCCCGGCGGTTCCAGCTTGATTATCCGGAAACACGTTTCCAAGTTCCCGATAATTTTCGCGACAAGCTATTGGTCGGAACCCATTTCGCATTTTCCGACCACATGCTGCCCTATTTCCTTTCGCCGTTTCCGCAACAGGGAAACCGTTCCATCGACCTGCACGCCCGCATCGCCGTCAAGGGGACTGAATGGTACACGCGAATGCGCCAAGAGGCTTTGGATAAAGTAACCCATTTGGAAGGCCGTCTCGACGTGGTTTGTCGGGGCAGGGTTTCAAGGGACGAATATTTCAAAGAGTTGTTCAATTCCAAGCTCTGCTTTAGCCCCTTCGGCTATGGCGAGGTCTGCTGGCGCGACTTCGAGGCCATGTTCACCGGCAGCCTCCTGTTAAAACCGGACATGTCGCATTTGGACTGTTACCCGGAAGTGTTCCTGCCGTATGAGACTTATATTCCCCTTGCCTGGGACTTGAGCGATTTCGACGAAAAAGTCGATTATTATTTGAACCATCCGGCAGAACGGGAGGCCATCGCCAGAAAAGCATTTGAATTGCTGAGTGTTTATTTCCGCCAACAGCGCTTTCCCGACGATATGAAACCTTTATTGCGACGCCTAGGGCTGGAGCAAACACCATGAGCATGCCCCGTGTATTATTGTCCGCCTATCAATGCGGCCCCGGCATGGGTTCGGTCTCGCAAATCGGTTGGGAATGGTATTCCCGCCTAGCCCATAGGCTCCCGGTCACTTTGGTGACCCACATCCGCAACCGTTCGGCGTTGGAACGGGCAGGCGCTCCCGTGAATGGCTCTAAAATCATCTACATAGACACCGAATGGTTTGCAGGCCCATTATACCGACTAGCCTCTCGATTGTTTCCGCGTAGCGAACACCCAGTATTCATGATTTCATCGCTGGACTACTATCTCTACGACTGGGTGGCGCTTAAAACTTTGCGCGGCCTGCGCAAGGCGGGCGAGGATTGGGACATTATCCATCAGCCTACGCCCGTGTCGCCTCTGGCCGCCACCCGTCTGCATAAATTGAACATTCCTCTGATTTTAGGCCCGTGGAACGGCGGTCTGCGTTCACCTGGCGAATACCCCGAGATCATGCGTGCAGAATCCGGCTGGGTTTATCCCGTTCGCAAGTTGGGGCGGTTGGCGGACCGAATCTTCGGTTCGTCGCGCAAGGCGAAAAGGATACTGACCGCCACCTCGGCGACCCGCGCCGAAATCCCCGCTGCCTATGTTCCAAAATGCATGGACATGCTCGAAAATGGGGTCGATCTTGATTTGTTTGCCCCAGCAGATTGGCCGGACCCGCCAACCAGCGGGAATCCACTGGAAATTTTGTACGTCGGGCGGCTTTTGCCTTTCAAGGGTGTCACCCTATTACTGGAAGCGGTGGCTAGGTTAAATTCCCCGTTCCGTTTGACCATCGTCGGTTCCGGCCCTGAGGAAGTGTCACTGCATACTCAAGCCGAAGCATTGAAACTAAACGACTGCATAGTCTTCACCGGGACGCTGCCGCTGAACGAAGTGTCCAAGCGCATGGCACAAGCCCATGTTTTCTGCCTGCCGTCGGTGCGTGAATCCGGCGGAGCCGTGCTGTTGGAAGCCATGGCGGCTGCGCGCCCAGTCATTGCCCTCGCCTATGGCGGGCCGGCGGAAATAGTCGATGACGAAGTGGGTCAACTGATCCCTTCTACGGGTCGTGAAGCCGTGGTGGGGAAACTCACCTCAACCCTGACCGATGTCGTGGAAAACCCGGAACGCTGGCGGCAACGGGGCATTGCCGGTCGCAAACGTGCCGAAAAACGCTACGCCTGGCCGGTCAAGATCGACAATGCCATCGCCCTTTATCGCCAATGCCTGGAGCAATCATGAGCGCCAAACCAAAACTTGCCTATTTAATCAGCCAATATCCTGCCGTCTCGCACACCTTCATCCTGCGTGAGATAGTGGAGTTGCGACGACTCGGCTTCACCATCCGACCCGCTTCGATCAACCCTCCCGACCGCCCCGCCGACCAACTCACCGCCGTCGAACGCGAGGAGGCGCAAACCACTTGGTGCGTAAAGGGCCAAGGGGTGGGCGGGGCTTTGTCGGCCTTGTTGGGAACATTGTCCACCCAACCCAAGGGACTAGGGCGGGGCTTTGTTGCCGCTTTACGCCTAGGCGGGCTGGATCCGCGTAAAATCCTGAAGAACCTCGCTTACTTTGCCGAAGCCGTGATGCTCGGACGCTGGATGCAAGGGGAGCAACTGCACCATCTGCATGTACATTTCGCCACACCTGCCGCGATGGTTGGCTTATTGGCAAAAACCATTTTTAACATTGGCTTTTCTTTTACCGTCCATGGGCCGGACGAATTTTACGATGCCCCCGGCTACCGTCTGACCGAAAAGCTCGAAGCGGCTGATTTTGTGATTTGCATTAGCCATTACGCCCGCAGCCAAATCATGAAACTCTCCCCCGTTGCGCACTGGGGCAAATACGAAATCTGCCGGTTGGGTGTCGACACTGGGCGCTTCGCCCCAAAACCCGCCAAACCGGCCGCCGAAACTTTTGAACTGCTCTGCGTGGGCAGGCTGACACCCGCGAAGGGTCAGCACATCCTGCTGGACGCATTGGGCCTGCTCATCGCAGCCGGACGCAAGGTACACCTGACATTTGTCGGCAACGGGCCGGATCGTGCGTCCTTGGAATCACAAACCCAACGTTTAGGCTTGTCGAACGCAGTCAATTTTGCCGGTGCCGTCAACCAAGACCGCATTTTGGATTTCTACGACAAGGCTGATGCCTTCGTGTTGCCCAGCTTTGCCGAAGGCCTGCCGGTGGTGTTGATGGAGGCGATGGCGATGGAAGTGCCTTGCGTCACGACCCATATCACGGGCGTGCCTGAACTGATTCAAAACGGCGTGAATGGCTGCCTGGCCGCGCCCTCCGATGTGGAAGGCCTAGCCAAGGCAATCGAGGATTTGATGGATCATCCCGAAGCGTCTCGGCAGATTGCCCAATCAGGCCGGGCCAAGGTACTGGCGGATTACAATCTATCCCAAAGCGTGGAAAGATTGGCCGGGGTATTTGCCAAGCGCTTGCCTTCCACAAATTAAACCCCCTTTGTCAACAGACTATTGAATACTACCCGCTTGAAGTGGGTATTGTTTTCATTTATAGTATTGATAGATGCAGTCGTACTTAAACCGCAATTCCCCCCACCAACAAATTAGCCTAAAATACTAAATCGCCATTAACTGACCAAGCCGTGTCCAGATTCCCTCTCAGTACCCGCATGACTGCGGTGCAATCCCCCATTATTCCCATCGTCGCTGAGTTGATTCGAGCCCATCCTGGCACGGTTTCGTTGGGACAGGGCGTGGCCTGGTACGGGCCGCCCGAGTCGGCGCGGGCTAAGGTTTTGGATTTTTTCGACGAACCCAGTCACCATAAATACGGCCCGGTGCAAGGCATTCCGCCCCTATTGGAACGGGTCGAATGCAAGCTGGCGGAGGAAAACGGCATCCATCTGGGCGGGAGGAAAGTGGTCGTCACTGCGGGTGCGAACATGGGTTTCCTCAATGCCTTATTTGCCATTACCGACCCGGGTGACGAGGTGATCTTGCCGCTGCCTTATTATTTCAATCAGGAAATGGCCATCCGCATGCTGAATTGTAGGCCGGTTATCGTGCCGACCGACGCGGATTTCAAATTGCAACCTGAACTGATTCGGGCAGCCGTCACCGAACGAACCCGTGCCATCGTGACCATCTCCCCGAACAATCCCAGCGGTGCCGTTTATAGTGAGTCCGACTTGCGTGCGGTGAATGCGCTGTGCAAAGAGGTTGGCATTTATCATATCAGCGATGAGGCTTACGAGAATTTCCTTTATGGCAATGTCCGCCATTTCTCTCCCGGTTCCATTGCCGATTCGCACCGGCACACGATTTCCCTTTTTTCACTCTCCAAGGCCTATGGTTTCGCCAGTTGGCGCATCGGCTACATGGCCGTCCCGGAGGCGCTGTACCCGGCGGTGCTGAAAGCCCAAGACACCAATTTGATTTGCGCCCCTTTGGTATCGCAACACGCGGCCGTGGGAGCGTTGGAGACGGGTTCCGGGTATTGCCGGGAAAAGCTGAAAACCACGACCAAGGTGCGTGATATTGTACTCAACGAATTGACAGCGGTACGCAGTTTTTGCCATATTCCCCCAGCGGACGGGGCTTTCTACGTGCTATTGAAAGTGGAAACCGACTTGGATTCCCTAAGTATTGCGGAGCGGTTGATAAAGGAGCATGGCGTTGCGGTGATTCCGGGAATTGCTTTTGGCTTGGGGCAGGGGTGTTATTTGCGCATTGCCTATGGGGCGCTGGACGAAACCACGGCGGCGGAGGGTTTGCGTCGGCTGGTGGGAGGGTTGAGGGCGATAGTGCTGAATTAAACGTAATGTTAGCCGCGAAATTCAACGCCATACTTCCCAAGGAATTGAATCACTTTAAAATATAATCCAGTAATGCTATCTGCTTTTATTGAATGGGTTAATGGCATATTGACTAAAAAAGGATGCGGGGGGTTGAATGTCATTTCAAGCGAAACCGGAAGTTTCCCGCCATCTTCTATTTTGAGTAGACACGAGTACCTAATCCAATCGTTAGCTCTTGGCACCACACCGAAGATAGTCTCTTTTGTTTCAAATATTACATTGTATCGAGGCATATTTAAAGGTTTCCCCTGCGTAGTGGCTACCGCCAGAATTCAGCCAACCAGCGCGGTTCTTTAGCCCACGATGGACGGGATATTTTATCCCGTCCGCTATATTTCGTGCCGGGTTTGGATGGTCGCGTTGCATAACGTCTGTGTAGGGGTTACACGCTTCGCGGTTAACGTGTACCGCATTACGTCCCAATGCGCCATTCAGGTTCAGCCCAATCCGATGTCCAGTCTAACGGCTCAGACATTGCCGCGATCTGACCATATTCATCAAAAAATGCGTTTACAATAGAAGGTTCTGTAATATAAAGGGCATTTTCCAATGAGTCCGTTGCGTTCTTTGTGAAATTGAATGAACCAGTCCAGACTGCATATGGCTGGATGGTTTCTAGCTCATATTCTTCGCTACTAGGTAAAACTTTTGCAAATATTATGAATTTATTATGCATTCTTGGAAAAGCGGGTTTTTTGTCACGATTGTGATTGCCAACGCACCGAACAGCATCAATTGATGGGTCACCTCCTAAAGACATTGAACTAAGAATATTCTTAAAGGAATATCTAAGTAAGTTACATCTAAGCCCTGCATATTTTTTTCTTAGATCATTCTTCCAGTTTTTAGATGCTTCAATATCAGGGCGAAGAAAATCTTCTTTTTGAACGATAATTGAAACGTTTGATAGCTGTGCAAGGGCATCAAGAATGGCATCATTGGTCAACCACGCCACAGCACCGAAAGCGGCATCTGCATCTCCAATGTGTTTGAGCAATTTCCTTTCAAGATCTCGAAAATAGACAGAAACGCCTACAGTTGTTTCAATGCTATTATCTGACAATTTTGTGTCAAAATTACCATCGTTATTGAGTTGAAAATTGTTCAAGTTATTCATAAATTATCTCATTATGTTATTGTAAGCAGAAGAACGGGGTCGAGTCTTGCTTTTTGCCAATTAAAGAGAATTGTCCGGTTATTTATCATAATGGAATCGACACTGTGTAATCGTAACTTGGCTATTATCAAAAGCATAAACAATGCGATGTTCTTGGTTGATACGCCTAGACCAATAACCTTGAAATTCAAATTTCAATGGTTCGGGCTTGCCTATGCCTTGCGTAGGATTTTTACAAATGTCAAGGCAAAGTTGAATAATCTTTCTAAGCATCTTGGCATCGTGTTCTTGCCACCAATCCAAATCTTCCAAAGCGTTTTCAGTCCAAGTAAGCCGTAACATCTATTTCCCTTGTCAAACCCTTTTGATGTTGTGACATGCCTTCACGCAGACGATTGGCATTGGTAGGGTTGCTTAACAAATATAAAGTTTCCACTAAACTGCCATATTCTTTTGCGTCCAATATTACAATAGCCTGTTCGGTATCTTTGCGGACTGAAATAATCTCATGGTTTTTTAGGACACGCTCAAAAACTTTTGAGAATTGATCGCTGCATTCTTGGAAACTGACCGGTTGTATTGACATGATCTCTAACTCTCAATGGTGGTGTGAAGCGTCATAATAGACGTAAAACGCTTGTGCCTTGCATTATAGGCCGACTCGGTTTTCAAAACCGAGTCGGTCTAGTTTACTTCTTCTGCAACCTTAAAGAATTAAGCACCACCGAAACCGAGCTCATCGCCATGGCGGCGGAGGCGATCATCGGGTTGAGTTTGCCGAGGGCGGCGACGGGGATGGCGACGATGTTGTAGCCGAAAGCCCAAAATAGGTTTTGGCGGATGACGCGGATGGTGAAACTGCTCAATTCCATGGCTTCGGCTGCTTTGGCTATGTCGCCGCCCACCAGGGTGAGGTCGGCGGTTTGCATCGCCACATCGGCCCCGCCGCCAATGGCAATGCTGACATCGGCGGCGGCCAGGGCGGGCGCATCGTTGATGCCGTCGCCAATCATGCCGACTTTCTCGCCTTGGGCTTGAAGATCGCGGATGATGGCCAGTTTGTCTTCGGGGCGGGCTTGGGCGATGACGCGGTCGATGCCGACCAGTTCGGCAATGTAATGGGCGGCGGCATCTACGTCACCAGTCGCCATCAGGGTTTTGACTCCCATCGCATGGAGTTGGGCGATGGCCTCGCGGGCGTTGCCCCGCGCCTTGTCAGCAATGCCGAAGATCGCCGCAATCTCGCCGTCCAAGCCTAAGTAAACCGGAGTTTTGCCTTGGGTTCCCAATTCGGTGGCGATGGCCTCCGCCGTGCCTAGGCTGATGCCCTGTTCTTCCAGCCACTGGCGGTTGCCGATGCATAGGGCATGTTCGCCGATTTCGGCGCGTATGCCCCGGCCCGGTTCGCTTTGGAAACTGGCAGGTTCGTCTAAGTTCAAGCCGTGCTCGCGGGCGTGGGCGAGGATGGCTTTGCCGAGGAAGTGTTCGGAATGCAATTCTGCTGCGCCCGCCAAGGCCAGTATTTTGTCATCGGACCAAGGGGAGAGGTTGGTCAGGTCGGTGACTTGTGGCTTGCCCTCGGTGATGGTGCCGGTCTTGTCAAATACAATCGCCGTCAGTTTCGATGCCATTTCCAAGCTTTCGCCATTGCGAATGAAGATGCCGCGCTTGGCCGCCTGTCCGGTGCCGACCATGATCGCCGCCGGGGTCGCCAACCCCAAGGCGCAGGGGCAGGCAATCAGCAGAACGGTGATGGATGCCGCAAAGGCGCGGGCCGGACTGGCCCCGACCGCCAGCCAGCCGACGAAGGTCAACACGGAAATGCCCATGACCACTGGCACGAACACGGCGGAAACCTGATCGACCATCTTTTGGATGGGCAATTTACCGGCTTGGGCTTGATCGACCATGCGCACGATGCCAGACAGTACCGTGTCCGCCCCGATGGCGGTGGCGCGAACCTGCAGGGAGCCGTTGCCGTTGATGCAGCCACCCGTGACGGGATGTCCAATTTCTTTCACCACCGGCATGGATTCGCCGGTAATCATGGATTCGTCCACGGTGGAAATGCCATAAACCACTTGGCCGTCGGTGGGGATGCGTTCGCCGGGCCGCACCAGCAGCAGGTCGCCCACTGCCAGATCGTCAATGGGAATCACACATTCCACTCCGTCGCGCAACACGCTGGCGGTTTGCGGCTGTAGGTCGATGAGTCTGCGGATCGCTTCATGGGCTTGTCCGCGGGCTTTTTCATCCAAGTAACGGCCCAACAACACAAAGGCGACAATGGCGGCGGCGGCCTCGAAATAGAATTCGCGCTTTCCCCGCAGCAATGAAACCAAGCTGTAGCCGAACGCGGAACCTACGCCCAACGCCACCAGGCTATCCATATTGGCCGTGCGTTGCTTGGCGAGTTTTAGCGCCTTGTCGAAAAACGGTTTGCCGCTCCACAAAACCACCGGGACGGTGAGGGCAAGTTCCAGCACGCCGACCCAGCGCGTATGCGGCGCGAACATGCCCAACAAGATGGCGGGGGCGCTGAACAAACTGGCCCACATCAAGCGCTTGCGGGCTTCGTCTATCCTCAGATTTTCCCGTTCCAGTTGCAACCTTCTTTGTGCCAAGCTATCCAGTGAGTGTACACGGTAGCCGATGCCTTCCAGCTTGCCGTTCAGCGCTTCCCTATCCATCCGCGCCCGCACTGAAGCGGTTTCCGTGGCGAAATTGACTTTGGCATTGACGACACGCGGGTCGCGCCGCAACACCATCTCGATGAGCAAGGCGCAAGAGGCGCAAGTCATCCCTTCCACGGCGAGGTTGAAATCCCGTTCCGGCTGGTCTGATTCATGGTTGATTGTGGCTTTGTGGAACGGCGAGGCATTGCCCAAGTTGCCCAGCACCGCATCCAGCACCGCGAATAGCTTGGGCTTGGGGAGGATAAGCGGGTTGAACCATACCGCCACTGAACCCAGTTCGGCGGTCAGTTGCACATGGCGGATGGCTGGATGCTTGCGCAGCAATATTTCGTACAGGTAGGACCGTTCGGGTGCTTTGCGCAAGCTAGGGGCGATGATTCTTATCCGCCGCGTGGTCTGATGTGCGAGATGGCAGTTTTTAAGCGCAGGAAAGGCTGGGCCGGTTTCCATGGGTCATTATTTTTTTGGTTTTTTGGAACGGACAAGCAGAAAAATCATGTAGATCGTTGCCATCCACTCGGAGCGGTATTGCCATGGGCTCCTAATCCAGTGGCCGATGATCAGGTGCCAATGCAACTTGATTAGATAAAGCACCAAGATATCGGTGAAAAATTCAATGGCAAACTTTTCTTTCTCCGGCGTCAATAGCAATGGCTCGGCATTGCCCGCGCCCCGGGTGACGATGCCCAATGCGGTAATCGTTTCCTTGGCCTCCTGATATTTGGACTTTAGCCAGCCTTCCGCCTCGTCAAACACTTCCTCTGCCATGGCGATGCTGCTGGCGCAACAGGAGGACTGCATCTCGATTTTGTTTACGGCTTCACATAAGGCACGGGCAACCGCTTGGAAATGGGTCACCCCCTCGATGTAGCGGACGGAAAGCTTTTTTTGTCGCCGATGCAAATCGACACGATAAATGCCTTCGGCCTGTTTCAATTCCTTTTCCAGTTGTTGCGCCACTTGGAGTTGGCACAGTTCTTGGGGTATGGCGAAGCGCAAATGTCCCTCTGCACGGTAACGGACGAAAATCTGTTTTGCTATGGACATGCGGGCTTATCCCATTGGACGCACCCGGACACGGGCGCGTAGGTCGGCGATCAAGGCTTAAGAGTTCTCGGGATCCTGGCTACCGGCCACGAGATCCTCTAGGTTTTCCCGCTGGTGAAGAACGAAATCCTTGCTTTTTTCGGCTGCCCGGTTGGCGGATTCGATGATTTCCTTGCGGTATTTATGGACGGCGTAACCTACGGCAACACCGAGGCCGAACAATACCAAGGGATGGCTTAGGATTCTGCCTACGAATGATCTGCCCGCAGGTGCGCCCACTGTTGCGAAGGCCCCCGTTGCCGCTGTGCCTTTAGCCAGATTATGGAAGGAAGCGGCCGCCGGAGTTGCTTTGGCAACCATGCCATACCCGGCAGCGGCCTGTGCGACGGGGTGGGCTGCCTGTGCCGCGTGTTTGCTTGCTTCTGCCGCGCCTTTGGCGGCGGCCCCGTGTACATGCGCCATGACTGACCTCGTTGGTTCGTGTAGGTAAATAATTTATTAAGCGATGTTTAGTGTTGCCCACCCTCGCCGGTGGCAAGGGTGGCATTTCCATCTCCTAAGATATCCCCTTCATGCAGCATCTGGTAAATGCCGTGGCAACCCTCACAGCAAAACTGTTTGAGGCCGTTGACGGTTAACAAGGAGAAATCGGGGGTTTCGACAGGCAAGCCGCAAAGATCGCAAGCTTTTTGAGGGTTGTCAGTCATCTCGTGTATCAATGTTTGGTTTAGCTGTTGGAATTTTTAATCTAATAAAAGGCATTTCCAAGTCACACCAGAACCGAAGCGACTAACCGGCAAGGTGTTCGGCAGTTTCCATTTCCGGCCTATTCGCTAGATCTTAACGCGTTCCAATTCATCATACCACACCTTATGATGGCAAAGTCCGCCGTACCTAATAGCTTGTTGTGTGCGTTGCAAAGGCTGTGAACAAGGCCGCATGCTCAATGGCGAACAAGGGTGGAGTTAGCCGCTTTGTCACCACCGCCGGAACCACCCAGGGCACGGTTGGATGCCTTCATCAGCGCAATCCGCAAAGCCCCGGTGAGGCTAGGCCCGACCCCAAAAGAAGCAGCTAGGGCCGGGACTAGGATCAAGGATGCGAAAGCCAAGCCCGTTCCCAAGGCTAGGGAGCCAGAGTTGTTGCGTGGTGCGTTAACGGCGATTTGATGGGTGTTCACGGGCGGCCTCGTTGCAGGTTGGGTGTTATTGGGTAAACATGCCATTTACTATTCAATCTTCGGGCCAATGCTGCAAGCTGATGAATTTCAGAGTGTTCCGTGAAATATCGGGCGTGTCTTGGATAAGATATGCGCCATATGGCTTAACTAGGTGTGTGAAATGACACAGATTCCACAGAGATGGCATCCAGTGGCTTCATTTGCCCGTTCCCAAAGGATTAAATTTGAACAAAATCAGTTGGAGATGCCGAATTGTGACAAAATGACTAAATCTGGTGTGTTTATTGCCTTAAATAGCGACTAGGTCATTATGCCGGACATTTTTGTCAAAACAATTCTTGTACTATGCCAACAGAGACCACAGTGAAGCCCGCTAAAAATCAAACCCCGTCCAGTTTTTCCAGCCGTAGCCGGTTAGTCGCCAGACGGCTGCTGGCATTCCTATTCGGGATTGCGGGCATCGCATTGATCGTTTATCTGGATGCGCGCCTGCGTTCAAATACCAGCCTGCCCGAACTGAGCCTGGACATGAGTTCGGGCTTGCTCTTCGTCGTCGGCTTTTTGACGGGATTCCATTGTGTGGGCATGTGCGGCGCACTGGTGCTGGGCTATGCCACTAAGTCTGCCTCCACTGGCAAGCTTCGCTATAGCGGACATCTGCTGTATGGTTTGGGCAAGACCATTTCCTACACTGCAATTGGCGCTGGTTTCGGCTTGGTGGGTTCCATCATTGCCTTCACGCCCCAAGTGCGCGGCATGGTCGGCATGGTCGCCGGCGTGTTTCTATTGCTGTTCGGTTTGAGCCTGCTCAATGTCTGGCCTTCGTTGCGCAACTTCCGCATCAAGACACCCCCCACTTTGCTGCGTTTCATCGGGGCGCAGTCGCGCAAATACGGCCATCCTTTTGTCATCGGCCTGCTCAATGGGCTGATGGTCATTTGCGGACCGTTGCAGGCCATGTATGTCATGGCGGCGGGAACCGGCAGCGCCTTGGAGGGTGGCAAGCTCATGCTGGTGTTCGGTTTGGGCACCCTGCCGGTGATGTTGGGATTCGGCATGTTGACGAGCATGGCCTCGGCCTCCCTGGCCCCTAAAATCATCCGCTTCTCCGGGGCCATTGTGGTGATCCTCGGGGCAATCATGCTGAACCGGGGCTTGGTGTTGAGCGGGGCAAAGTACGATTTGACCACGGGTCTGGCCTGGGTTTCGATGCAACTGCGCGACCAGACCGGGATCGACATGTCCATCCCGGGGCTAGGTTACCAGTCGATAGAAATGACCTTCAACGAAGATGGCAAGACTCAAAAGCAAATTGTGCTGCAAAAAGGCGTGCCGGTGAAATGGAAAATCCACAACGATGAAGGGCAATCCTGCGTCACTGGCGTGGTCGCGCCCAAGCTGGGATTGGATATCCCGCTGAAGAAAGGCGAGCAAATCATCGAGTTCACCCCGCAGCAGGAAGGAATCATCCCGTGGACCTGCAACATGGGTATGACCACGGGGACTTTTTTGGTGGTTGACCCCAATGGAAAAAAAGACGAAAAGCAGGAGAAGGACGGGGAGGCGAAAGAATAATCCAAACCCCGAACTCAGCCAATAATGGATGATTCCGCCTCGACATCTTCAAACACAGCCGCCAGCGGCATTGATAATCCGATGCTTGCAAATTCGCATTCGCCGTAGCCGTCGCCTTCAAAATCATAAAGCACCCAATGCTGGTCGGCATTGCGGCGGAAGCATTCCACCCGCCGTGAATCGATATCCACAATCACATATTCTTGCAGGCTGGGCAATTTGCGGTAATCGGCGAACTTGTCGCCCCGGTCATAGGCAGCGGTACTGTCGGAAAGCACCTCGACCACTAAAATGGGGTGGCTTAAATACAAATCGGCGGCATGGTCGCGGCCATCGCAACTGACCATCACATCGGGGTAAAACCCGGTGTCGGCGGCTTCCACTCGTACTTTCATATCTGCCATATAGGCCCGGCAAGGGGTTCCTCGCAGATGGGTTTTGAAGGCACTGGCAAGGTTCAAGCTGACCGTGACATGGGCGCGCCTTGCCCCGGCCATGGCAAAGATTTCGCCTCGCACATACTCGTGCTTTTCCGGTTGTTCGGACTCAAAAGCCAGATAATCGTTAAAATTGAATGTGATGGCGGGTTGTGGGATGGGCATGGGCTTATTTACTCGGAGTTGGATTAGGCATTGTAATTAGGCGCACCACGCTTACCATGCCAAAATCGAATAACCTCGACCTTTTGATTATCATGGTTGACGCGATAAATTACTCGATATGAACTAATATCAATTTCTCGAATGCTAGGATTTCCAAATTCAGGCACAACTTTGACAATTTCTGGAAACTGTCCGAGCATCTTAGCTTTTGAGATAAGAAACCTCCCAAACTCAATTGCACGTTCTGGTGCATCCCATGAGATATAGCGCACAATATCTTCAAGATCACGTCGTGCGGACAATGAAAGCGTTACTTTAAAATCCATGAAGGCAGTTCTTTTTCAATTTGTTCAATTGCTATTGCTTCACCACAATCAAGTTCCGCCACTCCTTGACGGACAGCAGCAATAAACTCAATTTCTTGTGCGATCTGATACAAAGACAAATTATCTGGTAATCGTACAAGTAAATCTTTGATAATTTCTTTACTACTTAGGTTGGCTGCGTTCATAAATTTTCCTAATGTTTTAAGGCTGATTTTGTGGGGGAGCTGCATTGCCACCGAGTTGGTCTAGGAGGTTGGCATTCTCCAAAGCTGTGTAAATGGCTTGGGTTTTTTCCATAATCATGTCGGCCATTGCGCCGTTTTGAATGTCGAGCCAAGGTTGAATGCTTGTACTCCAATCAGCATGGGGGGCGGGGAAATCCAAATGCCAAGGACACCATTTGGTTATTCCACGGGTTATACCAATATTCTGATTCAAGCAATCACGCACACTAGGCAAGTCATCTAATACCGGATCGTTTTTACAGATACTGTAAGAAAACCCCGAGTAGCGTTTTGTATAAAATTCAAAAAGAACACTATATGACACGGCTTGTGGATGCCTGATTCGGAAGCAGAGGTATTGAGTAATAGACCATTCCAGTGTCCAGCGAAGTGCCAATGCCCTGTCGTTTAATTCTTGTTGAAGCTTATCAAGTAAAACACGGCGGATTTGATCGCCCGCATTGGCAATCTCTAAAGCAGTTTCCAGCGTCTGAGGCGTTTCCAGCGCAATATTGACAACTTCTTGCATTTCAACCATTTCAATCCCCACAAATTGATTTTGGATATAGTCGATAAATTCGTTCAGAAAAAAGCTTACCCGGTCTGCTTGACATTCCCGGCGGCAATCTTTCAACCAGTCAATCAGTTGCGGATAGCCAATGATCTTGAAGTGCCCATCATTTTCCGCATCTTCTTGCTCATCCTTAGAAATACTATCAGTTGAAGGCGGTTCACCTGAACCGGACAGGTAAATTAGGCAGTATACGCTAGGTTGGCTACGTTCCAATTGCTCCAAATAATCCTTGCATTGATTTTTCTGATCGCCAGCCCATGGCTTGTTTTCGATGGCTATAGCCGCCGAAGTAAAATCGAGATGAATATCCATCTTCCGCATCGGATTGGCGAGGCGGTCAGTCATTTTTTCAGTGCTGACATTAACATTATTGGGAATAGGCAGGAAATTATCCAACTCAAAGCGTTTCAGAAATAGCTTAAGAAAAATAGCGCCTTGGGCGTGTGAACCAATCGGCGAGAGCAGTTCTTTCAATATCTGCGACAAACGCAACTCGTCCGGGCCACACAGGCCAATGGCATTGAATTCTGGGGCAAGTTTTGGCGCATAAAGTTTACGGGCTTGCCGTAGCGCATCCAAACGGTGATGAAGCCGTAGCAGAAGATCACGGTGACACATCATTTCTCCTCGTTAGGTGATTCATGAGAAAGAACATCCCATCAAGAATCTGATCCGAGGGCAAAAAATAGAGTCCACGAAAGGCACGAAAAGCACGAACAAAAGCATGTCTTGTTCGTGTTTTTCGTGTTTTTCGTGGACGATTCTTTTGGTGGGTACATTATTGGAAATCACCTTAATGATAATTTGTTTTGGTGTTGGCTTAAAGTTTCAAACGCATTTTGCTATAAAATATCCGCCAAACACAGCCAATTGGCAATCATTTTTACACAAAGCTTTGGGGCTAATCCATTCACAAAGAGCTTTTGCTTTGTAGCCAGGACATAAAAAAACATGACAGAACAAGCTTTGGTTTTCGACCGGGAACTGATCCGCCGCTATGACCGGCAAGGCCCACGCTACACTTCGTACCCGACCGCCGTGCAGTTCCATGATGGTTTTGGGGTGAAGCTATACCTTGAACAGGCCCGATGCACCAACGAGGCAGCCAAGCCCGCCCCGCTGTCGCTGTATTTCCACATCCCGTTTTGCGCGACGGTGTGCTTTTACTGCGCCTGCAACAAGGTGGTGACGAAAAACCCGGCGCATACGGTGCGGTACCTGGATTGCCTGACCAAGGAAATTGAAATGCAGAGCCAGTTATTCGACAAAAGCCGCAAAGTGGAGCAGTTGCATTGGGGCGGAGGCACGCCGACCTTCCTAAATCAGGCGCAAATGCAGCGGTTGATGGACGAAACCCGCAAGAATTTTTACCTAAGTGATGACGACGAGGGTGAATATTCCATCGAGATCGACCCGCGCACGGTCGATGTGGCGCGGATTGGTTTCCTGCGGGCGCTGGGCTTCAACCGCTTGAGCATGGGGGTGCAAGATTTCGACCCCACCGTGCAGAAGGCAGTCAATCGCGTGCAATCTGAAGACCAGACCTTGGCGATCATCCATGCCGCACGCGAGACGGGCTTCCATTCCGTCAGCCTGGATTTGATTTACGGTTTGCCGTTCCAATCCGTGGACAGTTTCGACCAGACCTTGACCCGTGTGGCTGAAGCCAGCCCTGACCGCATTTCGGTGTTCAACTACGCCCATTTGCCTCACTTGTTCAAGACCCAGCGGCAAATCGACGAAACCGCCTTGCCCGCACCTGAGGAAAAATTGCGCATCTTCCGCCATGCCATCGAGAGGCTCACCCGTGCGGGCTACGTCTACATTGGCATGGATCATTTTGCCAAGCCATTGGACGAATTGGCAGTGGCACAGCGCGAGGGCAAACTGTCGCGGAACTTCCAAGGCTATGCCACCCATGGCGATTGCGATATCGTGGGGATGGGGGTTAGCGCCATCGGGCGGATTGGCAGAAGCTATAGTCAGAACGAGCGCGATTTGGAGCAGTACCAGATGCGCATAGAAACTGGGGGCTTGGCGGTTTTCCGGGGTGTTGAGTTGACTGGGGATGATGTCTTACGGCGTGACGTGATAAACCAATTGATCTGCCATTTTGAATTGAATGCCGTAGATTTCGAAACCCGCTATGCCGTCGACTTTTGGGGCTATTTCGCCGCCGAATGGGAGCAATTGACGGTCATGCAAGAGGATGGATTGCTAAAAATGGACAGCCAGGGGTTGCAGGTTCTGCCTGCTGGCCGGTTATTGATACGAAATATTTGCATGGTTTTCGATTATTACCTGAACAGCCAAGCTGATGACAAGGTGCGCTATTCCAAAGTGATTTAAGGCCAATGGGTGCGTTGCTCGAAAAGGAAAGGCACGAAAAAAAGCAAGGAGAGGGGTACAAGATAGAAGATTTCACGGGCATAAGCGCTGACTTTGGCGGCATCCCTAGTGTCCCAATAGAGCCTTAGTCATCGACAGGATGGAAACCAGGGGCAACACCACTATAAACGCCCCCAGGGTGGGGGAGCGTTTCGCGACCTCCGCCGAGCCTAGGATGACGGTCAGAGTAATGCAAAGTTTGATCAGGTAAAGCAGCACACAGCTTCCTGGCGGGCGAGTTTAAGGCTGTTTATCGGAGGATAAAGGGCTTTGCTTGTGGAAAATCAACACGACCAAGGCGGTGAGGGGAATCATCAGGGACAATACCACGGCATCCAAGCCGGGCGCTGCCGCGCTGCCCATGCCCGCAAGCACCAGATGGGCCAGATAGGCCAGATAATAAGCTAGAAACAGAAACCCTTCCCAGCGCTGAATGATCAACCCTGTCAGGAACACGGGGGCGCAGGCCAAAACCACCATGATCATGATGGGAATGTCGAAACGCAGGGCATCAATCGAAACGGGGACTCCATCCGGCGCCACCAACCCGGTCAACCCGACCACTGCAAGAATGTTAAAGATGTTGCTACCGACCACATTGCCCACTGCGATGTCGCGTTGGCCGCGCAGGCTGGCAATAACGGAAGTCGCCACTTCCGGCAGCGATGTGCCGACTGCGATGATGGTGAGGCCGATCATCAATTCGCTGACCCCCAAATCAAGGGCGACCCGCACGGCACCGTCCACCAGCCAACGCGACCCTAGCAACAGCATGATCATGCCTCCGACCACATAGGCTAGGTCTATCTTCCAGGCGCGGGGTGTTTTTTCTTCATCCCCCACCCCGTATTCACGCTCGTATTCTTCCTGAACGGCTTTGCTTTCTTTGCGGCTTTGGCGGATGAGGAAAACGGTGTAAGCGACGAGTAAGGAAAACAACAACAGTCCGTCAAGACGGCTGATTTTGCCGTCCATCCCCAAAATAGGTAGCAGCAGAGAGGCACCGATCATGATCGGCATGTCCAGGCGTATGAGTTGTTGGGCAACAGCCAGTGGCGTCACCATCGCGGATAGCCCTAAAATGAAAAGAATGTTGAAAATATTGCTGCCCACCACATTGCCGATGGCAATGTCGGCCTCGCCAGTGAACGCGGCATGGGTGCTTACCGCCAATTCCGGCGAACTTGTGCCAAAGGCCACCACGGTCAGGCCCACCACCAGGGGTGAAATGCCTAGCGAAGCAGCCAGCTTGGAAGCCCCCCGCACCAAGGACTCGGCACCCGCGACCAGCAGGACCATTCCAACAATCAACAAAATTGCTGTGAACATGATTTTCCTCTTACTAAAAGATTGTAGTTATTGTTACCGGGAGGGCTAGGATTTCCTGTCTTCCCCTACAGGCTCGCTTATTATCTGTCATTTCGAATCCATCAATCCGTTATAATTTTCAGTTATTTCACAATAGCCAAATTTAAGGAACTTCATGGATCTTGCATACATTGTATCCGGCCTGTCGGTCGGAGTGTTGGTTGGGCTTACCGGTGTGGGCGGTGGCTCGCTGATGACCCCGCTGCTAGTATTTTTATTCGGATTTGCCCCGGCCACTGCCGTGGGCACCGATTTGCTATTTGCCGCCATTACCAAAAGCGGCGGGGTTGCCGTGCATCATCGCAGTCATGGTTCGGTGGAATGGAAAATTGTTGGCTTGTTGTGCATGGGCAGCCTACCGGGTGCCATCGCTGTGATAGTCGGGCTGGAATATTTCGACGTCCCCCGCAAAGCGCTTGCCACGGTAATGGGCAATTCCCTTGGCGTGGCACTTATTTTAACTTCCCTCTCCCTGTTTTTTCGCAATAGGCTGAAGCAAGCAGGGCTTGAAACCGAGTCGCACCAGCCTGGGCGTTTCCATCATTTACAGGCTCCCGCCACGATTTTTGTGGGTTTGGGTTTGGGGGTGTTGGTCACTTTGTCGTCTGTGGGGGCGGGGGCCCTTGGCACGGTTGCCCTGTTTTTTCTCTATCCGCGCCTGCCGACTCTCCGCATCGTCGGAACCGACCTTGCCCATGCCATTCCGTTGACTGCCGTTGCAGGCTTAGGCCACTTGCACATGGGCAACGTCGATTTTGTCCTGCTTGGCAGCCTGTTGATTGGCTCCCTGCCTGGAATTTGGGTGGGAAGCCATTTGAGCGCCAAGATACCTGAGTATTTTTTAAGGCCCCTCCTTGCCTCCGTGTTGATGCTCATCGGCTTGAAATTCGTCTGGCCTATGTTCGCCCGATGGTGAAAATGCGGTCTGTTTTGCCAGAAAGCACAACTTCTCGCGCACTAACTTGCCCACGGCCAACGGGGTGCTTGCAGAATGCACATCAAAATTTTATAAACCATTGTTTGTATGGCATAAAGTAAACAATTAATGGGAAAAGGATAGGCATTTGGGCAAGGTTTTTTTGGGCATGCCAACGGGCTGACGAGGCACAGATGGATGGAGTTTTTTTGAGCTAGATTAAAAAATTTAATAAAAACTATTGAAATGCAGTGTTCACGAATTTACAATGTGAACCACTCGCTGGAGTTGGGGGTTTTGAACCCCGCTCTTGCAGGGTAGGCAGTCGTCCAAAGGCACACAGCCGAAACCTTTTGAACGTCCAAAGAGGCGTTTTTTCAACTTTTTTTTAATTATGAGGTAGCTCAAGATGGAAAACGAAAAAGATCATTTCTGGCTTTATATTGGCGGCTTGATCATTGCGACGATCGTTCTGGTGCTGATTTTGAAATCCAGAGAGATGGAAGTCAGTGGGGCTGGCGAATCGCAGAAACAGCTCCAGTCTGAAGTAGAACGGCAGCTCATGAAGAATAAATAGGAAGTGGCAATAAAGGCGGTATGAACGTCTTAGTTTAAGATGTTCGCTGGTAGTAAAAAAATAATAATTGCTGCCTGGAGGAGTTGAAATTTAAATATCTTGTTGCACGAAGCAATGGTGTAATTGCAAAATAATAACAATAGAGCTGTTAACCGCTTCGTGTGACAAGATTTTTCAGGTTCGGAAAATATGCAAATCTGGGTGGATGCCGACGCTTGTCCGAATCCCATCAAAGAAATTCTGTTTCGTGCGGCAATAAGGGTTAAGGTGACTTTGACACTGGTTGCCAACCAGCCCGTCCGCATACCTCCCTCGCCTTACATCAAATCCGTCAAGGTAGGCTCTGGCTTCGACGTGGCGGATAATTGGATCGCGCAACACTTGTCTTCCGGCGACCTTGTGGTTACCGCCGATATCCCGCTCGCCGCCGACGTGATTGAAAAAAAAGGCTTTGCATTGAACCCCCGTGGGGAGTTTTACGACAAGGAAAACATCAGTGAGCGTTTGACTATGCG
>CAIODU010000258.1 GCA_903857165.1 uncultured Methylococcaceae bacterium | reverse complement strand
TCTATATCTACTTGTTACTTTATTATTTACGCCCATGTCGGCAAAGGGTTGCCGACCTACTGCGTAACAAGGGTTGTAGGGCGGCAACCCTTTGCCGCCAACGATTATAAAGTAATCAATGGACATTAAAAACGCTGTAAAATACATGTAAATTATGATTCCGAGAAATCTGCTTAATTCTGGCATAATTGACTACACTATTAAATAATGAAGTGAATGCCTGACTTACTCAACTAAACATTTAGTTCATCTTGCAATTTTCTTGTCAAACCATCTAAGTCAGGGAATACATGAAAATGATCGATTCCATAGAGACATAACTGCTGCCGAATAGGTTCTCTCGATTCAAATGGTATGACAAATCGAAAAAAATGCCGTTTACTGTATTTAAGGAATAATTCTTTGTATGATTTGAATGGATCATCTTGAATTGAAAAAACGCCACTTTGGGCTTGAATTCTCCTTGTAACAACCGGGGAAGCAAATAACCCCTCCTCAACTTTGAACGGATTTCCATAGGCTGTTTCCATGAGTCCGTGCCGTGTTTTAATTTTATATAAAACTGCATCACCGTTATAGTTTGGATTGCGGACTCGTTCAATTGCGAGTTCATTTTCTGTGAATCTATTTCCTACCGCAAAATAGAGTGCGATCAACGGATTTGATGTCCAATCCAGTAGCCTAGTGGGTAAGCCGTGATGCTGCGCAAGTGCCAACCACTCCCAATCATTTTTCGGCAATACCGACAGGAAAGGTAACGCGCTTCGTTTGAACCGATCAAGTATTTTAAACTCGTCCACAACCTCAGATTCAAACTTTAGGCATAATCGAATCTTGTTTGGTTCTGGCGGCGGTGGCGGTGTGGTAATCCGTCCTATCTTCGGGATAAGAGTGTAATAACTACATGGCTCACCTCGAAAAAAAACTGTGTTTCCAGCTTCTCCGGGTGAAGTGATTGATTCTAAATCGCTAAGTTTGGTAATTGTACAGATAGTTTCTGTCATAAATGTTGCCCAAAGCCTAACTGCTTTTGATACCGACATGCTCACCCATTGGGAAAGGGGACTTGTGTGATTACTATACTTAGGCTTGCCTTCCCAACCCCAAACCCTCCCAAATCGCCAGACAAGCCTCCGACTGGTTCAGCGTATAAAAATGCAAGCCCGGAACACCTTGATCCAACAAGCGGCGGCACAGTTCGGTGACCACTTCCACGCCGAATGCACGGATGGCAACACGGTCGTCGCCGAACATTTCCAGTCGCTTCCTCACCCAGCGCGGGATTTCCGCGCCACAGGCTTCCGAAAAGCGTGAGAGTTGGGTGTAGTTGGTGATGGGCATGATGCCCGGCACGATGGGAATGGCGATGCCGAGTTTTTCACAGTCGTCCACAAAGCGGAAATAAGCATCGGGATTATAAAAATATTGGGTGATGGCGGTGTCGGCACCGGCTTCCACCTTGCGCTTGAAATTAAGCAAGTCGGCTTCCGCGTTGGCGGCTTGTGGATGCACTTCCGGGTAGGCGGCCACTTCAATGTGGAAATGATCGCCGGTCTCGGCACGGATGAACTCCACCAACTCGTTGGCATAGCGGAATTCCCCGACGGACATCATCCCCGACGGCATGTCGCCGCGCAGGGCCACGATATGGCGAATGCCTTTGGATTGATAAGCTTGCAAAACTTCGCGGATATTGTCCTTGGTCGAGGCGATACAGGAAATGTGCGGCGCCGCTTCGATGCCTGTGTTTTGCTGGATATCGACGACCGTCTCGAAAGTCATCTCTCGGGTCGAACCGCCCGCGCCAAAGGTGACGGAACAGAAGCCTGGCTTCAATTTCGCCAGTTTATCCACAGTGTCGCGCAGGTTGGCAACGGCTTGGTCGGTTTTCGGCGGGAAAAACTCAAAACTGAAATTGTGTGGGTGATTTTTCTGGGAATCCATGGAAATACCTTGTACGGCCTATCAGCGTTTAAAAACAGTTGGTTGTAGGTTGGTTGCCGGCCAACCTGTCGAGATTCAGATCGGCTAGACCAGCTCACGCGCTTTTTGGAAAGCGTCGCGGAAATCCAGATAGACTGGCTCCTCGGTTTCGAGCAGCAGCGCCAGCAAACGGTTCTGCAACTGGTATTTTACATTGCCCACAGCAAGCGCACCGATGCCGACGGCGGAGGGACTGTTGGTGGCGTATTTCAGCGGTGCGCCGTTGTCCACGCGCTTGATGCCTTCCACTCCGAGCGGTGGGACGGCGTTGACATCGCCGACAACCTTCAGTTGTTGGGCATCGGCCAGCACGTCCGCGTTGAGGACTTCCACCCCAGCCTTGGCGGCACAAAACACAATGTCCGCATGGGATATGAGCCTCGCCTTGTCGGCATCGGAACTCGCATAGGTGCCGTGCAGCAGGCAACCGCAGAGGTGGTTGTATTCGTCGGCTTTCTGCAATGCCACTTCAATGCTTAGGTGGTCGACGATGGTGGTATGGGCACCTGCCAATGAGGCAATGACACCCGTGCCCAAACCAACGGGCCCAGTTCCGCCAAACACAACGGCGCGACAGTCTTTCAAACCCCTCCTGTGTTTTTCCAGCAACTGCTTTTCCACGCTTGCGACCAAGGCCGCCGCCGTGGTGAACGCGCCGGAAGGGTCTGCCAGCACTGAAACCACAAAAGGGGGCACCATGGCTTTTTTCGCGGCGTCCAGCATGTCCATCGCCAAACCGATGTCGCGTCCACCGATGAAAATGCCGGTTCGTTTCACTCCGGTCGGCCCACGCGAAAAAATCGCGTCCTGCACCAAGCCATTGACTTCCGCCAACTTGACATTGCTGTAGGGCAGCAATACCTCGAAACCCGCATCTGCCGCCATGTTCAAGTCGAACGGGCTGTTATGGGGCATCGGGTCGAACATGTGGATGATGGATCGTATTGCCATGAATTTAAGTTCCCGTAGGATCGGATGTTGCCAAACAATTAAGTTGATTCTATCATCAAGGCTTCTTGATTAAATTCCGCGCCGCCTCGAAGGCGTGTTCGTAATGCAAGATAACCGGCTTGTCGCTTTTACGGTTCTGAAGGCGCATCATGACAAGCAACTTGTGCTGGGTTTGGTATTTAAGATTGCCGATGGCCAAGGCACCGAAGCCCACCGCCCCACTGTTGGAATCCTTGATCGGAGCGCCTTTGTGGAAAGGGTCAAGGCCGGAGATGCCGGAAGGCGGCACCGCATTGACATCGGCGGCAACCTTTAGCCTGGGGGCTGCGGCAATCAGTTCGGCACTGAGCACCTGAATGCCGGCGGCGGCAGTGGCAAAAACCACATCCGCATCCAGGATCAGTTCCTCCTTGTTGGCGTCGGCATTGCCCTCAATCTTGGTTTTGCCTTCGCCGTACTCTTTGTTGCACAGCGCTGCGACTGCCTGTGCCTTTTCCAGTTGACGACCGATGATGGTCACATTCGCACCAGACTGGGCCGCCAACACGGCGGCAATCTGCCCGACCGGGCCGGTGCCGCCAAGGCAAAGCACATTCGCGCCATCCAACCCTTGGCCATGTTTCAACAGTTCGTTCTCGACTAGGGCCACCATGGCGGCCGCCGTGGTGAAAGAGCCACTCGGGTCGGCGAACACCGAAACCTCGAAAGGGGGAACCATGGATTGTTTTGCCACATTCAGCATCTCCATGGCCGTTTTCACATCGCGGCCCCCGATGAATATGCCGGTGCGCCTCCCGCCCGCAGATCCACGGGAGAAAATGGCGTCTTGCACCAACATAGGAATTTCTCCCGAATCGAGTTGGGTGTAGGGACTGGTCGATAGCCAGCCAGCATCCACAGCCATGTTCACGTCGAAGGGGCTGAGGTTCTTTTCAGGGGTGAACATGTGCAAGATAAAGGCTTTTTCCATGGCTTTTCCTTATAATTGTTGTGTTAAAAAAATGTAAATCTAGGGTGAATTCTCGGAATGAGCGGCATTGTCCGACATTAGGAGCTAATGTGGAAGACCTATGCGGCATTTAAAACGCCCAAACACCTAACTTTTTTGCTTTCGGCAAACCTTCAGCCCTATCTGCAATTTATATATTTTGATAGTGAATAAACTATTAAAAGCAATAGGCAGACCTAAACAACTTAAAAGAGTCGCATTGTCGGTTAATGCGGTTTATTCTTAACACAGAAAGGGGAAGTTGGCCTCATGCTTTCACAATGCTTGAAAAGTGCGGCCAAATTTCCTATATTGACGGGCTATTTTGCGCCTTGGCTGGCTTGGCCGCCATCCAGCCAACCACTTAAATTCAGAAACTTAGGGCAACAACAGACACTTTGATCGCCAAAAACGGGACCCGCAAACCAGTTTTGCCTGTCCAAGCCTTAAGCGAAACGGTGAAATTTTCTTCAGTGCTCAGACACCGAATGAGGTAAAAAAATGAGTTACGACACTTTACCCGCCAAACAGGGTCTGTATGACCCGAGAAACGAACACGACGCTTGCGGCGTAGGTTTCATCGCCCACATCAAGGGCAACAAGAGCAATCATATCATCCAGCAAGGATTGGAACTCCTTAGAAACCTGACGCACCGCGGGGCAGTGGGCGCCGACCCTTTGGCGGGTGACGGTGCGGGCATACTCATCCAGACCCCGGATGCCTTCCTCCGCGAAGAAGCGGCCAAGCGGGGTATCAGCTTGCCCCCCGTGGGGGAATATGGCGTGGGCATGGTGTTTCTGCCCAAAATAGAAGGCGAGCGGGCGAAGTGCGAAAATATCCTCACTGGGTTCATTCAAGCCGAAGGCCAGACCGTCCTCGGCTGGCGCGACGTGCCAGTGGATAATAAGGGTTTGAGCGAATCGGTCAAGGCAGTGGAACCTTTCATCCGGCAGATATTCATCGGCCGGGGGTTGAATACGCAGACCCAAGATGCCTTTGAACGCAAATTGTTTGTCATCCGCAAACAGGCCGAAAATGCGGTGCGCGAACTTTGCCTGTCCTGTGGCAAGGCCTTTTACCTACCTTCATTCTCTTCCCGGACGCTGGTTTACAAGGGCATGTTACTGGCCAGCCAAGTTGGTGAATACTTCCTTGATCTGCAAAACGAGACTTTGCTTTCTGCGCTGGCGCTGGTTCACCAGCGTTTCTCGACCAACACCTTCCCCACTTGGGACTTGGCCCATCCGTTCCGCATGATCGCCCATAACGGCGAAATCAATACCGTTCGCGGCAATGTCAATTGGATGGCCGCAAGGCGCTATTCGATGTCGTCCGAATTGTTGGGCGAGGACTTGGACAAGCTTTGGCCGCTCATTGCCGATGGCCAGTCAGACTCGGCTTGCTTCGATAACGCCTTGGAACTGTTGGTCGCAGGCGGCTATTCGCTGGTTCATGCGATGATGCTGCTGATCCCCGAAGCCTGGGCTGGCAACCCGCTGATGGACGAAAAGCGCCGAGCCTTCTATGAATACCATTCCGCGCTGATGGAACCATGGGACGGTCCCGCCGCAGTGGCCTTCACCGATGGCCGCCAAATCGGCGCAACCCTTGACCGCAATGGACTAAGGCCGGCACGCTATCTGATCACCGACGATGACTATGTGATGATGGCCTCGGAAATGGGGGTGCTGGACATTCCCCAACACAAAATAGTTAAGAAATGGCGTCTGCAACCGGGCAAGATGTTCCTCATCGACTTGGAACACGGCCGCATCATTGACGACACCGAAATCAAGGCTGAACTGACCGGGCGCGCGCCTTACCAGCAGTGGGTGGACGAAATTCAAATCCATTTGGAAAGCCTGCCTCCCGAAGTGGCTGCCATGGCACCCGACGAACAGACCTTGCTCGATGCGCAGCAAGCATTCGGGTATACCCAGGAAGACATCAAATTCTTCCTCCAACCGATGGCCCTTACCGGCCAGGAACCGGTTGGTTCGATGGGGGTCGATGCCTCGCTTGCCGTCCTGTCCAACCGCCCGCGCTTGCTTTACGATTATTTCAAGCAAGGCTTTGCCCAAGTCACCAACCCGGCCATCGACCCAATTCGCGAAGAGTTGGTGATGTCCTTAGTTTCCCACATCGGTCCGCGCCCCAACTTGCTTGGCGTTAATGATGGTGGAACGAACAAACGCCTGGAAGTCCATCAACCGATTCTCAGCAACAAGGACTTGGAAAAAATCCGCCGCATTGAGGCACGTACCGCAGGTGCGTTCAAAACCAAGACGCTGAGCATTTGTTTCCTGGCCGAAACCGGTGCCTCCGGCATGGAACCGGCCCTGCAATCCCTTTGCGCCCAGGCGGAAGAGGCAGTGCATGACGGCAATAACATTCTGGTTCTATCCGACCGCAGGATGGATGCCGAATACGTCGCCATTCCTGCCTTGCTGGCCACCTCGGCGATACACTTCCACCTGACCCGCACCGGTTTGCGCACCAAGGTGGGGCTGGTGATCGAATGCGGCGAGGCCCGCGAAGTCCATCACTTCGCCGTGTTGGCGGGTTATGGGGCTGAGGCAATCAACCCCTACCTTGCCTTCGACACCCTTTCCCACATGCGGGCAACCCTGCCGGAGAAGTTGTCCGAAGACGAAATCCACAAACGCTACATCAAGGCGGTGAGCAAGGGATTGCTGAAAATCATGTCTAAAATGGGCATCTCCACTTACCAATCGTATTGTGGTGCGCAAATATTCAACGCCATCGGCTTGGCCCAGGATTTTCTCGACCTATACTTTACCGGTGCCAGCAGCACCACAGGCGGCGCGGGACTCCCCGAAATTGCCGAAGAGACAGTGCGTCGCCACCGCTTGGCTTTCAGTGATGCCCCGATCTATAGGAATGCACTGGATGTGGGCGGCGAATATGCCTATCGTGTGCGCGGCGAAAACCACATGTGGACACCGGAGACCATCTCCAAACTACAACATGCCACCCGCGCCAACGATGCCAAAACCTACGCCGAGTATGCCCGCTTGGTCAATGTGCAGAATGAACGCCTGTTGACGTTGCGCGGCTTGATGGAATTTCAATTCGCCGATCAGCCGGTTCCGCTGGACGAAGTCGAACCGGCCAAAAGCATTGTCAAACGTTTTGCCACGGGTGCGATGTCCTTCGGATCCATTTCCTATGAAGCCCACACCACGATGGCAATTGCGATGAACCGCATCGGCGGCAAGTCCAACACGGGCGAGGGGGGTGAATTGTCGGAACGCTTCAAGCCGTTACCCAACGGCGACTCAATGCGATCTGCCATCAAACAGGTGGCCTCCGGCCGTTTCGGCGTGACTGCGGAATACCTAGTCAACGCCGATGACATCCAGATCAAGATTTCGCAAGGCGCGAAGCCGGGCGAGGGAGGCCAGTTGCCGGGGCACAAAGTGGACGAAATCATCGCCAAAGTACGGCATTCAACGCCCGGCGTGGGCCTTATTTCACCCCCCCCGCACCATGACATTTATTCCATTGAAGATTTGGCCCAGCTCATTCATGACCTGAAGAACGTCAACCCGAAAGCCCGCATTAGCGTCAAGCTGGTGTCGGAAATCGGTGTTGGCACCGTGGCGGCGGGCGTTGCCAAGGCCCACGCGGATCATGTCACCATCTCCGGCTATGACGGCGGCACCGGTGCCAGCCCGATCACTTCAATCAAACATGCCGGCTTGCCATGGGAAATCGGCTTGGCCGAAACCCACCAGACCTTGGTGCTGAACAAGTTGCGCGGCCGCATTGCCGTACAGGCCGATGGCGGGGTCAGAAGTGGCCGTGACGTGGCCATCGCCTTCCTGCTCGGTGCTGACGAAGTGGGCTTTGCCACCGCGCCGTTGATCGTCGAGGGCTGCATCATGATGCGCAAATGCCATCTGAACACCTGTCCGGTCGGTGTCGCCACCCAAGACCCCGAACTGCGCAAACGTTTCACCGGACAGCCTGAGCATGTGGTGAATTTCTTTTTCTTCGTCGCCGAGGAACTGCGCCAGATCATGGCAAATTTGGGTTTCCGCACTGTCGACGGGATGATAGGCCATTCGGAAAGGCTGGACATGAACCGAGCCATCCACCACTGGAAAGCCTCGAAGATCGACTTCAGTAAAATTCTGCACAAACCGGAGGTCGGCCCCGATGTGGCTTTGTTCAATTGCGAATTCCAAGATCATGGTTTGGAACAGGCGCTGGATCATTACCTGATCGAACAGGCCAAACCGGCCTTGGAAGAACGCAAACCGGTGCGCATCGAGACGAATGTGCGCAACACCAACCGCACGGTCGGAGCGATGCTCTCTGGCGAAGTGGCCAGGCGCTACGGTCATGCGGGTTTGCCGGAAGACACTATTTCGATTCTGGCCAAGGGTACGGCGGGTCAGAGTTTCGGCGCATTCCTCGCCAAGGGTGTCAGCATCGAGCTACAAGGCGAAGGCAATGACTACGTAGGCAAAGGCTTGTCCGGCGGGCGAATCGTCATTTACCCGCCGAAGGATTGCCCGTTCAAAGCCGAAGAAAATATCATCGTCGGCAATACCGTGCTGTACGGTGCCATTAGTGGCGAATGTTATTTCCGGGGCGTGGCGGGCGAACGCTTCGCCGTGCGCAACTCCGGTGCGATTGCTGTCGTCGAAGGGGTTGGCGACCATGGCTGCGAGTACATGACTGGCGGCGTGGTGGTGGTGCTAGGCTCCACCGGGCGCAATTTTGCCGCAGGCATGTCGGGCGGCGTGGCTTATGTGTTGGACGCAACCGGCAATTTTGAAAAGCGCTGCAATCTGTCCATGGTCGAGCTTGAGCCTATCCCGGAGGAAAACAATGTTTCTCAAGGCTTGGATCAAAACGGTGACGATCTGGAAAGCCATGGCCTTGTCGATATCATGCGTGACATGACCAATGGGGATGCCAGAAGGCTGCGTCATCTGATCGAGCGACACGCCCGGTACACGGGAAGCGAATTCGCCCGCCATATTTTGGATGAATGGAAAAATTATTTGCCGCTGTTCGTCAAAATCATGCCTGTCGATTACAAGAAAGCGCTGGAGAAAATCCAACAGACCAGAATCAGTCAGGGGGCGAGCCAGCATTAAAACCACAAACTAATCGAGGGGATAGATATGCCAACAATGTTGTACTATTCTCTCGGTTGTTTTTTGAGCATCACTCGCGTGGAAACTGCAATGGCATCTTTAGAAGAGATTTATGTTACAACGACTGTACGTCAATAATTTCCGCTGCCTAGTCAAATTTGAATTGAAATTTGATAGGCTGAACTTATTGCTGGGGGTAAATGGCTCTGGAAAAACCAGTGTATTCGATGTATTGCGCAAAATTCAGGACTTTGTAATTGGTGAAGCATCAGTTTCAGACCTATTCAAATCGCATGATAAGACGCAGTGGCTAAAGCTTGATTTGCAAAATTTTGTAATGGACATCTCCATGGATAGTGATGTTTACACTTATACGCTTGATATTCAGCACGACAAGGAAACAAAGAAACCAATAGTCGCCAAGGAAGAATTAAGTATGAATGGAAAGCCCTTGTTTGTTAACAGCGACGGCATAGCCCACTTATATCGCGATGACCATACGCTTGAACAGGAATACCCATTAAATAAGACACGTTCTGGAGTCGGCTACCTTGAGGAGTACAAGGACAGGAAGTTGCTTGCGCGGTTTAAGCGCGAACTCAACAGGTTTATCATAGTTCGGCCAATGCCTGTGCTTATGGAAAAAAGAAGCCTCGACGAAGACATATATCTAGGCGAGATGATGGAGAACTTTCCTTCATGGTATCGATATGTTTCCCATGCAAGCGGCGAATTCGTGTCAAAACTAGGCTCCGAACTAAGTGATATATTACTTGGATTTCGATCACTGGACTTTAGTCTTTTGGGTGAAAATGCCAAACTACTTAAAGTTAGTTTTGATTCTCCTGATGACGGCAAGTTTAGCTTAAACTTTAGTAAATTATCAGACGGGCAGAAAATGCTGATTGCCTTGTACGCCCTTTTGGTTTTTAGCAGATTGAAAGAAAAGAATTCCTTATTTATAGATGAGCCGGATAACTTTCTAGCTTTAAGGGAAATACAACCTTGGTTATCCACTCTGGCAAGCGAATGTGGAGACTCAATCGAACAAGCTATATTGATATCTCATCATCCAGAAATAATTGATTATTTAGGCGGGGATGGGTATGGACAGTGGTTCATGCGTGACAGAACCGGCTCTGTTCAAGTAAGCAATGAGCCTAAACAGATAATTGATGGGTTAAGTTTGTCTGAAACCATAGCACGAGGATGGGAGGAATGAGTAAACCAGTCAGTGTAGTTTTGCTTTGTGAGGATAAGCAGCTAAGTGCTTTTTCTAGGCGGTTTCTCAAAAAACGAGGCATCAATAGAATTAATGAGATAGAACGTCCACCAGAGAAGGTTGGCGGTTCCCGCAAGCAATGGGTGAATAAGGAATATCCTCGACAACTACAAGCCATACGTCAACGTAGCGGTGCTGTATTGATTGTGTGTACGGATGCAGACGAGTTAGCGGTTGAATGTCGTATTGAGGATTTGGACGAGGCTTGCAAAAAGGCCGACATAGAACCACGCAAAGACCACGAACCAGTGGTAATGATCGTACCCAAATGGAATATTGAAACGTGGCTTTCGTATCTTAGAGGTGAAAGCTTCGATGAAGACAAGAAAGACAATCGCCCCGATAGCCGCTACACAGGATATGAAAAGGAATGTAAAGAGCAAGTACAAAAGCTTGTTGAAATGTGTTATGTAAAACAAGCTTTACAGGAGCCCACCCCCCCTTCCCTTAAAGCCGCTTGTAAAGAATATAAAAAAGTTAAACAATGATGGAAATTATCTCCGTAGCCGCCAATCATCCATGCGGTTTGACAAAACTAAATCATAAAAGGTACTAATTTATGGGCAAACCAACCGGATTCATGGAAATCTCCCGCAAAGACAGAAAATATATGCCTGTCGAGGAACGCGTCCACAATTACAAGGAATTTGTCATCTCCCTGACCGACGATGAGGCCGGCAAGCAGGGTGCCAGGTGTATGGACTGTGGCATTCCCTACTGCCACAACGGCTGCCCCATCAACAACATCATCCCTGACTTTAACGATCTGGTCTACCAGAACCAGTGGCGGGAGGCGCTGGACGTCCTGCACAGCACCAACAATTTCCCGGAATTCACCGGGCGCATCTGCCCCGCACCCTGCGAAGCGGCATGCACGTTGAATTTGGACGACCAGCCGGTCACCATCAAGTCCATCGAATGTGCAATCATCGACAAAGGCTGGGAAAACGGCTGGATCAAGCCGCAAACTCCCCAGCGCCGTAGTGGCAAAAAGGTGGCTATCGTTGGTTCGGGCCCTGCGGGTTTGGCTTGTGCGCAACAATTGGCCCGTGCCGGTCATGCCGTGGTGGTCTATGAAAAGAATGACCGAATTGGCGGGTTGCTGCGCTATGGCATACCGGACTTCAAGATGGAAAAGCACATCATCGACCGCCGAATTGCCCAAATGCAAGCCGAGGGCGTGGCCTTTCGCCCCAACAACCACATAGGCCGCGACATCCCAATCCAAACCCTCCTCAATGGGTATGATGCCGTGGTTCTCACCGGTGGCGCGGAACTGCCGCGCAACTTGCCGGTGCCCGGACGCGAACTCGCCGGTGTGCATTTCGCCATGGAATTCCTACCCCAACAAAACAAACGCAATGCCGGCGACAAGAACCCCGATGCAAACGCCATCAGTGCCGAAGGCAAACAGGTCCTTGTCATCGGCGGTGGCGACACTGGCTCCGACTGCATCGGCACATCCATCCGCCAAGGCGCGGCACATGTGACCCAGATAGAAATTCTTCCCCAACCGCCGGAAAAGGAAAACAAGGGTCTTACATGGCCATTGTGGCCTAACAAGTTCAGGACATCTTCCTCGCAGGAGGAAGGCTGTGACCGGGAATTTTGTGTCACTACCAAGGCTTTCGAAGGGGAGGACGGACAACTCAAACAGGTGCGTTGCGCGCGTGTGGAGTGGAAAAACCAAGACGGACGCTGGGCGATGAACGAAATCGAAGGCAGCGAATTCATCGTCAAGGCTGATTTGACTTTCTTGGCCATGGGCTTCCTGCATCCAACCCAGGAAGGCATGTTGAATGAACTCGGTGTGGAACTGGACGAACGTGGCAACGTCAAGGCCGACACCCAAAATTACCAAACTTCCCTTGCCAAGGTGTTCAGTGCGGGCGACATGCGCCGCGGACAGTCCTTGGTGGTTTGGGCCATCCGGGAAGGCCGCCAGGCCGCCCGTGCAGTGGATGAGTTCCTCATGGGAACGTCCGAATTGCCCCGCTAGTCCAATAGCGCCATTCATCGCCGGTTCCATGGACGCCATGACCGGCAATGAAAGGATCCTGACTATCGCTTAACTCCCCGTCCCCAGAGTTCTTTGGATAAACATGATTAGATTGTTTTCTCTCGCCCGGGTTTTCGGCGTTATGCTGATGATTTTCAGCACTTCCTACACGCTGCCCATTTTGACTGCCTGGCTCTATGACGACGGCACCATGCTATTGTTCATCAGGGATTTGCTGCTCACCTTTTCCTTGGGCGGTGTGTTGTGGGTGCTCTCCAAGGATTTTGCCCGCGAACTCAAGGCGAAGGATGGCTTCATCCTAGTGCTGCTGACTTGGGGCGGAATGGCCGCGATTTCCGCCGTACCCTTAATGTCCTACTTGCCCTCTCTGTCGTTTACCGACGCCTACTTTGAAACCATGTCCGGGCTTTCCACCACGGGTGCGACTGTGCTAAGCGGCCTGGACAGGCTGCCCCCGGCCATTAACCTATGGCGTCACGAATTGCACTGGATAGGCGGCATGGGAATCATCGTGCTGGCGGTGGCAATCCTGCCCATTCTCGGGGTTGGCGGAAGACAGGTGTTCATGTCCGAAACACCCGGCCCCATGAAGGACAGCAAACTCACCCCCCGCATCGCCGAAACGGCTAAGAACCTATGGGCCATTTACGCTGGAATCACCTTGGCATGCATACTCGCGCTGAAACTGGCCGGCATGGACTGGTTGGATGCCGTATGCCATGCTTTCTCCACTTTGGGCTTGGGCGGCTTTTCCACCCATGATGCCAACATCGCCTTCTTTGACTCGCCGGTCATCGAGGGTGTGCTGATGGTGTTCATGTTGCTTTCCGGGATGAATTTCGCCACCCACTTTCTCGCCGTGCGCAACAGAAGCTTAAACCCTTACCTATATGATGTCGAAGCAAAGCCCTACCTGGCCCTAATTATGGGAAGTTGCTTGGCCGTAGCCGGATACCTTAACCTGAAAGGGGTTTACCCCGATTTCTTGACGGCCCTACGAAATGCCGCGTTCAATGTGATTTCGATTGCCACCGATTGCGGTTTTTCCAGTGTGGATTTTGGCCAATGGCCGATTTTCGTCCCGTTGTGGATGCTCTTCCTTGCTTGCATCACGGTGAACACCGGTTCCACTGGGGGCGGCATCAAAATGATGCGCACCCTGATCTTGGCGAAACAAAGCGAAGTGCAGATGTTTCTCCTCACTCACCCCACAGCGATCCACCCCCTGAAACTGGGCAAGATGATCGTCCATTCCAACATCCAACTCTCGGTGCTGGGGTTTATCTTTGTCTATTTCATGAGTATCGTCACGCTGACTTTTGTCCTCATTGTCACTGGGATGGATTTCGTCTCCGCACTCTCCTCCATTGTCTCCTGCCTCAACAATGCCGGCCCCGGATTGGGCCAGGTCGGCCCCGCGACCAATTACGCTTCCCTTTCCGACTTCCAGACTTGGATTTGCACCTTGGCGATGTTCTTAGGCCGCATGGAAATTTTTACCGTGCTGGTATTGTTCACGCCGGCTTTTTGGCGAAAGTGACATGTTAATGTTACAAACCATATCAAAAATGAAAGCCCACCAATCACCCCTCAACAACAAAAGCGGAGAAATCTCATGCATGTGACACACGAACAATCAGAGCAAGCATTGGCAGCAGCCATCCAGAAGGCGAAAGAACTCGACACCCAAATGTGCATTGCAGTGGTGGATTCAGGCGCGGACTTGAAGCTTTTCGTTAGGATGGACGATGCTTGGGTAGGCAGTGTCGATATCGCCATCAAGAAAGCCAAAACCGCCTGTTTCTTTGGGATGCGCACGGGGCAGATTGGCAAATTGTCCCAGCCGGGCGGGCCTCTTTACGGAATCGAGCATTCCAACGACGGGTTGATCACCTTTCCCGGTGGCGTCCCCATTGTGACTAAAGAGGGCGTACTGATCGGGGCAATCGGGGTCAGCGGCAGCGCGGTGGAGAACGATGACCTCGTTGCCAAAGCCGGGGCCGAGGCAATTGGCGTCGCCGATTTGCCGGATCACCCGTGGCGTACCTAATTCGTCATCGCAGTCCTTGCGATGTTTTAATTGCGTCCCATCGGGCTAAATTCAGACTAAGAAAGAGGCAGGATGAACAGGAAAATGAATTGAAAACGGGGTAGGCAACCCAAGCTATTTCTCCGCCAACAACCCGCCCGCTTTTTTCCATTCCGCCAAATGCAGAAACTCCCCGCTGTCCAGCCAGTCGCCATGGCTGGCGCAGCGGTCCAGCACCACGCCACTGCGGTAGCCAAAGGTTTTCCGGTTCATCAACTGCGGGCAGACCGGGCATTTGCGGTAGACAATTTTTTCAGGCCGGTAAAGTTCCCTTTGCAGGTTCCCCAATAACTCGCGGTTTGCGGCATAAACCGGGCCGACCACTTGGTCAAGCAGAAACCCTATCCCGCCTGGCGGGAAAAACAAACCGCCGCAGTTTGGGCAGCGATCCACACAAACCGTTGGCTTGGTCGCCAACTCCAACAGTTGCAAAGGCGTTTGGCAACTAGGGCAATGCCTTTCGGTTTCCTGATGCTTTATGGAAAAACCGATAATCCCATGCAAGTCAATGGGGTTGTGGGCATGGCAATATTCGCAAATAGTGGAATTGGCGGGCAGCACCGCTCCGCAGGACGAGCAGTTCATCACAGTGTAAGGGTCAATGCCATCGGGTTAAGCCAAAGTGCAAGGCATGCCTTGCCCTCTCCTCGCTACGCAAAATGGTCTTGGTTCAGCCATTCCATGAACAGGGTATAAGCCACTGCGAGCAAGGTGGCGCCAATGAACATGCCCATGAATCCCCAAGCCAGCAAACCGCCGATGACTCCGGTAAAGATGATCGCTAAAGGCAGATTGCTGCCCTTGCTGATGACATAGGGTTTGATGAAGTTGTCGATAGTATTGATGAATATCCCCCATGCCACTGTAAAAACTGCCCAGCCTTGATGGCCGTCGTACCCTAACCAGATTGCTGCCGGAATCCACACCAAGCCAGTGCCTATCTGTAACAAAGCCGTTATAAAACAAAGCACACCCAACAGGGTATAAATCGGTATGCCCGCAATGGCGAAGCCAAAACCCGATAATGCGGCTTGAAGGGCGGCCGTGCCGATGACTCCCAGAGAGACCCCGCGAATAGTGTGGCCGGCCACATCAATCACTGCCGCGCTTTTGGCGCTCGCGATGCGACGGGCAAACTTCCTGAATAGATGGGTGCCATCTTCGGCATGGACATACATTACACCTGCAATCAACGTGGCAAGGATGATCTCCAGCATCGTCATCGCAAAACCGGCCCCTTGCGACAATAACCATTTCGCCGATTGCAAGAGTAGGGGTCTGATTTTATCCGCATCCAGTATGGCATGTTCCAAACCTTGATGCCAGGCATTGACGAGGCTTCCCCCGAACAGGGGAATTTGCGCGATCCAGGCGGGCGGTTCGCCTAGTTTCAGCCAAGAGGGATCGTAAGCCAATTTTTCCAGCATGGGTATGCTGTCAAGTAATTTCTCCGCCGCAAATCCTATGGGAACGACAAATATCATCATGGTGATGAGGGTCATCAGCGCGGCGGCCAACTTCCGCCGATTGCCCAATGCTTTCGACAAAAAGATATAAAGCGGCCAAAGGGACACGCAGATGACAATGCCACCAAAGATAGCGGCGATAAAAGGCTGTGCTATCTTTAGGCAGGTCAGCAGCAGTATGGCAATAAACAGCAGTGCCAACGCTGTTTCGATGACGGTGTGTTCTTTATTTGTCCCATTCATTATCATTGTCTTCAGCAAGGAGGTTTAAAAAGCGCACAAACTCTTTTGAAAACGGTGTCGGTTGCATCACTGGACGGAGATTGGAAAGCATGGGCGATACCATTAAAATAATTTTATGTATTTAATGATACAGTCCAGAAATGAAAAATCAAGTAACTTGGCCACAATTCAGAGCATTTGGAAGTAGCTGGTTTTACCGGTTTTCGAGGTGCGGCTTAGGCATTGCCCGTCGCGCGGGTGGTCGCAACTCCCCACCCCGCTGGCATCGGCCGCCATCCGAACAGATGTCACTTTCGCCAATTTCATCCCCTATTTTTTTCATACTGAATTAGTTGGTGGAATAAGCTTGTATTTCCCGACGACCTAGGGCTAAAATTATTGCAAACACCCCTCTGCCTTTACCTTGAGGAAACCGCCATGCCCGCAATCAAATCGACCTACTCCTACGGCTCTAAGTCGCAAAACAATGACGGCTTATGGTACTTAGACCACGACAGCGAAATGTGGATGACTGTGGTGGAGCAACTGGTGCTTGACTCCAAGAGCTTGCTCGTCGGCAAGAACTTCGACGATGCCGATCCAATGGAGCGCCCGTTCAAGAGGCTGAATGATGTGCTGGTTTCTGCTGGGCGCGCACGCCGCTCCAGCATTACAGAAGGCCAGATCGAAACACATGTGGAAGGTGTGAATAAATACATCGCCGTTGAGCGCGAAAAAGAGCGTCTGCTTAAGGAAGAGGAGGATAGGAAACGGCAGATCGCCGATGAGGAGCAAAGGAAGCGACTCACGCCCGATAACTTCCCCCTGGACATGAGCGCCCCAAAAAAGGTGGGTGGCCCACAACAGGTAGGAGGCAAGCCGAAGGGTAGGCCCAAGTTTGTGCCGTTCTAAACTCATGGAATATAGCTCGGTAGGGTGCGGTCAGTCGCATGGGATGCGCCAACGAAGAGGGCGCATCAGTACGGACTGGATAAATTGCATGGATGTAGCGTTTTATGAATCCCCTATCCTTCTGTAATTTAACGGGTTAAGCGATGGATATTCCAAAATATTTTGCCTTCATTCTTGCCTTGTCCTGCCTGGCGACGGTTCATGCCCAAGACCAGGCGGAGCCGTCTAACGAATGCGCCACCGCACTGGTGCAGGTTGATGACAAGGGCATTTTATCCACCAGTGCACACTGTGGCCTTTCCAGCCAAGATGCCAAAGCCATTGAAGATGCATTTTTCCAAATCCGCCATGATCTGAAGCCTTCCTTCGATCAAATGCGCAGCCTATTGGCAGCCAACAACATCATCTTAGGTGCCGTGTTGGATCATATCAATGCCGGTGAGGTCAGTTTGGAGGGCGTGTTGAAAACCAGTCAATTGTTTGCCGACAAGGGAAATGCCGAATCGGCCACTGACTTAATGGCTGAGGCCGCGCAATGGAAGGGACACTATGAAAGCCTGATGGAATCGCTGAGGAAAGTTGGGGATACGGTTCAAAGCGATACCAATGTGCTGCAAGCCTTACAACGACTGGATTTGGACCAAGCCTCCCGTTTGTTGGATGAACTGATTGCCGCACAGGAGGGCAAAGGCACGGCCAGTGCCGGATATTATTATTTAAGGGCGCAAATATATTTGCTTCAGTTCCAACCGCAAAGCGCGGTGCCCTTGTTGGAAAAAGCCCGGCAAATGCAGCCTGACAACAAGGAGTTTAGTTTTGCCAATGCCAAAGCCTTGCAGGAACAAAACTCACAAGGTTCGGCGGAATCCCTCTACACTTCCCTGCTCGACCAATACCGGGCTTTGGCGAAGGACAATCCTGCTGTTTACCTTCCCTCGGTTGCGGCAACGCTAAATAACCTAGGGATGCTATACAGCGAGTCCAAACGCACCAGCGAGGCGGAGAAAGCCTATCGTGAGGCAGTGGAAATCCGTCGCGGGCAGGCCAAGGATAAACCCGCCGACTTGGCCTTGAGTCTGAATAACCTTGCAAACCTCTATCGTGAAAACCAGCGCCTGGACGAGGCGGAAAAAGCTTACCGCGAAGCCTTGGACATCCGGCGCAGCCTGGCCCGTGACGAGCCTGCCGTTTATCAGCGCTCGGTGGCGGCGACGCTCATCAATTTGGGAAACATTTACCGTGGCGACAAACGGCATGGAGAGGCAGAGAAAGCCTACCGGGAAGCCTTGGACACTACGCGTAGCTTGGCGCGGGATAATCCGAACGCGTTTCGGCCCGATATGGCCGCGACATTGAGCAATCTCGGAAATCTATATAGCGAAACCAAACGCCCGGCGGAAGCGGAAAAGGCTTTGAGCGAAGCGCGTGACCTGCAACGTGAACTGGCCCGCAGCGATCCTGCGACCTACGAGCCAAGCCTCGCCATGACCCAACATAATCTCGGTAATGCATACAGCGATGCCAAGCGCATTGACGAAGCGGAAAAAGCCTATCGGGAAGCCTTGGACATTCGCACTGCCTTAGCCAAAGACAACCCGGCAACTTACCAGCCCCAAGTCGCCATGACGCTGAATAATATGGCGGTGATGTACCGCGATAGCCAACATTACGACGACGCGGAAAAAGCCTACCGGGAGGCACTCGCCGTCCAACGTGAACTGTACCGCGCCGACCCTGAAGCCAATGCCGCCAGCCTGAAAACCATGCTTTCCGGCACGGCTGCGCTGATGGAAAAAATGGGGCGCAAGGAGGATCGGGCAAAAATCGAAGCCGAACGGGGTTCCATCAGGTAGGATCGGTTTTTGTCCGTAGCCTGCTTGTTGGGCCTCGGCGCACGATAGTGCCGGGGCATAAGTCAAGCTTCGCGGTGTGCGCGCCTAGCCCGCCCTGCGTCTACGAACATCCTTGGGAAAACCGCCAAACAAAATCCAATCTTCAATCCTGACTTACATTCCGGTAAACTAGCCGCCGAGACGTAAACAATCACCCCCCTATCGCAAATTTCGATTAATTGGTTCACAATGATCCCAACATTCTGAACATTTTCGCCCCCATGCAACTGAGCGACCACAGCCTGCGACAGATCGACGAAGCCTACCTGAAACGGTTGGGA
>CAIODU010000257.1 GCA_903857165.1 uncultured Methylococcaceae bacterium | reverse complement strand
GAAAGCCCGAATACGGCTTACCCCTTCGGCCAGACGCTCCACCGAGGCTGTGTAGGCAAAGCGCAGATGGCGTTGCGGTTGGTTCAGGCCAAAATCCTTGCCCGGTGTGACGGCGACATGGGCTTCTTCCCGCAATCGCCAGGCGAACTCGAAGCTGTCATCGGTCCACCGGCTGCAATCGGCGTAGATGTAAAATGCGCCTTGGGGCCGGACCGGAATGCCGAATCCCAGACCCGGCAATTCCTGCAACAGGAAATCGCGCCGGGTTTCGAACTCGCGCCGCCGCCGCTCCAACTCAGCCAGATTGTCCGGGCTGAACGCCGCCAGCGCCGCCATTTGCGAATGCGTGGGGGCGGAAATGAACAGGTTTTGCGCCAGCCGCTCCGCCGCGCCGACAAAGGCTTCGGGGACGACTGCCCAGCCCAAGCGCCAGCCAGTCATGCCGAAGTATTTGGAAAAGCTGTTGATGACGAAGGCTTGGCCGGAAAATTCAAGGGCGCTGCGGGCCAGTTCGCCGTAGACCAGCCCGTGATAAATCTCGTCGGACAGCCAGAACGCGCCGTGGCCATCAAGAAACTCGGCGATTCCTTGCAAGATCCTGCTGTCAGCCATCGTGCCAGTGGGGTTGGAGGGCGAGGCCATGACTACACCCCGCGCTTTAGTAGTCCAGTGGCGTTCCAGCGTTTCCGCGTCAAGCTGGAAATTCGTCTCGACACCCACCGGCACGAAAAGCGGTTCGCCGCCGAGCAACCGCACGAAGTTGGGGTAACAGGGATAGCCCGGATCGGACAACAACACCTCGCCGCCCCGTTCAATCAAACCTGCCAAGGCCAGCAAAACCGCCCCCGATGCGCCGGGGGTGACAAAGATGCGGCTGACCGGCACGTCCACGTTGTAACGCTCGGCGTAAAACCGGGCAATGGCCTCGCGCAAAGCCACCAAACCGGCGGCGGGCGTGTATTTCACCTCGCCTTTGGCAAGGAACTCAATCCCTGCCTGCACGACCAAAGGCGGCGTGGGGAAGTCCGGTTCGCCCACTTCCATATGGACGACATCATGCCCCGCCTGTTCCAATGCCTTGGCGCGGGTCAGCAATTCCATCACGTAAAAGGGTTGTATGTTATCGAGCAGATTCATGTCTGGTAAATTGATGGTAAGGTTGACATTCCATCGCGGTGTTTTGTCCGGTACAGTAAACCACCCAGCGTGACAGAACCAAAGGCAAATGCGCCGGGCAAGATCAATAGGAGATAGTAAACCATGAAAAGACCTGTAGTGATTGTTGGCATGGGCGAAATGGGTGAGCTTTTCGCCAGCGGCTTGTTGAAATCGGGCCATCCCGTGTATCCAGTCCTTCGGGACACGGCACTCGCGTCCATGGCATCTGCCATCCCGGAACCCGAACTGGTGTTGGTGGCCGTTGGGGAAAACGAATTGCACCCCGTGCTGGAGTCCATGCCTGATCAATGGCGCGGACGGTTGGCTCTGCTGCAAAATGAATTGCTGCCCCGAGATTGGCACAGGCATGGCATAGCCGAACCCACCGTGATTGTGGTGTGGTTCGACAAAAAGAAGGGTCGGCCTTTCGTCGCCGTCCAGCCGACCCCGGTCTGCGGACCCAAGGCTTCCCTCGTTACGGGTGCGCTGGACGTGCTTAATGTCCCAAACTGGGAAATTCCTCCCAACGAACTGTTGTACGAACTGGTGCGGAAAAACCTCTACATCCTCACCATCAACATCGCTGGGCTTAAAACCGGCGGCACGGTCGGCGAACTTTGGGGCAAGCACCGGGGGTTGGCCGGGCGTGTCGCCAACGAAATCCTCGACATCCAAGAATGGCTTGCCGGATGCGCTCTGCCCCGTGCGAGACTGGTGGCAGGCATGGTCGAAGGCTTCGATGGTGACCCGGACCACATCTGCACCGGTCG
>CAIODU010000256.1 GCA_903857165.1 uncultured Methylococcaceae bacterium | reverse complement strand
TCCCAACCGTTTCAGGTAGGCTTCGTCGATCTGTCGCAGGCTGTGGTCGCTCAGTTGCATGGGGGACGAAAATGTTCAGAATGTTGGGATCATTGTGAACCAATTAATCGAAATTTGCGATAGGGAGGTGATTGTTTACCATGAGCATTGCTTAGATGAACATAGATGCACCAAGGCCGATAATCCGATCATATATGCCACTATATATTTTTGCACCAAAACAAACTCTTAAATTCTAGTGCAAGAAGTTTTACCGGCATAACCATACAACTTATAAAATATCCTGACAGATCATCCGAATCATTTTAGAATATTTGCTTCAATATGACAATACCTTCGCCAATCAGCATGGGTTATTTTTGAGATTCGGGCAAGGGTGGATGGTCAGAAAAGGTAGAATACCGGGGTTAACCACAACGTCCGACATCCGGCACCTGATCTGACCATGACTGAAATCATAGCAATCCTAAGCACACTGAGTCCACACTTGAATCGGCGCACACTGAACCAGCTCGCCATCATCGTTGAGGCCGTGCTGGCGAGTAGGGTGAAGCAATAACGACACACCCCAAAAAGGAGTTCAAAACCGTCTCAGTTTGGTCGACTAATCCAGCGCGATGTAGTACGCTGCACCGCTAAACCCCTTGGTCAATTTTCGACCGGCGTCAACCCGGCCCAACTGCTTTACTTCCCGCCCTGTCACAGCAAGTACAACCCGGTCGAACGGTGTCGGGGCATCTTGGAGCGGCACTGGAACGGTGCCAAGCTGGTGGATGCCGAAACCATGCTGGGGAGGGCGGAGAGCATGGCGTGGAAAGGTATCAAGAGGGCATTCACCTGTTCCCCGGGATACTTTCCTAGTTTGAAGTGGATGGCGAGTATCGCGGGCAATAAATTATACTTTAGCCGATTCGTTGATGGCGTTTCGGGCATCCCGTTGACGGGCGTTTGCTGCCTTGACCAAGGCTATAAATTCCATGGTGGGGTGTATAGTGTATTCCACATCCTGTATTTTCCGTCCTTCTATAATCTGCTGCCGTTCGATCAGGCGTATGACATGTAGTGATTTCATTTCATCCAAAGCATCGTCGATGGCACGGACTTGGTGGCGAACGGTAGAGTGGTTAATGAGACCACTGTTGTTTCTTGTGCTGGATAGCTTGAGTTTATAGGGGTGAAGCATGCCAGCGTTGGAGTACACCATGGACAGGCGCTTGTGTATCCATCTTGCTAGGGATAGCCTGTAGCACATAGTGTGGCTGTAGTCATACTGTCGGTATTCTATGGTCGCCAGACTGCACACAACCATGGGATGGAAACAGGCTTCCCAAAGCGCGTTGGGGTCGTTTCGCAAATCCTCCCGGCTGACACCCACTAGGCTGGTCAAAATGGCGGCGCGGTGGATGGCTGTCCGTTTGTTCGCGTAGGCAATTTCCACTATGCTGCCCGACATGATCATTAAAGCTTCGACTAAGTCGGCGTACTTGATGCTGTGGCCATACTTGGCAAGTTCGTTGCGCAACATATATAGGGAAAACCTGACATTGAACACCCTGACTTCCTCTCCTGTGCTCAGGGTGGTCAAACCGACGCTGGCAAGTTTTTGTTGTACGGCAATCTTGCGCAGCACATCTTCTATGAGTTCTTCACGTGGCGTGGGAAGTTTGATCACGGTTTTCCCGCTTGCGTCTTTGAAAGCTGCTGCGGCTGTCCTCACACGCAACACATCCCCCTTGAATTCGAACGTCCTTTCGACCACTTGGTCGAAGGCGTAGACAGATAAGTTGGAGTTGCGTCTTGGCGTTACATATTTTGGCGCCGCGTCCCAAATGTCAATGATGTTCGACAATTGTTTGTGGGTGTCCCTTGGGCCGTAGAAGGTCTGGAACAGATTGAGTTGGCGGATGTCTCCCCCGGTTTGTTTTATCGGCATGCTTTGTTGTTTCTTTTTTTGTGGAAGCCACATTCGTCATGATTAGGAAAGTACGATACTTTAGCACAATGCGCCATTATTGGTGTATCCGCACTACTTGTGGATGGGCTGTATTACAGGTGTGCGCATGTGTTTGGCTAAGGCAAGGCGGGGAAAGAGGATATCTTTAGGGAGGGAATACAGGGAAGCATTTTTTTTTGAATTTGAATCATATAGTTAATTGTCCAATTGTGATCTAGAGTACCCGTTATCCGTGCCCCAGAGTACCTGTGTGACTGTTTTTCAAACCCCCGCGTGATCCAGAGTACCCGATTTTTGGTGATAGCGTGCCCCAGAGTGCCTGATTTATTCAAAAAGCGTGTCCCAGAGTACCTGATGTTCGATGAAAGTGTGCCCCAGAGTACCTGCCATGGGAAGAAAAAACTGTGGATAACTATCTTGCGTGACCCAGAGTACCTGCCATCTGTGATCCAGAGTGCCTCATTCTGTGATCCAGAGTGCCTGTCTAGGCAGGGCTTGCTTTCAAATTTGCCAAAGAAAATTGGATTGCCCCCCGAAACGAAAAAATTTCAGGACATGCCCATATGTAAGACATCTCGGATGAAGTTAAGCTCAAAAGCTGTCCGCTGTTGGTGTGCGAGACCGCGTTTGTGTGACCCAGAGTACCTGTCATCCCTTAAGGATGCGGCCTAATTGATACATGCCAATAATATCGGTAAATTAAAAAACTTGCATTTTTTAAGCGTGTTTCTGTAAAATACGAATAAATCCAAATTTTATAGAAACATCGCCATCATGCTGAATGAAACGCTACATCTTGATACTTCTGGGTTCTTTTCCAGCCTCGCGCAACGCGGTGCGGAAGCTCTTGGCATGTTGATGGCGCACACCCATACGGCGGCGGCCGAGAAAACGCTTCCGCTGCTCGGCATATCCGAAGCAGCCCGCTTGATTGGGATCAGCACTGTCTACCTGAGAAAACTGGAGACCAGCGGGGAGGTATTGCCTCCCGCCAAGGATGAAGGCGGCCGTCGGGCCTATTCGATGGAACACATCAACAAAATCAGGGAATCCCTTGGCAGGCTGCCGCAAAAGAGCAACCGGCATGGCTTGGTGGTTGCGTTCGCCAATCTTAAGGGCGGTTCCACCAAGACCACCACCTCCGCCCATTTTGCCCAATACGCGGTTCGGCAAGGCTATCGCGTGCTGTTGATCGATATGGATCCTCAAGCCAGCATGACGGCCTTGTTTGGCTACAACCCACAACTCCATATCGCCGCAGGTGAGACTTGCGCACCCGCCCTCACCGAGTCGGCCGGTAAAATTCGCCAGGCCATCCGTAAAACTTACTGGAATCGCCTGGATTTGGTTCCGTCAAACTTAAATTTGGTCGGTGCGGAAATGGCATTGCTTGGCATGGGCGAAAACAGCACACGCTTGCGGGACGCGATTGACAGTGTCGCCGGCGACTACGACATCATCGTGGTCGATGCCCCGCCTGCCTTGGGCTTGTTATCCATCAACGTGCTTTGCGCCGCCGACTACATCGTGACACCCATCATTCCGACGATGGTGGATATCAGTTCCAGCATCCAGTTTTTCCATATATTGGAAAGCCTGGACAATCTGAGGCTTGCCCGCATATCTTTGCTGATTACCCGTTTCAACGGCGGGGCCGAACATGTGCGTGCCGCATCCATGTTGCGAAGTATCTATGGCGATACCATCCTGACCAACCAAATGATCGAAAGCGCCGAACTTTTGAAATCAGGCAACGATATGGTCAGCGTGTATGAAATCACCGAAGTCAGAGGCAGCCGGGAAACCTATAGGCGTGCGATCAGCGCTTTTGACTCGGTCAACCAAGAGATATTGATCCACGCCAAATCATTATGGGATTCAGACACCGTTGCCATGGCCAGGGATGGGAACAAATCCAAAAATAGGGAGGCTGCATGATGCAAAAGCCAAAAAAACTGGCGGCGATGGATTTGCTGGTCAAAAGCGCGACGATGAAACCGGCAATGTCGCAAGGCAGCTTGTCATCGCGCAATCCCGTTGCCAATTTGCACAATGGCATCCCCGTCGAGATTCCGCCAAATGCCTGCCGGGCATGGAGGCTCGCGGACAGGCCACCGAACGAAGCTTTGCACAAAGACGAACTAGTCAAGTCTTTCCAAGACGGGGGAATAGGCCAAATCCAGCCGATTGTGGTTCGCCAAGTCAAGGACTACGACGATCCCGGCATTGAATACGAAGTCATTTGCGGAAGGGTGAGATGGCTGGCCGCCCAAACCCTGGGCATCCCCGTTCAGGCCATTGTGCGGGAACTGAGCGACCAGGAAGCCTATGTGCTGATGTCGACCGAGAACAAGCAGCGTCGCAACCTCTCTGATTTCGCCAAAGCGAAAAGCTATCAAAAGGCCCTGTTCTTGGGGGTGTTTGACAGCGCCCAGAATCTGGCCGACGCCGAGGGGATATCCAAATCAAAATTGAGCCTGTATCTCGGATTTGCCGAACTGCCGGACGCTGTGGTGCAGAGTTTCTCTGATATTACCAAGGTGCCCTATCGGTTGGGTTATGAGATCAACAAGACCAGTAAGGCCATAGGCATTGGGGAAACCCTCAAGATCATTCCAAGCATCGAATCCGGTAGCCTGTCCAGAACCGATGTGCAGAGCATGCAGGCAAACATAATCACATCTGCCCCAAGCCGGACGGACAATCGTCCGCCGACGGCAGAAACCCATGCCGAGCCCGACCCACCCGCTGACGCCCATGCCCTATTGTCTGATTCCAATGGACAATCCCCGGTCATTGAAAATCCAATACCCACACCCGAAACCATGGATAAACATGGATTGCCTGCAGCCGAAACACCGGTGCATTCGATAATCCAGACCCAATCCCTGGCGAAAAATATTTTCTTGTCCTCTTCGGGGCATAAGCTGTTTACCTACAATCATGCTTCACGCGGGTTGTTAATCAGGATAGCCCCGGAGGTTTCCATGATGATGAGTGAGGCTTTTATGCATGACTTGGGAAAACTGATAGAAACTTATTGCGATAAAGCAGTTTGACCGGTCAAACTGCTGCTGCCAAAACCGGGCAAAAACCCCGGAGACAACTGCTGCAATGGTTTCATCCGCACACAACCAGGCAACCAACTCGACCAAAAGCAGTTTGACCGGTCAAACTGCTACGGTCTAAAGCAGCCGAATTCCTAATTTCAAAACTCCTGATGCCAAGGTGGGACTGGAAATACCCCAGAACCTGATGCCTCATCTTCTTCATGTGGCACACCACGGTGAGCATGGAGTCGACGGTCTCGACCAGCATCCGCTCGTTGCGCTCCCCTCGCTGGCACACCTTCAGGCTGGGCGGGTCGCCCTCCTTGGCGTGGAACCCGGTGTCGCCGAAGATCACGGAATGACCCTCGAAGGCTTCGATCAGCGGGTTGAACCAAGTGTCGTGGGCGTTCGCGGGCATCCAGACACAGCCGATTATCTGGCCCAAGTGGTTGACCGTCAAGCACAACTTGCCGCCGACGATCCATCGGTGTGGCGATTCAGGAAGAGGCGCAGCAGATCCAGATGCCCCTCGCCCAGATGGCGGCGGAGGAAGAAGTAGTTGCGGAGGCGCATTGAGGTTCCCGGCCATGGATATGCCCCGGTGGGTTTCATCCATCGCGTCGGCGGCGGCCTCCAGCACGCCGTGGAATTTCCACGCCAGCAGCCGGTTCGACTGGCTGCGGTGCCGCCAGTATTCCTGTGACGTGCCGGGCTTGCGCAGCAAATTGTCATTTGGGGCAGGGCTGGGGAGCGTGACGTGGCTTGCAAACTGCAAGGGCGTTGGTGCATAAATAACGCGCTGGTCATATTTCCCCTCGCCCCGCCAAACCCAAGACACAGCACCTTACAAGTGTAGGTTTTTAAAAAAAGGTTGACGAGACAGTGTGTTGCGGTAAATTGATGGGTGTCAAAAACATCATTCCACCGGAGGTGCCGCCATGTCTCGCCAACCCGAACTTTACCACTGGATAGACACTGTTGCCATGCGTTTTCCGTCGATCAGCAAGCCGCAAGCCATGGGTCTGGCGCTGTGGAGCTTCGGCATGATCAT